>JAILHZ010000002.1 GCA_024695545.1 Clostridiales bacterium
AGCGAAGAAAGGTTTTTTCTTGAAACTTGTCAATGCGAACGATTTGTGATAAGTTAAATAAGTAAACACGATGAAGGGGATCAGTAGGGATCTTCCGCTTCTTATAGAGAGCCCGGGACGGTGGAAGCCGGGTAGAAGAGAGATTTTGAACTCGCCCTGGAGTGCGCTTCATTGAAAAAGATCAGCAGTAGATGAAGTCGGAGGCTCACCGTTATCAGAGAGCAGGATATCGGAATTAGTTCCTGTATCCGATGAGCGCACCTCATAGAAGAGGTGAACAAGAGTGGTACCGCGGAAGTAATGGCTTTCGTCTCTTATATTAGAGACGGAAGCCTTTTTGTTTTTGATATTTTCTTCTGAAACAGCAGAAGAAGAGGAGGGAAGAAGATGAATACAGGTAAGTATCGTATGCCGGTGATGATTGATTTTCCGGAACGCACATGGCCGAACAAAAAGATCACCAAAGCTCCTATCTGGTGCAGTGTTGATCTTCGTGACGGTAATCAGGCGCTTGAGGTTCCGATGGATCTTAATCAGAAAGTCCAGTTTTTCGATTACCTTGTAAAGCTCGGTTTTAAAGAGATCGAGATCGGTTATCCGGCTGCGTCGGATACCGAATATGAGTTTACCCGTTATTTGATCGACAATGATCTGATTCCGAAAGACGTTACGGTTCAGGTGTTAACGATGGCGCGAGAAGATGTCATCAAGAAGACATTTGATGCTGCCAAAGGCGCAAGATCTGCAATCGTGCATCTTTATAATTCGACTTCGAAACTCCAGCGCGAGGTTGTTTTCGGTTTTGATAAGGAACAGTGTAAAGCACTGGCTGTCAAAGGCGCGAAGCTGATCCAGGCGGAGATCGATTCAGATGAAAGTAATACACACTGGCATCTGGAGTACTCTCCGGAAAACTTTTCCGAAACCGAGCCTGAGTTTGCGGTTGAGATTATTGATGCTGTTCTGGATGTATGGAAACCTACACCGGATAACAAGGTCATTATTAATCTCCCTGAAACCGTTGAAATGACGTATCCTAATGTTTTTGCCGACCAGGTCGAGTATTTTGCGACTCATACAAAGTACAGAGATTCAATTATTATCTCCGTACATACGCATAATGACCGCGGAACCGGTGTAGCATCTTCGGAAATGGCGTTGCTTGCAGGCGCAGACCGCGTTGAGGGAACGCTTTTCGGAAATGGTGAAAGAACCGGAAACGCTGATATTGTAACGATTGCAATGAATATGTTCATGCAGGGCGTCGACCCGAAACTAGATTTTTCGAATATCGATGAAGCTATTGATATGTATGAAGGATGTACCGGAATGCGTATCGGAGACCGTCAGCCATGGGCTGGAAGGCTTGTATTTACGGCGTTTTCGGGTACTCATCAGAATGCGATCCAGAAAGGCATGGAAAATGTCAAAAAAATAAATAATTG
Organism: Clostridiales bacterium; assembly: GCA_024695545.1. Next base: position 1,446 of record JAILHZ010000002.1, read on the forward strand.
GTATGTGCCGTATCTGCCAATCGATCCGAAGGATGTCGGACGCAATTATGATCCGATCATCAGGATCAACAGCCAGTCCGGTAAAAACGGCCTTGCATATATTATGGAACGTAATTATGGCCTGCATCTGCCGAAATCGTTCCAGAAAGACTTTATGCAGATCGTTACAGCCGAATCTGAGAATCGTCACAGTGAGTTGATGCCTCAGGAACTTTTCGAATTGTTCGATGAGGTTTATGTAAATGTTATGACACCATATCATATGGTTGGTTATCGTGAAGAATCTCTCGGAGATAAAAAAGCTCACGTAACTGTTAATCTGAAATTCGGTGAAGAGCTTATTGTTGTTAACGGAGATGGTATTGGTTTACTCGATGCGTTCTGTAATGGTATAGAAAAAACTCTGAACATTAAACTGTCGATCAGAATGTATAATGAGCACGCGATAAAGAGTGGATCAGATTCAGCAGCTATAACTTACGTACAGATTGCTGATAAAGACGGAGAGCTGCATCTGGGAGCAGGAATTTCGAGTTCCGTAACCAAATCTTCGCTGCGAGCAGTCGTATGCGCATTAAATAGAATGATCCGTTAAGTACAATCTATCATTTAAAAGAAAATAAAACGCTCCTGAGCGGTCATTATAAAAATGGTCTTTCAGGGGTGTTTTTCTGTTTTTACTTCTTCTCAATTAAACAAAACTGTGATTTTGTTTAATTGTATGTATAAGAAATCCGACTTCTCTCTAAAATGAAAAATCAAAATCCTGCCTCTTCTGCACACAATAAAAAAGGATCATACTGTGATGATCCTTTATGTCTGATCTTGTGTTTCTTTGGTTTCAGTTGTGTTCGACGGGATTGGAGTAACGTTCTGAACATCAGGAGCGATTGCAACGATCGTTGTCTCTGTAGCGAACGGATCGCTCTGTGTTAATTCGTTGAATTTATCGATGCCGACCATCTGTTTGTATTCGTTATAATCGATCTTAGGAGTTATCCAGCGGTACGTCATGATTAATACCAGAATAACAATTCCTGCAATCAGAATTTTCCTGGTGATCAATAAAGCTCTTTCTTTCCTATACTTCCTGTCTACATATTCTTTAGTGGTATATCCTACCAGCACATAGACCTTATGGATCGATTTTCTTTTCGGCATTCTTCTGCGTTCTGCAATCTTGGCTTTTACCTTATTTCTGATCGAATCCGGAAGATTCTTAAAATATCGGACTGTTGTACGTCCTAAGAACGCAAAGAAACCACCGACAGTGTGCAATGCACCGTCGGAAGCTGCAGATTCGTCCTCGTAGGCTTCCTCTAAGGATTCATCATATGCTTCTTCAGCAGTTTCTTCGTAATTGATATGTTCTTCGTCCATAAATACTCTTCCTTTGTCCCTCAAATTATAGCACACTTCTACTAATGCACAAATGCGAACAATCGTTTGACACTGATATTATAGAATGGTAAGATAAATGCAAATAACGTACGGAGGAGAGCTTTATGGCTACATACAGGTTTACAAAGAGTAATCTGAAAGAGACTTTAGAGATCATCTACGCCTTTATTGTTGCATACGTTAAGAGAGAGGGTTACCCGCCGTCTGTACGTGAGATCTGTCAGGGAGTCGGCATCAAGTCTACCTCTACTGTACATGCTCATCTTCGCCGTCTTCAGGACGAAGGTAAGATCGAATATATACCCGGCAAGCGCCGCGCGATCATGATCAAGGAAACCTTTAATGATGAAGCATCCGTGCCTAAGGACATTCCTCTTGTAGGAACGGTTACCGCCGGTGTTCCGATCCTTGCCGAGGAGAATATTGATCACTATATGCCCTTCCCTGCTGAGTATTTCAATTCAGCAGAGTACTTTATGCTTAAGGTCCGTGGCGACAGCATGATCAATGCGCATATTTGTGACGGTGATTTTGTTATCGTCCGTCGAGATAATATGGCCAATATGGGACAGATCATTGTGGCTATGATCGGTAATGAAGCTACCGTTAAGCGTCTCACCTACCGCAAAGGCCATGCCATCCTTCTGCCTGAGAATCCGGCATATTCACCGATCCCGTTCGAGGATGATGACTGCAGGATCCTAGGCGTTGTAGACGGAGTTTTCAGAACTAACGTTAATTGAGTTTCCCTGCAGCCAGTACGATCGTCGCACTGTTTGAAGGATCATATTCCCATTTTGTCTTTTCCGGAGAAAGAACTCTTTGTCCGTTTCTTGGGGAAATGTAGCAGATCGAGTGCTTAAAGATAACGATCTGTGATATATCGTTATGGACAACTATGGTATCGTGGTCATAGCAGTCTATTACGCCTTCGATGATTTCTCCTGAATTCGTCATGATTTCTACAGAAGTATATTCTTTTCTGCACTTGTTCAGGAAATAATCAATGGCTTTGATCGGGTTTCTTTTAGGTTCGTTTGTTTGTTCTCGAATCATAGTTTGTACCTCCTGTTTTTCTATGTGTACAAACTATATCATTTTTGACAATTAATATCTGCATTTTATAAGCGATATTTTATACGTTTTACTTATATCGATTATGAAATATATAAGGCAAAATCATAATCATTCAGGTTATCAGAAGATATCCAGTGAACATCGTCCATATGACGGAACCAGGTAAGCTGTCTTTTGGCATAATTTCTCGAATGCTGCTTCAGTAATGCCACACAGTTTTCAAGAGTATCCTGCCCGTTAAGATACGGAAAAAGTTCTTTGTAACCGATGGCCTGCATTGCTGTGCAATCAGACGGGAGATCCTGTTTCAAAAGCCACTCTGCTTCTTCCAGGATTCCCTCTTTCATCATGATGTCCACACGAAGGTCGATCCTTTTATATAATTCATCTCTCGGCCAGTCAATGGCAAACAAAACAAACGGATATCTCGGTCCGTTTTTCGTGGAAGCTTCTCTTATATCTTTCGTAGTTCCGGACACGGTCTCCAGAAGTGCGAGAGTATGGATCACACGCTTGGTATTGTTCGGATGGATCTTTTCCTTACATTCGGGATCAAGAGCGATAAGACGGCTGTAGATGCCATCAATTCCATGTTCTTCGAACTCTTTTCGAAGAGCCTCTTCCCTGCTTCTGTCGATAGGAGCTCCCTCAAAATCAAAACCTTTCTGCAGAGCCTGCACATATTGACCCGTACCGCCGCAGAATACCGGAAGAACACATTTTGAAAGCAGTTCTTCGATCTTTTCGTAGGCGGCATCAAGATAAGACGCTACATTAAACGGAGTGCTGGGCTCGACCATGTCGATCAGGTGATGGGGTACCGCCCTCTTCTCTTCTTCTGTCGGCTTGGCCGTGCCAACTGTAAGATGCTTATAGATCTGCATAGAGTCGCAGCAGCAGATCTCACCATGAAACTCTTGTGCGACACGGATTGAAAGCGATGTTTTTCCGCTGGCTGTAGGGCCGCAGATGATCGGGATCGCCTTATATCCGGTCTTTTCCAGTTGTTTTAGAACAGAAGCATCCATACAGTTCTCCCGAAATCAGACGATTCTCTTGAACTCTTTTTCGATTTCCTTTTCCGACAGACGTATCACGATCGGTCGTCCATGAGGACAGTGATACGGATCATTTAATCGGGAAAGGTCTTCCAAAAGCCCCTTGATTTCGATGTCGTGAAGCTTGTCGTGGCCCTTGACGGCGGCTTTACATGCTGATGTCGCCAATGAAAGAATAAGCGCGTCTTTTCTGGTCTTGCTGGCACTCATCCATTCATCGACCATATCGATAAAAGCACTGGAAACATTCTGCGGATCGATTTGTGCAGGAACAGATCTGATGGCCAGTTCATTGTCGCCCAGAGAGGAGATTTCAAAGCCGAGATCACACAATTCCTGTTCATGCTCTTCGATAAAACTGATATCGGACCGGGACAGGGAAACAACGGCAGGAGCTAGCAGTGGCTGGGATACAACCTTTTTCTCCATTTCCATTCTCACCAGTTTTTCATACAGCACCTTCTCATGTGCAGCATGCTGGTCGACCATGATCAAAGTGCGATCCCTGCTCTCCATAAGAATGTAGGTGTCAAAGAGTGTTCCGATAACACGGGATGAAACCAGTTCATGTAAACTCTCTTCACGAGTCTGCATAACGATCTCCTGCACTTCCGGAATCACTTCCTGTGCCGGTTCCTTAACCGTTGCTTCAGGTGCTTCAGGGATCTCAGCGGGTGCTGCACTCTCTGTCACATCAGGAAGTTCAGGCATCTTTGTTTCCGATTTCTCAGGAGTATAGACCGGTTCTTCCTTCTTAACTTCGGTAGGGGTGTATGACGGCTTCGGTTCATTAAAGTAATGGTTCTGAAAACCGATACTCTTCGAATAATCAATGGTTTTCGGTTCTGCTTTCACAGCGGGGACCGAAGGCTTATTGATGGCTGGTGCGGAAACAGCCGGAGTCGCGGGAACATCCTTCGGAAGTGCTTTTGCAGAAGTGTCAGATCCAAAAGAATAATCAACGCTCATTACTTCGGCTGAAAGCGTATTTACCAAAGCGTGATAGACTGCGCGGTAGATCATGGATTCGTTGCTGAATCGCACTTCTGCTTTCTGCGGATGAACGTTAACATCAAGGTCCTGCGAAGGAATATAGATGTCGAGTATAACGAAAGCATATTTTCCTTTCATGAGCATATTCGTATAGGCGGCATCAACTGCAGAGGTGATCGTCTTGCTACGGATCAGTCGCTGATTCACAAAGAAGATCTGTTCAGATCTTGAAGCTCTGGAGATCTTCGGAAGTCCTGCAAATCCTTTTACTGTGATACCATCGATGTTTGCTTCGATCGGGCGGCAGGCACTGACGATATCCTTACCGTAAACACTGTATAAAGCGGACGAAGCATCGCAGTTACCCGGACTCTGAAGAACCGTCTTCCCGTTCTTGATGAACTTGAAGGAAACATCGGTATGGCAAAGTATAAAACGTTCTACAAGGACCTGGATATAATTGGCTTCCGTCTGATCTTTCTTCAGGAATTTGAAGCGGGCCGGAAGATTATAGAAAAGATCTCTTACTTCCACTGTCGTTCCGGAAGGCATACCGACCGGTTCACATGAGATAAACTGACCGCCCTCATACTTTACGCATGTTCCCTTCTCTGCCAGAGGTTCTTTTGTTGAAAGAGTTACACGGGAAGCCGCGGCAATACTTGCCAGAGCCTCACCTCTGAACCCCATGGAATGCAGTGAAAACAACTCATCCAGGGATTGGATCTTACTTGTGGCGTGACAGATAAAAGCTGTCTTTGCATCTTCTTCGTCCATTCCGCATCCGTTATCGCGCACGCGGATCAGACGGATACCGCCATCCTGGATCTCTACGGTAATCTGGGTAGCACCCGCATCGATGGAATTCTCCATCAGTTCTTTTACAATAGACATAGGCCTCTCAATGACTTCACCTGCGGCGATTGCATTGGAGGTGGCTGCATCGAGAATATGGATTCTTGACATAACTATTCGTCTCCTTTTGCTTTTTCAATGAGTGAATAAAGTATATTCATCGCCTCAAGTGGCGTAATTCGGGATATGTCCATATTGACCAGCTCGGCTCTCAGTGAGTGGGAATCGGCAGGTTCTGTCCGGTTCGGTGCGAAAAGAGGAATCTGCCCGGAGATGGGGCCCTCATATGATTCACCTTCACCATCAGTATAATTGATCTGCATCTTTTTCTTGTCGAGTTCAGAGAGGATCACATTGGCTCTCTCTACGACCTCTGTCGGGACACCCGCAAGTCTTGCAACTTCGATACCATAACTGTCAGATGTTCCGCCTGTAGAAATCTTATGCAGGAATTTGACTTCTTTATTCTTCTCTTCTACCTCAACATGCGCGTTGTATACTCCGCCAAGAGTCTTTTCGAGCTGGTTGAGTTCGTGATAATGTGTAGCGAAGATCGTTCTTGCAAACATGATCGAACGGTTCGCAATGAATTCTATGATTGCCCACGCGATCGCTAAGCCGTCATATGTGCTTGTACCGCGTCCTACTTCATCCAGAAGCAGCAGGCTCTTATATGTGCCGTTACGAAGGATTCCGGATACTTCGTTCATTTCAACCATAAAAGTGGATTGGCCGAGTGAAATATCGTCTGATGCACCGATTCTTGTAAAGATACGGTCAACGATGCCAATATGTGCAAAGGACGCAGGGACGAAAGATCCGATCTGCGCAAGCAGAACGATCAGTGCGGTCTGGCGCATATATGTGGATTTACCGGCCATATTCGGTCCGGTCAGGATCATGATACGGTTCTTCTCCTCATCCATCGAAATGCCGTTCGGAACGAATTCGCCTTCTTTCAGCATCTTCTCTACTACCGGATGACGTCCGTCTTCGATAACAAGTGCCGTTGTATCGTCTACCTTCGGACGGCAGTAATTATTCCGCTCTGCAAGTTCTCCGAGTGACATAACAACATCGAGAACAGACAGCGCGGACGCGACACGGTAAAGACGATGGACTTGAGAGGCAATCTTCTCGCGAAGATCACAGAAGAGTTCATATTCGAGCTGAACAAGTTTTGCGGTAGAACCTACGATCGTATCTTCAATGCTCTTTAATTCTTCAGTGATATAGCGCTCGCCCGTCGTAAGCGTCTGCTTACGGATATATCTTTCCGGGACAAGCGGAACATTACCTTTTGATACCTCGATATAATAGCCGAAGACCTTGTTATAACTGATTTTAAGGTTCTTGATGCCGGTAAGTTCTTTTTCCTTGGCTTCCATCTCAAGGATGATCGACTTACCGTCTCTGCTCGCGCGGCGGAGCCTGTCTGCTTCCTCGTGATATCCGTCCTTGATCATGCCGCCTTCTTTTACGGAAATCGGCGGATCTTCACATAGTGCGGCTTCAAGGAGTTCATAGATATCCGAAAGATCCTCAAGATCAGAGACAGTATTCTTAAGAACGCCCGCCTGGAAATGCGAAGCACACTCTCGGATGTACGGAAGCTTGGAAAGCGTGTTCCTCAGATTTAGAAGATCTCTTGCATTTACGGAAGAAAGCGCGATACGCGAAGCAAGTCTTTCCATATCATGTACACCGAGAAGAGCTTCACGAAGCTCCTGACGGTGAATGAAGTCTTCTTTCGCCTGTTCAACAGCATCGAGTCTTTCCGTAATCGAAGCAACATCGATCAGCGGTTCCTCAATATACTCGCGCAGACGTCTTCCGCCCATGGAAGTCTGTGTCATATCGATTGCCCAGAGGAGACTTCCCTTCTTTGACTTGGATCGGATCGTAGATGTGATCTCAAGGTTGGTTCTTGTTGCCGCATCGAGTTCCATGGTGTCTGTTACTTCATAGATGCGCGCTGTCGAGAAATGCGTGACCTGAGCCTGCTGCGTCTCATCGAGATAAGCAAGAATCGCGTCGATAGCGGATGTCAGAAGGATATTCTTTGTTTCTTCGGCAAAAGAACTCTTCCCCTTCTTCTTTCCGTTTTTATCTTTCTTATACTCGTCCGGAAGAACTCTCTCGGATACGCCGGAGGAAAAATCTGCGTTCGGTCGAAGTGTGACAGAGCCGACAAGATTATCACATACATAATTGAAAAGTTCGTCTTTGCTGAAATCCTCGTTGAAAATCAGCTCGGAAGCTCTGTATTTCGAAAGAAGGTTAACAAGATGCTGTGCCGTATTTCCCGTGATCAGCTGGGTTGCTTCCATTGTTCCGGTCGTGATATCCGCAGCGGCCAGACCATACTGCATGCCGACTTTGAAAACACATACCAGATAGTTGTTTTTCTTCTCATCCAGGCCATTTGTATCAATTACTGTACCCGGGGTGAGTACACGGGTGATCGAGCGCTTTACGAGGCCCTTGGCAAGCGCAGGATCCTCCATCTGTTCGCATATGGCCACCTTATATCCCTGTGTGATCAGGCGCTGCATATAAGAGGATGCAGAGTGATGCGGTACACCGCACATCGGTGCACGCTTCTCAAGACCACAGTCTCGGGAAGTCAGGGTAAGTTCAAGGATTCGCGATACAAGGATCGCATCATCAAAAAACATCTCATAGAAGTCACCAAGACGGAACATCAGGATCGCGTCACCCGCGAGTTTTTTCATCTCGAAATACTGACGCATCATCGGAGAGAGCGTCGATACGTCAATGGATGCATATGTAAGAAGATCATCATTATTATTCATCGACAAAACTCTCCAATTCTCCTTCTACTGAATACGGCTTGGCACGTGTGATCCTGACCATTGCCAGCATTCCTTCGAACTTATCCGCGTCAAAATCAGAAGCGCTGCTATCGATTTCTTTCCCGTTAAACTTGATTCCAGAAGGAATACGGAAATTTACCAGGCGGTTCGAGTTCGTTCTTCCTGTAAGCACATCCGGAGCCGTTGCGCTTTTTCCTTCAATCAGGATCTCTTCAGTTCTTCCGACAACTGACTCATTGGACTCGAATGTGAGAGCATTCTGCAGTTCAAGAAGTCTGCCGAAGCGCTCAGTTACAACATCCTGCGGGATCTGGTCCGGGTAATCCGCGGCTTTTGTTCCCGGGCGTCGGCTGTACTGGAAGGTAAAAGCACTATCAAACTTGCATTTTGCAACAACATCCAGTGTCTCCTGAAAATCTTCTTCCGTCTCACCGGGGAATCCGACAATAATATCTGTCGTCAGCGTCGCATCGGGGAGTTCTTTTCTGAAAAGAAGCGCTGTTTTCAGATACTGCTCCTGATCGTAATGACGGTTCATACGCTTAAGAATACTGCTCGAACCCGACTGCATCGGAAGATGGAGATGCCGCTCGATATTCGGGTATTTCTTCATGGTATAGATAACCTCTTCCGAAATATCTTTCGGATGGGATGTCATAAAACGGATACGTGAAAAGCCCGGAATCTTTGCAGTCTCTTCCAGAAGCTTGGCAAAAGATATCTCATCTTCCCTGTCATTTCCATAGGAATTTACATTCTGGCCGAGAAGCATGACTTCCTTATAGCCGGAAGCAGCCAGTTCCCTGAGTTGGGTAAGGATTTGTTCAGACGATCTGGAACGCTCGCGTCCTCTGGTATACGGAACAACGCAGTATGTACAGAAATTGTTGCAGCCGTACATGATCGGGACCAGGGCTCTAAACTTTCTCTTGTGGAGTACGGGAACATCGACGTCATCAACGAGATAATCCTCGTCGGATACGGCGAAAACGCGTTTTCTCTGATTGAGTTTCTTATCCAGGATCGCAGGAAGCATATGTATATCGGCAGGACCGAAACAAGCATCTACGTATGGGAAACTCTTTTTTATGCGGTCTATATTCTCCTGCTGCTTCATCATGCAGCCGCAGACAGCGATAAACATATCACGATTCTGCTTCTTCTGTGCCTTATAAGCACCCAGGTTGCCAAACAAACGGATATCTGCGTTCTCACGGATCGTACATGTATTGAAGATAAGAAAATCCGGAGACTGTTCTTCTGATGCTTCGATAAGACCGATATTCTGAAGGATACCCTCGATCTTCTCACTATCGGATTCATTGAGCTGACAGCCATATGTCTTTACACGATAAGTAAGCGGCTGTCCGCGGTCGATCCCCGCTTCGGAAATTCGCTTTTTCAGCGACGGAATAAGAGAGTTATAGCGCGATAACTCATCTTGCGATACAATAACAGTTGACACGTAAATGACCTCGATTTCTATTTCGATTTATTTCGTTGTTTTTGACTCTTTAATAATACATGAACAACGTGATTTTGTGAACGATATCGGGAAGTTTTTTATTTAGGGAGAGAGACTTATGCTGAGAGCAGGACGATTCAGAAGGATAATATCAGTCTTTCTCTCAATTTCCATCATCTTCTCCATATTCTCTGCTTCGGTTTTTGCCAAAGACAATACGGATGAGAGCTCCGGAGAGGATATAGAGTTTTCCAATCCGGCTGAAGGTCTTCTTGACCCATCTCCTGCTAATCTGCCTATCGTCGGATCGGATTCCTATCTGATTTATGATGCATCTTCAGATACCAAACTGATCGGTTATCAATATGATCTTTTGCGCGCTCCTGCTGCGATTACACAGATCATGACGATTCTTCTCGCCCTTGAAGAACTTGAATTGTCCGATACGATTACGATTACAAAAGAAATGTATGAATCGATTCCGGATGAATATGTTCGTATCGGTTTTACCGAGGGGGAAGTTGTCACAGTGGAACAGTGTCTCTATGCCTGTCTTCTGAAGTCGGCTAACGATGCCTGCATGGCTTTGGCAATAACCCTCAGCGGAAGTGAAAAAGCCTTTGTAGAAAAGATGAATCAGCGGGCCAAAAGCCTTGGCTGCACTTCTACTCATTTCACTAATCCGTACGGATTAGCAGACAGCGATCATCGGACAACTTGTCAGGATATGGCCCTGATCATGAAAGAAGCCCTGAAGCACCCTGATTTCATTACGATTTCGACCACCTCTTCTTTCACTATCGAGCCGACGAATACGTATAATGACAGACGTGTGTTGAATAATGCTAACCGTTTCGTCTCCAATCCGGTTACGGCATACGAGGGGTATATTGGCGGTAAAACGGGATATTCGGCCGAAGCTTCTTACACGATCATCGCAGGAGCAAACAAAGACGGAAGGCAGCTGATCGGTATTCTGATGGGCGCTTCCGATGCTGAAAAAAGGTATCAGTCCCTGATTGATCTTTTTGAATACTGCTATGCAAATTATACGACTACAATGGTCGATAATGCCGAAGTAAAAGTGACGGCTCAGAACTCGATTTCCCAGATTGAACAGGCACTCAACGGATCGAATCTATCCATTCAATCTTATGAACTTAAGCTGCTTGATTGCTATTCTATTCCGACTGCGCTGGCAAACAGCGGATACAGTAACGAGATCGATCTTTCCGAAATGGTGATTGCGCCTTCTTCCGAAGAACAGGTATTCAAGCTGCCGGTAATGCGCCGTTTCTCGAATGAAAAGTCATATTGTATCGGATATCTCAAAGTTGTGATTTCCGATCCGGCTCAAAAGGCGGAAGAAACCGAAAAAACGGAAGCACCCGTTAAGAAAGAAACGAAGGAAAAGATCATTCCTGTAATTGTGGGTGTGTGTCTTTTCATCGCTCTCGGATTTGCCGTCTTTTTCCTGATCAAAATGATCAGACGGAGAAAATTCCTGAAGAATCACAGAAATCCGACGATACTCTGATCACTCACCTGCAACTGATACATCCGGGATCAGCAGGCTGGGAGACTGGATATGCGATGCTTCCGGCGATGTGTATTCAACGTCATTTCCAAGCGATTCAACTTTCATAAGCACATCAAAGAAGTTGTCCGCAATCGTAATCTGATTTACCGGTTCAGCCACTTTTCCGTCGCGAATGACAAAGCCTTCGGACATTAGAGAGAAATCTCCGGAAATAGGGTTGATTCCGGCATGGAGGCCATAGATTGCCGTAATATATATGCCATTTCCCATCTTCTCGAAAAGATCCTTCTGAGTAAACTTCCCGTTTTCGAAGTGAAGGTTGTTCGGCGATATGCCAATCGGTCCTCTTGATCCACGGGAAGCATTTCCTGTACTCTCAATACCATCGACCAGTGCCGTTTTTCTGTTATGCAGAGCTGAATTGAAGACTCCCTTGTCAATAAGCACAGTACGCTTCGTTGCGACGCCTTCTCCGTCAAAAGGACAGGAAAGACGGCTTCCGTCGATCATGCCTTCGTCGACCAGCGTAATATTCTCATTGGCGATCTTCTCTCCGATTTTTCCGACCAGACGGGACAGACCTTTCTGAATCGCTTCTGCGGAAAAAGCACTCGAAAATACTGCGAGCAGGCTGTTTGAGGCAAATCTGTCAAGGACGATGGGTGTCTTTAAAGATTTGACCGGCTTTGCGCCGAGTTTGGCAATTACATTTTTACCAACGATCATAGCACATTCTCCGGCATCAAATTCCGATTTTTTTCCAAACGACCAGGATTTTCCGTAGGTTTGTACATCTTTTCCGTCTTTTGCACGGCATCCGAGGTAGACACCGAAATCATTGGTAACGGATTCGCAGACCATACCCTTCGTATTCTGCATATACATGATGTTGCTGGAATATCCGGCATTTGATTCATCTACTGCTTCTATTCTGGAATCATATGCAAGCAGTTCTTTTTCCATAGTAAGCGCGGCATCGGCAAGCATCTGATAATCGATTTGGGCAAGATCATCGGAAAAGCCGTTGAACTCCGGGTATTCTTTTTCACCCTCAAAGCATGTGATCTTTTCCTTTACTTCGAGTACGCCGCAGTTGTCCTTCGCCTGGTTGATCAGAAACGGGATCATATCCGGCTGGATATCTTCAGTTTCTGCATTTCCCATCTGTCCGTTATAAAGGCCTCTGAAAGAGATTCCGCATGTATCGGAGTTTTCGAACTGAACGATCTTTCCTTCTCTTGCAGATACGGAAATCGAGTTATCTGATCCGTAGAATACTTCTGCTTCTGTAAAGCCTTCTTTTAAAGCCTGAGCTAAGAGTTCATCTATATATTCACGTATCTTCTTATCCATGTTATCTCCTGACTGCTTATACTAAAGAAAATATCATGCCTGACCGCCGACGGTGATCTCGGATACTCTTATCGTAGGCTGACCGACATCTACCGGAATGTTGCCGCTGACGGAACCACACACGCCCTGTGCAAGCTTCAGATCATTTCCGACTCTGTCTATATTCATAAGAACTTCATTACCCATGCCGATCAGTGTTGCACCTTTGACGGCCTCGCAGATCTTTCCGTTGCGGATCATATAAGCTTCATTGACAGCAAAGTTGAATTCTCCGGTGGACGTATCTACAGATCCACCGCCCATGCTGGCTGCGTAAATACCATACTCTGTATCTGCAATGATATCTTCCGGCTTAGATTCACCATTTGCAATGAAAGTATTCGACATGCGGGAAGTCGGCGCATAAGAATAGTTCTGGCGCCGCGAACATCCGGTAGAAGGTTCATTCATTCTTCGGCTTCCGATCTTGTCGATCAGATAACTGTTCAGAATACCGTCTTTGATCAGCAGATTTGTCTGGGAAGGCGTGCCTTCATCATCGACTTCGTAACTGCCCCATTCTTTGGCGATCTTTGCATCATCATATGCGGACACAATAGAATTAGCTATCTTCTGGCCTTTTTTACCGGTAAAGTAAGAGGATTTAATGCCAACAGCTGTAGCTTCCAGAGCATGACCGCATGCTTCATGGAAAATAACTCCGCCGAAACCATTGCCGATAACTACCGGCATCTTACCGGAGGGACACGGCTTAGCATCAATCATTGTAACAGCGATCTTCGCTGCTTTTTCAGCAAGTTCATCCAAATCTACTTTTTCAAAGAATTCGTATCCTTCACCACTTCCCGGAGCAAAATGACCCTGCTGCTTATCCTCCTCAGAACTTGCGATGGCCTGAATGGATACTCTTGTGCGGCAACGGTTATCCTTAACATATAATCCTTCGGAATTCGCGATCCAGACTTCTCTTTCCAGATCTGACGAAGATGCGGCCGTCTGAGTAATAAGAGTGGAGAATGCTGTTGCCCTCTCCCCTGCCTTACGGAGTTTATAGACCTTGTCGGATTTGGAAACTGATGTTGGTGCAATCTCGTACTTCTGGGAAAAATACTCGATCTGCGGGGTAAGATAGATTACTTTGTTATTTGGTGCATCCGAGAGTGATGCGGAAGCATTTTGAGCCATACGGATCAGCTTATCTTCGTGATAAATATCATTGGAATAAACGTATACGCACTTATCACCCTCAAGAATACGGATTCCGATGCCCATATCAAGACTGGAACCTGCATTTTCGACAACACCGTTAAGAAGTGAGACGGAAGATATCTTACTTCTCTCAATATAAACCTCGGAAAAGTCTCCTCCCTTGGAAAGCGCCGCCGAGAGGATCCTTTCGATACTTGTCTGACTTAACATTTTTAGAAAACTGTCTCCTGTTTATCTGTCGTTATTTCTTATACTGTCTTCTGATCTTCTTACTTGTAGTCTTCTCAAACTCGGTATCTCTGAGAACTACACGTTTAATGTGCTTATAGTTCACAAGATTCTTATTGACCTTAGCCACTTCGATTTCGATCAGATTCTGAACTGCATCATCATCCGGCTTCTCACCGAGATACTTCTTAACTTCTTCCATGCACGGGAAGATCGTTGCCGTAATAATGACATCGTCATTCTCTTCATCTCCGGAAACGACACACTCCTCAATATAATCAGACATACAGAGCATCGTCTCGATCTCTTCCGGGAAAACGTTCTTTCCATTCTTGGCGATAATTACGTTCTTCTTTCGGCCTGTGATGATGCAGAAACCGTCTTTATCGATGTATCCGAGATCACCGGTGTGATAATAGCCATTCTCATCAAGAGCTTCTTTGGTAGCTTCTTCGTTCTTGTAGTAACCCATCATAACGTTATCGCCTTTAGCAATAAACTCACCGATTCCGTTCTCATCCTTATCAATGACCTGAACATCCACGTCCGGAAGCGGAAGACCGGCAGCACGGTTATTAAAGTCACAGTCACGGTTCAGCGCAAGGATTGGGGCACATTCCGTAAGACCATATCCCTGAATACACGGGAAACCCATATCCTGCATATCCTGAAGGATCTGAGGATCAATTGCGGCACCGCCGCAGATGATCAGGCGGAGATTACCGCCAAAGGTCTCGTGAACCTGCTTAAAGATCTTCTTTCTCTTATCTATACCGAAGAACAGCAGGAATTTGCAGAGTTTGCGTCCGAATTCGAACTTCCTTGCCATCTTCTTCGTAGCTTTTGCCTTAGACATGATACTCTTATGGAACTTTTCCAGCATCAGCGGAACAACAAGAATAATAGACACTTTGGACTGCTGCATATTCGGAACGATATAACGGAGACCTTCACAGATCGCGATATGCGAACCGCGGTAGACCTGACAGAGGAAGCCACAGGTGCACTCATATGTATGATGTAATGGCAGAACCGAAAGGAACATATCATTCTGATCGATATAGCACATGGAGCACATGCCTTCGAGATTCTTGCAGATATTCTTCTGACTGAGCATAACTGCTTTACTCTGCGCTGTGGTGCCGCTGGTAAAAAGAAGCACTGTCATGGTTTCTCTGTCGAGCGGAGCATCCAGGAAAAGACGATCACCTTGATCAAGAAGCTTCTGGCCTTTATCCAAGACATCATAGAAATACTCGACCCCTTCTTTATCGGTCTTATCCATGCAGATAAAGTATTTTACGCCGGGGATCTGGTCCTTGATCTCGTTTAAAACATTCTGCTTAGACGAAGAATAGATGACACAGTTGACTTCCGCGCGATTCAGACAGCTGGCAACTTCGTCACCGGGCAGTTCTTTATCAAGCGGAACCACAATACCTGTTCCATTCGTAGTAGCAAGATAAGAAACATACCATTCATATCTGGTTTCCGCAAGGATCGCGATTCTGGAACCAAGTCCGCAGAGATGGGACAATCCTGTTCCCATCGCCTGTACCGCTTTGTTATACTCGTTAAAAGTATAATACTCGTAGTCTCCGCCTTTGACTTTCTTATAATAGAAAAGCGGAAGATCCCCGTACAGATCGACGCTCTGTTTGAGCATGTCACGGAGATCTTCAATATGACGTACTTCATAAAGTGGAATGTTCTTCATGCAAACGGTCCTCTCGTTTCATAAGATGCCGTCAAATCAATGAAATTCGACAATTTCAGTATATCGAATTGTCCTTTTTTATTCAACCGATAGAGAAGAATTCCTAAAGAACGTCAGGTTTTATACGTCTTTTTCGGGATCTTGTATTTTCGGAGTGCGGCCCTGCAGTTCTTATAATCCGGACAGTACTTCCCTACCTGGGTCCAGAACGCCGCAGAATGATTCATATGATAAAGGTGCGAGAGCTCATGGATAAGCACATATTCAAATAATTCCGGCTCAACATCCAGAAGATGGATATTCAGAGATATGTTCCCGTTTGAAGAACAGGAGCCCCATCGGGATGTCATGTTCCTGACTGATATGCGGGCAGGTTTCTTTCCGTCATATACGGCTAGAAAAGCACTTGCCCTTGCCTTAATGATCCTGGCGATCCTTCTTTGCTCAGATGGCTCGATCTGCGGAAGAGAGATCTTCTCATCAAGCTTGGCGCGGTGCTTTTCGATCCAGTCAGTATTGGCTTCGACAAAACGGTCGATATCCTTCAGCGTCATATATTTCGGCGCAAAAGCACACACCCGCCCATCGTCATCCAGTGTGATCTTCAATCTCCTGCGTTTTCCATAGGAGATCGTCACCGGGATGCGATGACCGGATGTGATGTATTCTCGGGTCGTTTTACTTCCGGATGCTGCCACGATCAGCTTCTTCCAGGTACATAACCTCTGGCAATTGCCATCTCGGCACGCTGCTTCGGCTTGCCTCCAAGAGCGATCTGCTCATCGATGAAATCTGGATGAGCGGAAAGGAAAGCTTTCATGTAATCGATCGGATTCTCCATGAAGTGGGCTACCATATCACGCTGAGCCTGTGTCAGGATACCTTTCTCTACGCCTTCGTCAAAGAGCGACAGCTCGATCTTGGCAAAGGTATACATGTTTACACCTTCTTTAGCAAGGTTGGCTTCACCGCCCTGAAGACGGTCGATTACAGCGATCGTATCATTGATCGTCGCACCGGCTACGCGGATCGACGGTATCCAGGCGTTTGTATAAGAAGATGCTTCAGTTATCAGATCGGCAATGTGAAGGGATACCTTTCCGGACAGATCACCTTCACCCACCTTGGTGGCTGTTTCTTCCACATTTTCGGAATAATAGGTCTCACCATCCTTGAAGATGGAAAGATGCGGCTTGCCGAGCAGATATGCAGGCATCAGGGAGAAGAAAAAGTCTCTTCTTTCACCACCGGAGATGATGTCAAAATCCAGTTCTTTTGCTTTGGAAACGATCAGGTCAATGACCTTCTTATAGGATTCCGAAGTTTCATACTGGTTCTTCACAAAAGAAAGGATCGTGCTGAGAAACTTGGTTCTGTCTCCTGCAGCGGCTTCTTCGATCAGTGCGAGCAGCTGGTTTGCCTTATCTTCTGATTCAATCAGGAAGTGGGTATTTACATAGAAAGGGCCAAGTGTTCCGGATGCATACCAGAACGGTTTTTCCGGATCACTTACTCTTACGGCATTTGTTTCAAAAAGATAATCTGCAATACTCTTCATGTTTTACCTCCACAATTCAAGAGTTCCCGTCAATGTAGACAGTTCATCAATATTGTTCTGTTCACAGTATTTTTCAAGATCCTCTACGATCTCAACAGGTCTTGTCGGATGAACGAGAGTAATCGTTCCGAGCTCAACTGCCGAAGCACCTGCAATCATGAACTCCAGGACATCTTCATAAGTAGATACGCCGCCACATCCAACGACAGGGATCTTCACTGCATCATAGATGTCATGCACCATGCGGAGAGCGACAGGCTTCACACAGGGGCCGGACAGTCCGCCGGTATTGTTATGAAGCAAAGGTCTTCTTGTTCGGATGTCGATCGCCATACCCAGCATAGTATTGATTGCAACGATCGCATCTGCACCGCCTGCTTCCGCACCCTTAGCTGTCTCCGCGATAGATGTGACATTTGGAGTCAGCTTGATCCACATCGGAAGATCTGTTCTCTTGCGCAGATCTTTAACAAGTGCCTCGATCGCTTTCGGTGATGATCCGATGACCATGCATCCTTCCTTAACATTCGGGCAGGAGAAATTCAGTTCGAGCGCATCGATCTTATCTTTAAAAGGATCGAGCTTTTCGACCATAGCGATATAATCTTCGTTCGAATGACCGGCAACATTTACAACTACGCCGGCTCCGCTTTCGACCATGTAATCCAGTTCAGCAGCAAGGAATGCATCCACGCCGGGATTCTGAAGGCCGACACAGTTCAGCATGCCGGAAGGAGTTTCCGCAACACGAACGCCCTGATTTCCATCTCTGGGAAGAAGTGTCAGTCCCTTAGATGAAAGAGCTCCGAGCTTGCTCAGATCCATATATTCGGAGAGTTCACGTCCGAAACCACATGTTCCGGAAGCAAGAATGATCGGGTTTTTCAGGTCTACCTGACCTACTTTTACGGCAATACTCACCAGATCACCTCCTCTGCCTTAAAGACCGGACCGTCTTTGCAGCATCTTTTATGTACAAATTCTTTGCCTTCCTGTTCTGCTTTGATCTTACATACACAGACAAGGCAGGCACCGATACCACATGCCATGCGCTGTTCGAGCGACACATAGCATGTAAGACCCTTGGACTGTGCCCATTCAGATACTTTTCTCATCATGATGCCGGGGCCGACGACCATAACTGTCGTTCCGTTCAGATCCTCATCCTTCATTTGCTCCAGATAAGCCATGACGGTTCCCTTTACACCAAGATCACCTGCATCTGTTGTTGCGTGAAAAGCGCTACAGGCACATTCAAATCGGTCATAAAGGAATGCATCGTTCTTGCAGCGGTATCCGTTAACTACTTCACAGGGAATTCCGTTTTCACGGGCATATTCAGTTGCGAAGAAAATCGGGAAGATACCTGTTCCTCCACCGATAAGAAGTAACTTATTAACTCCGTCAAAGGGGAAACCATTGCCCAAAGGTCCAAGAACAGTAAATGCTTCTCCCTCATTTGTGGAGATGATCTTTTCTGTTCCTTTTCCGACTTTGCGAACACCGACACTGAAAGTCTTCTCTGCTTTGTTTACGGACATGATTCCGAAAGGACGCTTCAGAAAGTATGCGCAGGACAGATTCACAAACTGTCCCGGACGTGCAGTCTCCGCGATTTCCGGACAGTAAAATGTCAGAACAGCGCAGGTCTCTCCAAGAAGCTCTTTCTTTACCAGACGAATGCTATATTCTTCTTTCATTTTCATCATCCTCTTGAAATCAAGCTTTCATCGATTCTTTGATTGCATTATTCAGATCTTCACGCATACGCAGCGCTTCTTCCCTTGTGGCTCTCTGGAAGCCGAGAAGCGGTGCGCCGGAAGGTCCGTGCATCTGTGTGAGTTCCATAGGCTCAATATCGTCACGCTTCTTCCAAGCACACATCAGGCTTCTGGAAGCATTTACGATACCACCCTTACCATTGACGAAAGATGCCACTGCATCTTTACCGGAACCGCCCTGTGCGCCATACCCGGGTACAAGGATCAGTGCGTGAGGCATGATCTCACGTGCCTTTACAGCCTGCTCCGGCCATGTAGCGCCGACTACGGCACCGACAGAGGAGAAACCGGATTCACCGATCAGATCCTGACCCCATTTTTCTACATTTTCAGCCATGGCTTCAAATACCTGACGGCCGTCCTCGAGCTTAAGATCCTGAAGATCTCCTGCAGAAGGATTCGAAGTTCTTACGAGTACATAAAGTCCCTTACCCTTCTCTTTTGCTACATCCATGAAAGGCTTGATGCCGTCGATGCCGAGATATCCGTTGACTGTGATACAGTCGCAGTCAAACATACAGGCGGTCGTATCATTGATGATCTTTGTCTCACCGATGATTGCATTTGCATATGCCGTTGCAGTTGTACCGATATCATTTCTCTTGGCGTCTGCGATTACCAGCATACCCTTGTCATGAGCATAATGGATTGTCTTTCGAAGAGCCATGATTCCGTGAATACCGTACATCTCATAGTAGGCAAACTGAGGCTTAATTGCAGGGATGATATCATATACTGCGTCGATCAGAAGACGGTTATAGTCGAAGATCGCCATACCTGTTGCCATCTGCATATTTGCAGGCTGACCGCTCTTCTCTTCGTGCTCTTTGGCTTCCTTGAGCCATTCCTCAATCATTTCAGACGGGAGATAATCAAGTTTCGGGTCAAGACCCATAACCGTCGGGTTATTGCACTCTTCAATTCTTTTGGTCAGTCTGTCAGCGAAGTTCGTCATATGTGATACTTCCTCCTACGATCGTAAGTTTAACGCGGCCGGTCAGTTCGCTTCCGATATAAGGCGAGTTTGCCGCTTTGCTGAGGATCTCTTCCTTCGTGTATACGAAGTTTTCATTAAGATCCGCGAGCATGACATCCGCCGGCATACCCTTATCCATTGTACCTCTTCCGAGTTTAAGGATATTCGAAGGATTCGTGGTCATGGTCTTAACCATCTCAGTAAGTGAAAGCTTTCCGGTCTTTACCAGATAAGTATATCCGACTGCGAAGGCTGTTTCAAAGCCGATGATACCATTATTGGCCAGTGAGAACTCTATGTCCTTCTCATCGATATGATGCGGTGCGTGATCAGTAACGATACAGTCGATCGTTCCGTCCTTCAGGCCCTCGATGACAGCAATTCGGTCATCCTCGGTACGAAGCGGCGGATTCATTTTGAAGTTTGTATCGTAGGTCTGGCAGCATTCTTCAGTCAGTGAGAAGTAATGCGGGCAGGTCTCACAGGTGACCTTTACGCCGCGTTTCTTCGCCTGGCGGATAATATCGATGCCCTTTCTTGTGCTGACATGGCAGATGTGGATCGGCATATCCAGGTATTCTGCTGTCAGAATATCTCTGGAGATCATGATCTCCTCTGCGATCGCAGGGATTCCGCGAAGACCGAGTGATGTGGAGATCGCACCCTCGTTCATAGCCCCCTCGGAGATCGACATTACTTCGCAGTGATTCAGTACCGGGATATCAAAGTCCGAAGCATATTCCAGGACCTTCTTAAGAAGGTTGGCTGTAGCAATCGGCTTACCGTCATCAGAAACAGCCACGATACCGGCTTCCTTCATGAGACCCATCTCAGAGATCTCTTTTCCCTCAAGACCTTTACTTGCGGCGCCGATCGGGAATACATTACAGGAACCGACCTGCTCGGCTTTTCTTAAGATACCTTCAACTACTGCAGCGTTATCACATACCGGTTTTGTATTCGGCATGCAGCATACACTGGTAAAACCGCCCTTCGCCGCACTCTTAGTACCTGTCTTAATGTCTTCTCTGTACTCGAAGCCAGGCTCACGGAGGTGACAGTGCATATCAATAAGACCCGGGAAGACTGTAAGGCCTTCAGCGTCGATCACCTCATCCGCTTCACCTGAAAGAGAATCAGTAAAGACACCATTCTCAATATATACGGTTACTTTTTCTCCTGAAGCAAAGTGCTTCGCATTCTTAATCTCAATTCGTTTCATTCTGGTTTCTCCTTGCCATCAGTAAGTATAAGACTGCCATTCGGACTGCTACACCATTGGTGACCTGTTCATTGATCACGGACTGATCGCAGTCATATACACAAGTCGGAAGCTCAACACCGTGATTACACGGACCCGGGTGAAGCAGATAAGCACCCGGCTTGGCAAGCTTCAGAACATCCTCGGAGATGGAGTAGAATTTTGAGTATTCCGCTACCGAGGGGAACAGAGACTTCTGCTGGCGCTCCAGCTGTACGCGGAGGCCCATAACCGCATCGGCGTCCTTGACGGCTTCGGATACGGACTTGCAGACTGTGCAGCCCATCTTATCGAGTCCGACCGGAACCATCGTACGCGGTCCTGCAACACTAACTGTTGCACCGAGTTTGGTGAGACCGATCACATTGCTTCGTACTACACGGCTATGGTAAAGGTCACCGCAGATCGCGACTTTCAGACCATCAATATGACCGTATTTCTCGTAGAGTGTAAACATATCCAGAAGAGCCTGTGTCGGATGCTCATTCATTCCGTCACCGGCATTTACGATTGATGCCTTTACGCGTGGTGCCAGATAGTGAGGAGCTCCGGACTGACTGTGGCGCATGATGATGATATCCGTCGCCATCATATCGATCGTTCTCGCAGTATCCAGAAGAGATTCACCCTTGTTTACCGAGCTTCCGGATGTCGTAATATTCGCACTTGCCGAACCCATGTATTTCGAAGCCAGTTCGAAAGACAGTCTGGTTCTCGTACTGTTCTCATAAAAGAGAGTGACGACCGATTTTCCCTGAAGATGAGATGTCTTCTTATTTCCGGAGGTCAGCACCATTTTCATCATTTTTGCGGTATCGAGGATCTCCATGATCTCTTCTGCAGTCAATTGCTTTAATCCAAGCAGGTCTTTGTTTCTTAGTCCCATTATTTCACCTCTTCACAGAGAACGACTTTGTCCTGTCCGTCGATCTCGCTTAACTGTACTGAAATCATCTCGGAGAGAGATGTCGGTACATTCTTTCCGACATAGTCAGAACGGATCGGAAGCTGTCTGTGGCCTCTGTCGACAAGAGTTGCCAGCTGGATGCAGGCAGGTCTTCCCATATCAAAAATCGCCTCGATCGCGGCCCTTACCGTTCTTCCGGTGAACAGGACATCGTCGATCAGGACGATTTTCTTATCATTGATATTAAAGTGGATCGCCGTACCGTTTACTACGGGATGGGCAGCTAATGTGGACAGATCATCGCGGTAGAATGTAATGTCCAGAACGCCGACATCCGGCTTAATTCCTTCTACATCTTCCATAACCTTGGCGATTCTGTCAGCCATTGGTACGCCTCTTCTCTGGATGCCTACGAGAGCAACATTATCGAGGCCTTTGTTCTTTTCGATGATCTCATGCGCGATACGGATCAATGCACGATGCACAGCCTGATCATCCATAAGGACTGTTTTCTCAAGATACTCTTTCAAAAATACCACTCCTTCCATGATGCCAGAGTACAAAAAACCGACTCTGAAAATACCTTCAGGTATCCTTCAAAAGCCGGTCTTCCATATATAAGCATCCCTAAAGGACGCGATAATACATTTTCAACATACGACCTTCCCGATCTCTCATGGAACGGACTTAAAGGATACGCTGTTAAGATAATAATCCAACACTTCGAAAATGGCAACCGATAATTCGACGATTGTTTTCTGTTTTTTCAGAAAAGCACTTGTCCGAAATCACCATACAGGAACTTCATCATAATCCCAGTTCCAATCATCCATATCTTCGAGGCTCTTCTTACGGTCAGACTGACGCTTATCGTTCGAGTCGGACATGCGTCTTTCCATCTCGTCTTCAATCTGGCTCTGGCGCTTTTCGAGTGATTCCGACTGTCTCTTTTCCTCATCACTCATTGTGGTTTCGCTGCTGCCATTACCGGAACCGTCACTCGGATCAGACGAGGATCCATCGCTCGGATCACCATTGGAGGTATCGCTCTGATCACTGTTTGACTGATCACTGTTCGATTGATCACTCTGATTGCTCTGATCGCTGTTCTGGGACTGATCGCTGTTTGACTGATCACTGTTCGATTGATCACTCTGATTGTTCTGATCACTGTTCTGGGACTGATCCTGATTAGAGGATTCCTGCTGCTGTTCAGCCTGCTCAAGCATTTCCTTGATCTCGTCATATAGACGCTGGGCACGATTATTATGTCCATTACCGTCATCTGTCGCACATTCCTCTTCGGAAAGGATATAAAGGCATTCTTTAAGGACTTTGATCGTCTCTTCCAGATTTTCCGGTGCCATAGCATCATCTCCGAGCAGAGCGAGCTTTGCCAGTGCCAGGTTGATACGTACAGGGCATTCTTTTCCTTCCGGCGGATCCTTCTCAAGAGCCGTCTCATAATACTTGATGGCCTCTTCATAATCCTGACGCTTATACATCACGTTGCCGTTGTTGTAGTAAACGATGTAGGGTTCATTGAAGTTGGCTACCTCAAGAAGACTGAAATTCTCATCGTAGTTCTCTTCTTCATACTTGGAAATTACCCACTCGTTATAGCCGTATGTAAAGGCAAACTTAAAGAGCACCAGTCCTACGAGTACATAAGCGATGATAATAATTCGTTTGATCATTCTCTGACTCTCCTTTTGTAGTAAATCAGGTCATAGACCAGCAGTACGGTTAAGGGAATAGCAAACCAGTAATACGTATCTGCATATCCTTCAATCGTAGATTTTCCTTCCGATGCATATTCATCCAGGAAATCTGAGACGTCTCCCAGAACATCCCGAAGAGTAGTAGGTTTTTCAACGTGATAGTATTCAACGCCCAGATCAGAAGCAATCTTTTTCAAATTATCCTCGTCAATATAGGACAGCGCGTCCACTTTCCGGCCGTTGTCGCCTCTTGTCTTCATGTAGGAAGCTGAACCATAATCGTCACCTTCATAAGAACGGACTTTCATTTTTCCGCCTTCTTCAGTTCCATATCCGAGAACAGCTCCGCTGACGACATACTCTCTGGCGCCCTTATAGGAAGCGAGTTTCTCATTTTTGCTGGTGATCTCACCATCGCTGAAGAAGTATACGACCTGTACACGGTCTTCATCCTGCTCAGCATCCTTCTCCAGCACCTCCTGCATAATCGGATACGGAAGATTCAGGGAAGTTCCCTGAGCATAGTACTGTGTCTGTCCTTCAAGAGAGTTGATCGCAGACATAACTACATTCGTATCGCTGGTATATGGTGCCAGACGGTAAGCATAGTTACCGAAAGCAATTACGGAAAAACGGCAGCCCTGCATCATGTCCATAATATATTCGCAGTCTGCTTTAACCGCATCGATTCTTCTTCCGTCTCCGTCAAAATCCTCAGCAAGCATACTCATGGAGTTGTCAATTACAAAAAGAACATCCACATTCATTTCTTTGATAGGAACATTATATGAAAACACCATGATGCGCAGATTCATCGCGAATAACAGAAGGACGATCAGGATCTGACGTATATAATTCCATACGCCTTTTCTCTTCATCACCAGCATGACGATACATATGATCGCCATGAGCCAAATTGGAATGATCGGATTGATCTTCATAGTTTCACCCTTCTACTGATCACGAAATGCACACAAAGGCAGATCGTTAAAACCGCTACTAATTTTTCCGGATACTCGGTCTCCGTGATATCACTCTTATAGATAACAGAAGTATCCGTCTTCTCTACTTCTTCGATAATATCCTGCGCCATCGAATCCGATAACAGAGTAAACAGACGTCCGCCGGTGCTTTCCACGCAGGTTTTGTAATCATCGTAATCTACAACGTCTTCCGGAGCTGCTGCAAACACCTTGATTCCGTACTTGATACAAAGGTCTGTTGCTTCATTTAACTGAACGAACGGCTGACCCCAGAGTTCGTTATCTGTTGCAAGAATGATAACTCGGGTGCGGGAAGCATCTTCCTTAATATCCGGGAACTGGAATACTGTAGATGCAAGACCGTCGCCGATAAGCGAAGAACCTGCATCCCAGTGATCAGATTCTGTTCCGTCAATGATGTACTTGTATTTCGCAATATCATCCGCATCAGTATATCTGTAGTACTTCGCAGCATCAATATAGATCTTGCAAGCCTCTTCGATCTGATCAAGGACCTCGATAATATAGTCATAATCAGTTGTCAGAGGAACAAGCGTTACTGTCTGCTGGTTAAAAATCGTAATACCGAATCGCTCGCCTTTCAGACCGGAAACGAATTCTTTCAGTCTTTCACAGACCAGACTATCGACCTCGATCATGGAATTCGATGTATCCAGACAAAGGAAGATATCACGGTTATGGATCTCCGTGATCTTCTGCTTCTGACGGAAAGGTCTTGCAAGAAGTCCCATCAGCATGCACAGCGCAAGAACAATACTTACAATAACGACAACACTGCACACTCTGTACTCAAACATCTTCCGCTTGAAATAAGAAGTATTCTCGACGAGATCGGTATTAGCAACCTTTTTTCCGTCTTTATACTTTTTTCTCGCTCCGAAAGTGATCAGGGAAATGATTATGATGACCGGGATACCGATCGCGATCATATACGGGATTTTTAATTCCATGTCATGATCACCTCCCTGGCTTCGGCAATAGAGGTCATTGTCTCTTTCTCGGCTCTTTCCGCAAATTCAGGTGCGTAGAATTCTTCAATCAGGCTGCTGATCTGATAAACATTATGTGCTTTCAGTTCATTCAGCGAGAAGTTCTGCGCGTTAATTCCTGTCAGATCATGTACAAAAAGACGTACGATAGCGGAAAGCTCCTGATGCGCCGTACGGGCATCGATCTCTCCTGACTGATACTGTCTTTCAACAACAGCAATTTTTTCAAGATATTCTCTCTGTGCGGCTTCCTTGCCTTTAAGTCTGAAAACCGGTACCGGTTCAGGCTTTTTCTTCTCCTTAACTGGAGTCTTAAGTTTTTTACGTATCAAAATCACTGCTGCCAGTGCAATCAGCGAAGCAATGATAACCGATACCAGTATCACGATCGGAAGCGTGCTATAGGAGAAAGGATCTTGTAAATCAACGGATGTTTGCATATCTGTGTCTCTCCAATAGGTCGGTTATTTTCTTAGCGATCTCGTCTTTACTGCTGATATCCGTCGAGAGGATCGCGTGACGCTTCAGCATATGTTCATTATCCTGAAGTATCTTCTGTCTCATATTGTGTTCCATTGTGGCCAGTTTCTTATCCGTGGTAACGAATCGCGGCAGGTATCTGTTCTTTTCGACTTTGTAAGTACGTTCGCCGGCCAGGACAGCGTCATTTACACTGATGAAAAGCATGTCATGCTGACAGATAAGCTTCTTCAGTACAGTCTCAGACACCCCGGAAATACCCTTCATATCCGTAATCACAAATACGACCATCTTTCTTCTGAAGCTCTTAAGAAGATACTCCAGCGTCTTATTCAAGTCGGATTTCTGCGATTCTTTCACGTCTTTGTCGTACTGGGAAAGAAAATGCTCTATATCGTAAAGACGCGTACGAAGCGGAAAAAACCTCATCTTGCCGTCGATGTTGTACATAGAACCTACAAAGTCGCCATTGGAATACGCAAGATAGGAAAGAGTGCCGGCGGTATAGACCGCTACATCCTTCTTCGTTTCTCCACTGTCAGTCTCGGCATTCATCTTTACACCTGAATCAAAGATGATGAGTATATTATGCTTCTTCTCGGCAATATAACGCTTAACGAGAAGCATACGGCTTCTGGAGGAAGCTTTCCAGTCGATATCACGGATGTTATCGCCCGGAATATACTCACGAAGGTCCTCGAAGTTCAGACTCTTACCCATAAAGACAGACTTATAAGAGCCATCCAGAATACTGGTTGCCTTAATGTTAGTATGTATCGCGAGATTCGCCCTGATTTTTGTAATGTAATTCAGGATCATGGTGTCGGAACAGCTCCTACGATCTTATCAATAATGTGCTCGGAAGTAATACCATCCGCAACAGCCGCAAAGTTCAGTGAAATACGATGACGGAGAACACTGTGGATCAGAGTCTTTACGTCATCCGGTGTGACATAGGAACGGCCGTTAATGAGGGCAACCGCTTTGGATACCTCCATCAGAGCGATGCAGCCACGGGTACTGGAACCGAGAGTGATATACTCGGCAAGGTCTTTTCCGATCGTCGCTGCCGGATTTCTAGTCGCACTTACGATATTGATGATGTATCTCTTGATGGACTCATCAAGATATACCTTTCTGGCCATCTGCTGGAGGAAATATACATCCTCAAGTTCAACAACAGCATCCGACTTGGAGAAAACATCTTTCTCAATACGGTTCAGGATCTCAAATTCCTCATCCTTGGTCGGATAGTCGATCTTCTCCTTCAGAAGGAAACGGTCAAGCTGAGCTTCGGAAAGGAGATAAGTACCTTCCTGCTCGATCGGGTTCTGTGTAGCAATTACCGTAAAGATCTTCGGCATCGCGTAGTTATAACCGCCGATCGTTGTCTGATGCTCCTGCATGACTTCGAGCATAGCGGACTGGGTCTTGGCACTGGAACGGTTGATCTCGTCGAGAAGAACAAAGTTCGCATATACAGGACCAAGTTTTGTCTCAAATGTATTCGTCGTATAGTTGAAGATCTGGGTACCGATGATATCACTCGGCAACAGGTCCGGCGTACACTGGATACGCGAGAATTTACCATTCACCGCATCTGTCAGTGTCTTTGCAGCAGTTGTCTTAGCAAGACCCGGCACAGACTCAAGCAGGATGTGACCGTTGGAAATGATCGCGATCAGCAATGACCATCCAAGACGTGTCTGTCCTACCATCTTCTTGTAATAGCAGTCTGTGATCTTAGAAATGATCAGCTTACTTTTTTCAAGCTCTACATTCGTAATCTCTGAGTTGTTCTCCATTCCTCTTCTCCTCTCAATAAACCTAAAGATTCATTGTTATTTTCAGTTAACTAGTATATAGTATTTCATATTCAAATAGAATGCAAATGACAAAAACCTCACCCAAATGCCCTCTCTGTGGTTATAGACGAGATAAACTTCAGTTTTGTTGCATAATTTCAGAAATAAATTAAACACTCATCCCTCATTAAGAGAAATGAGTGTTTATATCATAGGAAAAAAGATGATCAAAAATCCGCCTTTATTCTCCGAAAAGCACTGTTACTTGCGTCCATATAATGAGCAGGCCGTCTCATAGACCTCATTCAGGCCTTCGTCCTGCTGACAGTAGAAACTGTGCAGATACTGCATCATCTGGAAATCTTCCTCTGAATCGATATCCAGCACAAGATAATCCGTCATGATCGATATACCGCAGCGGTAATCAAGGATCGTCTTTTCGATCTTGCCTCCGAGGAAAGCCGGGGAATATGCGTAAAGGCTTGCATTCAGTTCGTAGGAAGTCGGCGCCTGCTGGCGTGCCGTGTAGTTCGACGAACAGATCTTACGGAAAAAGCCGTCTTCCTTCTTCTCGACCATATTAAAATACGGACTTCTTCTCGCCTGAACAACACTGAATACGATATCGTACTCTCCCTTTGAGAACTCCTTAATGATATTCTCCAGGTCCGCTACACTTCTATAAGGCGAGGTAATGTCCAGATCAATAACGACGTCCGGATGAAGGTCAGCGCACTGGAAGAAGGTATCCTGGATTACATCAACCTTCGGTACAGTATCTCCTGCAAGTTCCTCCTTACGGTCGATATACACGATCGGCATTGCATCCTGTGCTTTCAGAAGATCCTTAAGAGGCTCACTGTCCGTATTCACTGCCAGAGTGATACTGTCTTCCGGGTGCTTATTCTTATACTGATAGATCGTTGCCAGAGTATAGTAGACCAGCGGAATACCGTTCATTTCCTTAAGATTCTTATTCTTAAAGCCCTTGGAACCTGCTCTTCCGCAGATCGTAAACAAGATATTCATTTCTTCCACCCCCAAATATAGTCGGTATATTCTTTTATCTGCTCTTCCGTCTTAGATACGATCGTAATGTCCGGCGAATGGCCGAATACGATCGAATTATCCGGGATATCAGCATTGATCAGATAAGTATTTGCGGACACGATGACATTGTTTCCGATCCTCGTGTCCCCTAGAACGGTCGCATTTGCATAGAGCATCACATTATTTCCGATCGTTGGATAATAGAGCTGACCGTTTTTACGGTTGCCTCCGACAGTGACTCCCTGGTAAACAAATAGATGATCCCCATATACGGCTCTTCCGAGGATCGTCCCGAGCGGATGCTCGCACAGGAAGTGCACAGGAAGATCGATCGCATAGAACCAGTCGACACTGTGCATGATTTTATTCAGGTAATAGACCTGATCCGCAGAATCGCAATATCCGTTCTTCACATAAATGGCTCTTGCGACACGATAAAGGAAGTTCATCCACTGAACGCTCATATAAGGAGAAAAAACGATTTTCCCGTCGTTATAGAATCTTTTGTTCGGAAGATCGCTATAATTCTGCTCAAGTACTTCCATCGCGTCTTTTACACTGGTACCGATGCACTCTTCATCTATATCGGTCCAGTAGCTGCGAAGCTGATGTACCAGTAGTGAGGTAAGCGCTTCCTGACTGTATTCCATGTTAAACCTCCCCCTGCGTCAGCTTCAGGACATCATAAGCATGGCTGTAACTGCTGTCATTATCTTTGCCGCAGAAGATCATATCAAGGAAATGATCCAGTTCACGGCGCTGGAAATCATCACGTACTTCATTAAAATCGATCGTCTTTCCGGAAACAAGGAAAGAGATCTTATTGGCTGCGATATCGCCGATCACCGTATCATCATCCATGAAAAGTTCAATCTTACGGATCGTCTTTCTGCCGAAATAATCCAGATGAAGTTCCACGATCCGATCCTCATACTCACCGATATAGATGGCATAATCATCACTGTCGATCTCTAATGAGGACTTCTTTCCGATCATACTTCTAACCGCCAGAGGCTTACCGAACAGGAACGTTAGATAATCCCACTCATGGATCAGATCGATACTCACACCACCACCGAGATCTTTGTGGGCACTGTAAGTATCACGGTAATCCTGGCCGGGTCTCCAGTCAGGAAGGTAGCTCGAAGAGATAGATCTTACCGAGATGACCTTTTTCGGATCGATATTTTCGGCGATATACTGGATGACGGCATTATAACGGAGCGGACAGGCCACATAGTAGACCGCATCTTCTCTCCACGGGAAATCCGGTATCGTTGAAAGCTGGCTTACTGAAACAAGCGGCTTCTCGATGAAAAAGTGATCAGAAAGATCATGGAAAGTACGTAATGTATCCAGATGAAACTCGGTAGGATTGGTAATAAAGACCGCATCATACCGGCCGCTGATCTCCGACATATCGGTATAAACTTGATCTACGCCGGGAACTTCCAAGGTACTGCCGGATCTTCTGAAGGCATCGATCTGTACATTCAGATCACGTTTCACACACACTGTACGCAGATTATTGATATGGCGTTTCGCGATAGAACCGATACCGACAAAACACACACGGAAATCCTTCATCTTAAGCTCCTATTCTCTGGATCAGTGCAAGAGTATTCTTATCCTGTTCAAATCCGTAAAGCGGTTCCTTATTCTCAAGAACGACGGCGAAGAATTCCAGGATCTCGTTCTTATAAGCATTTTCTACGATAAAAGTACTGTAACCGGTCTCGTGTTCTGTCTGCTCGGTAAGCTTGACAGATTCCAGTTTCTTTGTGTCCGGATTAAATTCTTTGAGGCTTTCAGGTGTACCATCCCAGCTGTAGTAGGAACCTTCGGTGTACACCTCGAGTTTCCTAACGGCAACAGGCGAAACAACATCCGCAATGAGCATGCCCTTATTACCGTTCTCGTGCTCGACCTGGATAAGGAAATTGTCGTTATAACTGATATTCAGTGAAGTCATCAGATCGGAAAGGACACTGAGGTCCTTCACTTTACCAAAAGTCCCTGTAAGCCAAGGAAGCTCAATGGCAAGGATCTCACGGCAGCCGTTCGTGCGGACATTTCCTACGAAAAAGTCCTTATAATTCTCCCACGGATGCCAGTCCGGAAGATACTGGCCGACATGATATATGTAGTTCCACTTCTGCTCCTTATCGATCTTGGAGCGGATATAGCGGATCTCCTCACGGTAGAAGAATGTGGACGAAAGAAAAAGCTTGCATCCGTTTTCCTTCGCGAGTTTCATATTTTCATCATACCCGTCTTCGACAAGATTCAATTCGGTAAAAACATTCCATTTCTTCGTCAGGCAGGTCTTAATGATCGCCGCATGGGACAGAGGGGATGTGCAGACAAATGCACACTGGACTTCACTTCCAAGTTCATCAAGTGATTCACAGCACTTGATCCCGTAAAGCGAGGAAGCTTCGCTTCTTCTGTCTTCTCTGCTGTCTACGCCAATGATCACATATTCCGGGAACAGCTCGCGAATGAGACGGATCCTTCTTTTACCCATCGAACCTAAACCGACTACTACAACATTCATAATGTCATCTCCTGTTATTCCAGATCATAAAAATGCTTCTTAAGATCGATATTTCCATTCATAACATAGTCCACGGCAGTCTTTGCGATCCGTGATGCCGCATTACCGTCACCGTAAGGGCTTACGACAGATCGGCTGACCGCTATATGCTCTTCGGAAAGTGCTTTTGCGATTGCTGATATGATTGATTCCATGTCCTCGCCGCAGTTGATAATGCTCTCCGACTGAAGACGTCCGCGCTGGCGGTCTCCGATATTGACAGTCGGGATCCGGAAAGCCGGCGTCTCGATAATACCACTCGAAGAATTACCGAGTACAAAAAGTGAGAACTTCATCAGAGACAAATACCTGCGCACACCGAGAGATGTAAATACATGCAGATTAGGGATCTCCTTCTCAGCTTCATCAAGCATACGGTTAATAAACTCGCCGCCACGGTCCGCATTCGACTTTGTCACAATGAACTGAAGATCCGGGAATGCTTTGATTGCGCCGAGAAAAGCATCGATCTGTTCTTTCGGGTCTTCTTCCTTTGTGGTAACCGGATGATACGTGCAGAGCGCATAATCGCAGTCATTCATTCCGATACTCTCAAGCGCGTCGATCTTATCCATATCCGCGATCGTAAGAATATTATCAATACTTGTCGAGCCATAGTTAAAGACACGGTCAGGATTCTCGCCCAGCTGGATCACTCGCTTTCTGCTGACTTCATTGGTAACAAAATGCAGATAACTGATCTTCGAGATCGAGTGACGGATCCACTCATC
Organism: Clostridiales bacterium; assembly: GCA_024695545.1. The sequence continues at coordinate 34,038 of JAILHZ010000002.1, forward strand.
GAGAGCGCCTTCCGAAGTATCTCCGCCGCACAGATGGAACACCGGTGTTCTCGTATTTCCGGCGGCTACAGCGACCGAAAGCATCTCATAGCGGTCACCGAGCACGATGACTGCGTCATATTTCTCTTTAGAAAAAAGCTCCGTAAACTTAACCAGAGCTTCTGCCTGGTTCTTCGAAATATCAAGATCCGTATCCGTGTTTACGGGGATCTCGATCTTATGGTCGATCCGCTGGTCGATCTCATCGACCGTCATACCGAAACGGGGTGAAAGATGTGTGCCGGATACCACAAGCTCGACTTTCAACTCATCATTTTCTTTCTCTCTGAGCTGACCGATCACAGGCTTAAGGAGACCGTACTCCGCGCGTGTTGTTGTTATCACCGCAATCTTCTTCATAATTCTATCGGATCATCCTCTTCATAATCTCTTACCGCCTTAGTGCCGATCACAGAAGGCCACTTCATAGGACTCAATCCGTTTCCTGGACGCTTCACGGTAAGGTTATTCTCGGAAAGCACTTCTCCCTTTCTGATCGCGCACTTGGCAACGATACTCTTTCTGGCAATCGGGATGTTCTTTCTTTCTGATTCAGACGGTTTCTTGTCACCGGAACCCAGAGCCTGTTCGATATTTCGGACAGACTGTACAAGTGCTTTTAACTCAGAAGGCTCAAGACTTGCCTTGTGATCCGGGCCTTCCATATTCCGGTCAAGCGTAAAATGCTTCTCAATGATCATAGCGCCTAGCGCAACAGCTGCAATCGGAACTTCGATTCCCTTAGTATGGTCAGAATAACCAACCGGCAGTCCGAATTCCTTCTTAAGTGTAGCGATCGCCTTCAGATTCACATCCTTAAAAGGCGTCGGGTATTCAGTATTGCAGTGCAGAAGCGAGATCTCAGAAGTTCCGTTCTCTCTTAGCACTTTTACAGCATCTCTGATTTCTTCGATCTCACACATGCCCGTCGACATAACGACCGGCTTTCCTGTCTTTGCAAGAGCAACAAGATATGGATAATTCGTCACTTCGCCGGAAGGGATCTTCCAGAAAGGCATATCGATCGAAGCGAGAAAATCGATACTGTCAAAATCAAATGGCGTAGAAAGAAAACAAATGCCGACCTGATCACAGTATTCTTTGAGCTGTATGAATTCATCGTAAGAAAGTTCGAGTTTCTCAAGCATGGACAGCTGGGAATCTTCGCCGGTCGTCTTCTTCTGGTATTCTGCTTTCTGGGCACGTGGCGAAACAAGATTCTTCGCCTTAAAAGTCTGAAACTTAATGCAGTCTACGCCTGCTTCTTTTGCGGCGTCAACAAGTTTCTTCGCCAGTTCAAAACTGCCGTTATGGTTTACGCCTGCTTCTGCAATAATATATACACTCATCGGATCACCACCCTGCAAGGATTACCGAAAGCGGTGACGCCGCTCTCAATATCAGAAACGACATTACTTCCCTGGCCGACAAGGACATCTTCATCGATCTTTGTACCCTGACGGACTACAGAACATGCACCGATATGGGTATTATTGCCGACTTTGACATTGCCGAGAAGTACTGCGCCTGGAGATACGTGACAGAACTCGCCTACAGAACAATCGTGCTCGACAACGGATGAAGTATTAATGATCGCACATGTACCGATTACAGCCCCTGTATTCACTACAGCATTTTTTCCGATAAATACGCCCTCCGCGATATCTGCATTACCTGCAATTACCGCTGAAGGATCAATGATTGACGGAACGGCGAATCCGAGTTCTTTTACCATGGAATAAAGCTTTCTTCTAAGCTTTACATCACCGATACTTCCAACTGAAATGAATGCATGCGTCCATCCGTTTTTCAGAAGTTCCGGAAGATCACCGTCTGAACCGGCAACGGAAACACCCATGATCGAAACAGACGCATTACCGTCAACGATTCCGACTTTCTCGTACTCACCGGCACGGAGAACAGAATCTAAAACAGAAGCGCAGTGTCCGCCACCGCCAATAAGAAGTAATCGTTTACCGTCTGCCATTACTGTCCCTCTCCATAAAGTCTTTTGCGCATACGCTCAAGCTCGGGAAGCTGACCCATATCCATCCATTCATTTTCACTGATGGGATAAACGGCAACCTTTTTACCGAGGCTCTTCTGAAGCTCGACAACATCCGGAAATCCGATACTGACATTATCTTCCATCTCTTCAATGACTTCAGGTTCTACAATATAGATACCGGTATTCGTAAGGAACGAAAGCTCCGGCTTCTCTTTCATTTCTTCAATGGAACCGTTCACGCCCATCTCGATTACACCGTAAGGAATACTGATATTCTTATATGCGCAGATGATGGTAATGACATTCTTGTTCTCCTTATGGAACGCGAGCATGCTCTCATAATTTGCAGTAAGAAGAGCATCGCAGTTCGCAAAGAAGAAAGTATCGTTGATCTTTCCTTTAAGAAGACTCAAACCGCCGCCGGTTCCAAGCGGCATGGTCTCATCATACCAGTTAATATTGTAATGGTTCTCATTATCATTGAAGTACGCTTTCATGAGTTCCTTCTTATAGTTAACGATAATATGGAATTCATCGCACTGATAACTCTGATACTCCTGCATGATAAGCTCAATGATCGGAAGCTCACCGACCGGGATCAACGGCTTCGGAAGTACGCGTGTGAATGGATCGAGTCTTGTTCCGCGGCCGCCTGCATTGATAACGACCGGCACATGAAGAGCTCCTCTCTTCTTCTCATTGCCAACACCATTATAAAGATCGATGATATTCTTATTCTCATCAACGATCGGAATTACAACATAATTCTTCTTATGATAGAGAGTCTTGGCTTCATCGACAGAATGTGCGATCAGAGGAGTAAGATTGGCTGCATTACTGACCTGATCCGTGATCTTACCGCCGGCAAGCAGGAAACGGCGGATATCTCCGTCCGTGATACATCCGGCCAGCTTGTCATTCTCATCTACAAGGAAAAGGATACCGTTCGAATTCTTATCAATGGCCTGCATCGCCTTTGACAGAGGAAGATCGTTTCTACCAATAAAGTTCGCAATCTCGTTCTTATCCATGGCTCAAATCCTCAAGAAGTTTCTTTACCTGTTCGGAAACATAAGAGATCTCATCCTTCGTGATCTGTGTGCTGGATGGAATATTCAGGATACGTGACGCATAGTACGGTGCCTTTTCCAGCTGATATGTGATCTCATGCTCATAAGGTTTCTGTTCGTTGATCAGGCCCCAGATCGCTCTTGTCTGGATTCCTTTCTCATCGAGCGCAGTAATGATTTCACGCATGCTTGCGGTAATACGTGTGCGGTCGATATTGAGAGAATAAAACCACTTGTTGGAAGAAGTTCCCTCGCGGAAAGGCATCAGCTCGGCAAGATCAAAGCCTTCAAAAGCTTCCTTATAAAGCTCATAATTTGCCTGCTTTCTTCTTACAAATTCCGGGAGTTCTTCCATCTGGGCAACACCAAGTGCTGCCTGAAGATTGGTCATACGGTAGTTATAGCCGATCTCATCGTGAATGTAGTAATGCGGATCATTCTTAGCCTGTGTGGACAGATATCTGAGATGATCAACTTCCTTCGGATCATTTGCAGTCACCGCACCACCGCCGCCTGTGGTAATGATCTTATTGCCGTTAAAGCTGAAAGCACCGAAATCACCGATCGTACCGGCATACTTACCGGCAAACTTACCCTCGGTGTAATGAGTGCCAAGAGCCTCTGTCGCATCTTCAATGACCTTCAGGGAATACTTCGAAGCCGTCTCCATAATCGATTCCATATCCGCCATATTACCGAATACATGAACGACTACGACCGCCTTTACCGCCTTGCCCTGATAGGTAAGTGCTTTTCCATCGAACTGACACTCATTCTCACAGAAAGAACGGAGTTTGACGGGATCGAGACAGAAACTGTCATCACAGTCAATAAAGACCGGTGTGGCAAACTGATACTTGACCGGATTGACCGCAGCGATAAACGTAAGCGGCGGGACCAGAACGACATCGCCAGGCTTTACACCTGCTTCAACCAGCGAAAGATGGAGTGCGGACGTACCGCTCTGGCAGGCTGCCACATTCTCGGTATGAAGGAACTTCGCCAGTTCCTGTTCGAGCTTCGTGATATACGCGCCGCCGGTAGAGACCCAGCCCTGTTCAACGGCATCATTAACATACTTCTTTTCATTTCCTTCGAAATTCGGGATAGAAAGCGGAATATAAGCACACATATAAGAAAATGTCCTTTCTCAATTACATCTTGCTGTCGAGGCTCTTACCTGTCTCGATATGCTGGAAATTCGGCAGATAGTCTTTCATGATATCGACGATCTGCGCTTTAGTTGTAGATTCCTGTTCAAAAGCACTGTTCAGGTCAGAACACAGTTTCAGAACGGATGCCTGATCCGGAATCGCCTTACCGGTGATAACTCCGAGGGCCTCAAAACGGTCCATGTCAGCAGTCTCGGTATCTGTAACAAATTCCTCATAAGCCTTCTCACCGGAAGTATCCGAAACAGAATAATGTACAGGATACTCAGTCGAGCCTTCCTTAAGAGCCTTAGACTTCTCGATCGCCTCGGCATCGGAATCGCACTTCAGTACTGTATAACCGTGTTCCTCGATCAATGCCGTAGCAATGGCATCAAAGGTCATCATCTGAGCTTCTTTTAATTTCGGAAAGAAGATCGCGCGGTTCTCTCCGAGCATACAGGAAAGCATGCAGATCTGACCGGACTCTTCCGGAGATACGAAATAACGGCGTACATCTGACGGAGCAGAGATAGGCTGAAGTTTCGAAAGACGTGCAAGACAGCCTGCCGGGAGCGAACCGTTGGAGAATGCCACGTTGGCAAAACGGGCCGTTTTTACCGGGAAACGGTCAGAATAACTGAAGATCAGGTCTTCCATGATCCTTTTTGACGCTCCCATAATATTTACCGGGTTGGCCGCCTTATCGGTGGATACACAGAAATATTCTTCCGGCGCATACTCGGAAAGAAGATCAAGAAGCCCTTTCGCATGGATCACATTATTCTGGATCAATGCTTCTACAGAATGGATATCTTTCTCGGAGCGCACATGCTTGTGAGCGGAAAAATTACCGACAATATCAAAACCGCCGCGCTCACGGAACATCTTCTCAAATACCGGAGAAGCAAAATCCATCGGATACGGGATATAATCATCCGGAACATACATACCGGGCGTGGAACGAAGATCACGTGTCAGCTCGGCAAGAGCATTCTCATTAGTATCTACAACGACCAGAGTTGCCGGTTCAAATGGCAGGATCGCCTTAATGAAAGAAGAACCGATGCTGCCGGCACCGCCGATCACGAGTACGGACTTCCCTTTTATCTTATTTGACAGTTCATCTTTATTCTTGATAATGTCGTTCAGGAACATAGATTTCTCTCTATGCGTAACATACTGACCGATAAACTTTTCCAGATTAAACATTCTTCTCTTTCCTCTTTAGCACACTTAAGAATTTATCCTTATTCTTTATAATAACATACATCAGACAAACCGTATAAACTCCGCCGAAAATGTATCTTAAAACAGGCATATCATACATCTCGTTGATTGCAATCGTTATGATAACGGAGAATGCCGCCACGGCAATAATCAGTTTATACGGGAACACCTCATTCATCTTGTGGAACTGAATGATCAGCATATGCGCGCCAAGGAGCCAGACAAAACCTGCGAGCGTTGTATATGCGGCAGCGATATAACCGTATCTCGGGATGAAGACCGCATTCAGGACAAAGTTCAGAAGTGCCGCTGATGCGCTTGCAATCGCCATACCAATGATTTTCTTGGTAAACTGCTCCACATTAACAAACATGGTATACAGGAACTGCATAATACAGCCGCAGGCAACCGGAGGCATTACGTACAGTGCGATCAGATACTTCTGACCTCCGATGATGTAAAGGATGTCCGGCGCAAAAAGCATGATAAGGATTGCCATCGAACAGAAAATGAGGATATACAACTTCGAGAATTCACGGACATCTTTGTACTTCTTTTCATGAAGCTTCTGACCGAGCCACGGGGCATACGCGGAGTTCAGCGAAACGATCAGAATTGAGATCAGTGAGCCGCAGGTATAGGCCATACTGTAGTTTCCGTTAGCCTCTTCTCCGCAGATGTTCGTGATCATCGTCTTATCCATGGAATTAAGAAGTGACATGGACAGAAGATGAGGGATAAACGGAAGGCATACTTTAAAAGCATATTTCCAGTACTTCCTTTTGAAGCACTTTCCTATCTTAATGATGACAAAATACAGAATGATACCTACCAGGATCGCAGGGATCAGGCTTCCGATAATACGTCCTGTAAGACGGTCTTCCATTGTCATAACCAGAAGAACGGAAAGTAATGCCGATCCCAGTGAAACAACAATGCTTAAGAATACAGACATCTTATACTTGTAGTAGTATCTTTCTCTTGCCTGGAACATGTTTACTGCAGGCAGGAAAACAAGATAGACAAGGATACAGTTCAGATAGAACCGGTCAAGCAGCAACATCGGCTGTATCAGCGGAAATATGAGATTCAGGACCAATATTGATATGGCCGAGGATAACGTACTCAATCCCAAAACAGAAAGAATATATTCATCGAAAGTATCCTCAAAATCATATCTGGCGCTGATAAATGTACTGTCCAGATTTAATGTGATGCAGATCGTAAGTATGCCGAGCCAGGTCGTGAAATTGTTGTAACTTCCGAATTCAGCCTTTGTAAGCAGTCGGCCGAAGATCGGCGTGGTTATAATACCGATACTTCTCATCAGGAAGTTGGAGATCGTGTACCAGGCACCGGCTTTCAGTGCTTTTCCTTCAATCTTATTACTCATATCAGTTCAGTTCTTTTTCCTCTTTTTTATATGTGATCTTTTCCGGTACGGAGAACAGGAACAGCATGACAAACAGTGTAACTGTACCATATGTCATCCAGAAAACATTATCGGTAAATGCACGGACAAGCAGTGTGACCAGACAGAAAAAGTAGAAAGGTCTCTTATACTTGAACGATTGCAGTGAATTCTTCACGATCAGCACCATAACATAGCCAAACCCGATCAAACCGTTATAAGTATGGATGTTGATATAGCTGTTATGGGAATTTCCGACGTACTTCTCCCAGGCAAGAGTCTGATGGATATCTACACCGAGAAGCAGATTCTTGTTGTTGCTGAATGCGTATTTCAGATAATCCTTCCAAAGATACATTCGGGAACTGTTCATTCCACGGTCACGGAAAGTCTCTGAAACCATCGAACTGTTAAACATATTAAGGATCTTATCGAAATTCACGGCGACACCTGCCACGAAAATGAACAGGACTACCAGGAAAAGTGCACGCACATCGCGCTTCTTCGTCCGATACATCGAGTAGAAAATACCGACCAGCAGGAATGTAGATGCAATGATACCGCCTCTGCCTCGCGAAAGAAGACTCATTACCCACAGGAAAGCGACCGGCCAGAAGTAAGGTCTCTCATCTCTGGACTCCGCAATAGCGTAATAAAGGACCGTCGGGTAAAGCATGTAAACGGATACGAAATTGTTGGAAGAATTAATATACAGATCGCCCCAGAAGCCTACCGTAAGGAATTTGAACATAACGATCAGGCCGTTAAGAAGCAGTATCGCAAGAAGCGACTTGTAGTAAAACCTCTTATTCAGGAATAAAAGCGCGATGAAAAACTGGATAAACATCAGCGCGAACGGCTTGATCGACATCGATCCAACCATGAAATAGTTCGCAGCGCCCGTGGCCGCAAATATCAGCAGGAAAAGAATGACGTTTCTTCTGAACATATGAAGGTTCACTACGAAAGTGACCACTGCGCCGAAAAGAATAGCCGCATACCAGAACAGCTGAAACGGCACGGACTCATTCTGCGTCAGCAGTGCCATTGCCACGAAATACAGGCATCCTGCCAGAGTGATCGTCGAATTTTTAACATTAAACGAATCTGTCATTTGCCCATCTCCTTACGAATAGCCGCAAGACATTCCTTATACTCATCAAAGGAAGAAGGTATCTGTACCTTATCCGGATTCCGGTATGATTCCTTCAGTGATACGAAGAAACGGTCCAGAGGTTCCTGATTCATACCTTCATTCTTAATAAACTTATACAATAGAATAACATACGGTTCCTGATCCGTGATCATTTTCGGTGTGGAGACCGCCGTACTTCCGCAGGAGATCAGTACTTTCTTATCCATATCATTCTTGATGCAGAGGATCTCGAAAGGAAGCTCGTATTTCTGATAATAACGGAATCCTTTTCTCTTCTCGCCTTTACTTCTCGGATGGCTTTTCACGAGCAGATCATCCGAACCGAAAGAGTTAAGCGTAAACTCGTAAAGAGAATTAAGCGTGGCAAGATTCTTTCCATCGAAAAACTCATCCGAGATCTCTTCAAGGATTACAGAAGACTCGTCAAGCGCCACATCGCTTCCGGGCTGGAAAACAGCCTCAAGGACCCCCGCATGTTCTTCATGATCGAAGAAACGGTCGATCTCATATACCTGATACTGAGTGTATCCGTTGATCTTCTTATACATATCCGGACACATAAGAAAACGATCCTGATTAAAATCCAGGGCTTTCTTGCCGAAAAGCACTTTTCTGACCATTCCGTCCGCTTTGCTCGGGTTCAGGGCGCTGTTGCCGTAGTAGCTGCCGACACCGTCATCAAAATAATAGACATGAATATCCATCTTTTTCTTATAACAGCTGAGGATATACAGTCTCGGAATAAAAGCTCGGGACGAGACAAAAATGTTCTTATAGGAAGCTCCGTTCGTGACAATGATCTTTGCGATACTGTTCACATGAAAATATGTCCTTGCAATCTGAAGATGATTAATAAGTCCGCTCTCACGGGAGATGTACTTCTTATAGATCTTCTTGGAATCAATGATATATACGTTATCGAAGATCTTCTGCGATTCGATTCTTTCGGCAAAGACCTCCGCGTTTTTGAACTGGGGATCAATATAAAGATCGGCCTTCTCATTCCGGCTGATCGCCAGAGAGATAATGGAGAAAAGCTGATATGTTGATGTGCAGAAATAACATGAGTCCTTCTCGATCGCGGGAGTAATCTTACTCAAGATGACTCACCTCCCGAAGGATATCTATAGTGTGACAGACGCCTGCTTTCGCATCAAAAACGCCCTTCCATCCTAAACCCTGAAGTTTTGTACTGTCCAGAGAAGAATTATCCATAGGATTAAAGGCCTTCGCTTCAGAATCAGAAGGGATTTCACGTACAAGCTGAACGCCTGCATGGGACGTCATGATCTCTGCAAGATCGCGGATACTCATAATGGATGACGGGTTCGAAATATTGTACGCCTGCCCCTTTTCGCCATTAATAAGGACTTTCAAAATAGCAGAAGCACAGTCCAGGCAGTAACAGTAACTGCGGATCTGGGAACCACTGCTCTTCATAATGACATCTTTACCTGCGGCACAGTCATACGCCCAGCAGGAAGAAACACGTACATCTTTCTTAGAACACGTCGGTCCAAAGATATGTCCCGGACGGACGATAACAGAATCCACACCATACTCCTGAAGATAGGAAACACACATGTTCTCACCTGCACATTTGCCAAAAGAGTAAGAATTACGGGTATTAAGTGGATCTATGAATCCGTACTCGGTTTCTAAGGACGGAGTACTCTGATTCTTACGGCCATACACTTCTGAACTCGATACGAAAAGCACCCGTCTCACGGCATGGCTCTTCGAATACTCCAGAAGATACTGAAGTCCGAGGATATTTCCCATCAGAGTCTCAACAGGACTGTTCACGATCGCATTTGGTGATGCATTACTGGCAGCATGAATGATGTAATCGATCTTCAAAGATTCATCTATAGCCGGATGCTCGGCATCAAAGACGATAAGATCCAGATCATCTCTGTCTTTACAGTCGGAAAACCTTTCAGACAGGCCCTTCTCATTTCTTCCTGTCGCAATAACACGAAGATTCGTACCGTAAATATCGTTAAAACGAAGCAGCGCATGAACAATGGCTGAGCCAATCAGGCCGGTAGAACCGGTAATGAAAAACGAACTGCCGTTCTCCGAAGAGAGTTCTTCGAAAACGGGCAGTACAGAATCTATGTCACTTTGCCATAGAGAATTACAAAACAGCATATTTCACCTTACTCTTTTAACCAGTCCGAACGGGACGCGGCAAGGAGAGCCTTGAAAATATCAATATCTTCAACGGTCGTAAGTTTGATGTTCTTCTCAGAACCTGCGGAGAAATATACCTGCTTGCCCATCTCGATCATAAGTGTACAGGATGCAACCGAGTTCGTGATTCCCTTCTCAAGAGCATCACGGTGAAGCTGACAGATATCTCCGAGGCGGAAAGCCTGAGGTGTCTGTGTTCTTTTAAGAGAATCACGAGGATATGTGCCGGTAGAGACTTCGCCGTCTTCTGTCTGAAGCATCGCCTCAGCGCATGGAATAACAGTTATCGCACTGCCGTACTGTTTCGCAACACGGATATTATCTGAAATGATCTCAGCAGAGACCATCGGGCGGATCGCATCGTGAATAAGAACAAAATCATCAGGGGAACAGTGCTTTTCGAGCTCAAAAAGACCATTACGGATCGAACCCTGACCGTTACTTCCACCCGGTGCGATATACTTCAGTTTTGAAATATTAAACTGCTTCGCATAAGCCTGAAGAACCTGTTCCCAGCCCTCAATGCAGACAACTCCGATCGCATCGATCTCCGGATGCTTCTCGAACGCTTCTAAAGTATAGATGATAACCGGACGCTCATTAACAGTCAGGAACTGCTTCGGAATATCCTGATGCATTCTGTTTCCGGATCCACCTGCAATAATCAGTGCAATATTAGCCATACTATTTCTCCCAGTAAATCACAATACCATCTTGCAGGCATAGTGAGTCTCACGCTTATCTTCCGGAGGGATCGTCATATAATCCCTGTAAAGGTTCGTAAGATATGTATCATAATCGGACGGGATCGTGACTTTCAGTCCTTCAAATTCACCCTCGGTCAACTCGGTAAAAACCTTAGCGGGAAGGATCTCCCTTTTATAGCTGATAGCCGACGGAACCGCCATCCATCCAGTCTGTTTCGAATACTTACCCAGTTTATCACATTTTGTCAAATAAAACTTCATTCCGCCAATGTGCGAGAAGATGAAACCAAGCCTTCTGCGCATTTTATAGTACTTCTTTACTTCTTCACAGGTCTTCCCCTTTTCAAGGATGACCAGGGACGGGTACTTATAGTCGATGCAGGCACTGGAAGCTTTGAATGCAAAGTCATAACGGAATGCTCTGAAGTTTCTCTTAAATCCCGGCTTCGGACAATTCTCGATGATAAAGACATCGATAAAAAGATTGTCATGCTGATGAACGCCGGCATATGGGATCTCAACAAGAGTTGTTCCCTTTTTAAAGATCTTCGGCTGCTTATTGAAGTATCCTGGCGAAAGTGGCTTAACGAGCTCATACTTATCCGCGAATTCGCCGGGAAAAACCTTGACGAACTTTTCATACTCTTCCCTAATCATCATAACATCGATATCATCGTCCCAGGGAATAAAACCCTTATGACGGATGGCGCCGAGAAGCGTACCGCCACTGAGCATACACTTGATACCATGTTTGTCACAGACAGACTTGATATCAATGTACATGCCAAGAAGAGCATCATGAAGAGCCTTGATTCCTTCGGAATCGATCTCATACTCTTTGAAATATGTGGAATATATCTGTTTACTCGACTTCATCTTTCACCTGCAAATCAATTATGTAGTAGTTTCTTAAACACAAAACCTCTGAGCTTACCCGGCATCATCGCGACAATAAACTGGATGATGATCGTCTTATGGTAATCCCATGCACTGATAAATCCTGTCTTCTTGACCATCTTGCGACCGGTTCTGTATTTCTTGAAATAGCTCCATCCGCCGCGTCTTTCATACATATCGTGACCGATTCTGGCAAAAACGAGCGGCTCATCGATATTCATACATCTGGAGCCGCTCTGTATCATGCGGACCCAGAGATATGTATCTTCCATCAGCGGACAGGATTCATAGTTTCCCGCTTTCATTACAGCGGACTTCTTATACATGACTGACATGTGATTAAATGCATCACGCTTTTTCTGATATTTAACGATTTCATCATGAGTCACAGGAACCGTACGATGTGCAACGATCTCATCGGGAGTTGTCTCAAATTCATCGATCTGGGATCCGCAGATATCGATCTTAGGATCATTATCAAAGCACTTCGTCTGTTTCTCAAACCGATCTTCTCTTGCTATGTCATCCGTGTCCATACGCGCGATAAGATCATATGTGCATGCCGGAACACCTGCCCGAAGAGCAAGCCCCAGACCCTGATTCTCTTTTATCGGAACTCTTTTGATCAGACCGGGATACTTTTTCTCATATTCGTTCAGAAGAGCGTAAAGATCCTCTGTAAGAGGGCCATCCTCTACGATCAGCCACTCATCAGCTTTTACAGTCTGTCTTAAGAGACTCTCAAAGCACTGGCGGGCGTACTCCGGTTTTTCTTTCATATATAAGGACATCAACACACTGAACTTTTCCATTATTGATAATCCTTTCCTGCAACTGCCGCAACTGTACGGAACATAGTCATGATATCTCCGAAGAAAGAGAATCCGGAGATACTCTTAAGATTCCATTTCATCTTATCAGGAAGCACTTTCTCGATGTATACACGATCCACATCATCCGCTGCATCCAGAAGCTTATCCTCATCCTTGTACCGGATCGAAGCTTCACTGGTAATACCTGCTGGCATAAGAAGAGTCGCATAGTATTCCGGAGCATACTTCTCAACATATTTCACCGCTTCCGGACGTGTTCCGACAAAGCTCATGTTTCCGGTAAAAATATCGAAAATCTGCGGAAGCTCATCCAGACGGCAGCCACGGAGTTTGGATCCGATCTTCGTAATTCTGCTGTCATTACCTACAGTAACGGCAGAGCCGATCTTGTCCGCATTATTTACCATAGTTCTGAACTTATGGATACGATAGTGCTTGCCGTAACGTGTTACACGTTCCTGACGATAGAAAACCGGACCTTTACTGTCGCACTTGATCAGGATCGCAATGATCAGCATCGGAAGAGCAAGGAGTATTAGGAAAAGAAATGCAACAAATACATCAAAAACACGTTTAAAGAAACGTGAAACGCCCTTCTTCTTCAGGGCATCATAATATGGTTTAACTTCCGGAACACGCATGTATTCCGGAAGGTCGTTCCATTTCCTTAACATCAGTTATCGGCCCTCATGACGGATTTCAGGGATTCGCAGATATACTCTACGTCCTCATCTGTCAGTAAAGTATGCAGAGGCAGTGTGATCAGGTTTCTATAATAATCAAAAGAATTCGGGTAATCTTTTATATCCGCACCAAGTACACGATATGCCGTCATCATGGGAAGAGGCTTATAATGCACATTCGTATTGACACCCATTTCGGCAAGGTCGGTAATGATCTGATTTCTTCTTTCCTCATCGATACCGGGGATACGAATAAGATACAGATGATTGCTGCTGTCAACGCCTTCCACATGATGATTCAGGTGCGAAATACCGAGTTCGTCACAGGTGGCATCATATTTTCTGATGATTTCTTCTCTTCTCTTAAGAAGTCCCGGGTAACGGTCAAGCTGTCTGAGACCGATCGCAGCCATAATATCTGTCATATTACACTTGTACCAGGGCCCGATAATGTCATATTCCCATGCTCCGACCTTTGTCTTCGCAAGGGCGTCCTTATTCTGTCCGTGTAGGCTCAGGAGCTGAAAGAACTTATAGATCTCCGCATCGTCGATACCGGGAATGCTTTTCCATGTAGCAGCTCCACCCTCAGCAGTCGTAAAGTTCTTTACCGCGTGGAAGCTGAAACCAGTAAAGTCGGCAAGAGCACCGCAATATGTTACTTTCCCGTCAAAGATCCTGCTTCCTCCGAGACCATGAGCGCAGTCAGAAACAACCGCAACTCGGCCCAGTGCTCTCTGAACACGTGAAGAAAAATCATGAAGAGGATCACCGTCTGATTCCATCGGACGGAAAAGAGAACGCTTCTCTTCTACGATCTTAAAGACCTTCTCATAATCACAAACGATTCCGGCAAGATCGACACAGACAATTGCCTTCGTCTTCTCAGTGACCGCAGCGGCAAGCTTCTCATAATCCATTTCCGGCATATGAGTAAGAGGTTCGCCGTCCTTCTGAATATCGACAAACTTTACTGTCGCGCCGCAGTGAATAGCCGCGGAAGCGGATGCAGAATATGTATATGCCGGAACGAGAACTTCGTCTCCTTCTTTAACACCTAAGATACGAAGATTAAGTTCCTCGGCAGCAGTGGCTGAGTTCAGGCATACGACACGGTTAGACCAGCGTGAAGGATCTGATTCAGTATCAACATCAACACGGCCTGTCTCAATATAGGCAGCCAGTCTTCTTTCAAGTAATTTGGTACGGGGACCGGTGGTGATCCAACCGGAACGAAGAGCATCACATACTTCAGAGATCTCAGCCTCACTGATATCCGGCGGGCTGAATTTGATAAATCTTTTTTCCATATAAAAATCTCTCTATAGCCTAGAAAACATAGTACTTTACTATATTATACACATCATGCCGAAAACTGTGTATTTCTTTTAAATACAATAAAATCACCCGTTACAGGGTGATTCTATTGCACATTAACAAATATGGTGGGGCTGATGGGACTTGAACCCATACGATTTAAGGTCGGCAGATTTTGAGTCTGCTGCGTCTGCCATTCCGCCACAACCCCGTAAATGACGGAAATTATATTAGCATACCCATATCAGAGTGTCAAACAACGGAAACGCAGGAAAAACAGACACAATTCGGACATATCAGAGTGCTTTTTTCGCGAAATTATAAGAATCCTTACACATCTTCTCCAGGTCATAAAGAGCCTTCCATCCGAGTTCCTTTTCCGCCTTGGACGGATCAGAATAGCAGGCATCGATATCGCCGGGACGGCGCTCGATGATCTGGTAAGGAATCTCAATGCTGTTTGCCTTCTCAAAAGCATGAACGATATCCAGAACGCTGTATCCGATACCGGTTCCGAGATTGTAAATATACACACCCGGTTCGTCGTCAAACTTCTTCATAACGGCAACATGGCCCTTTGCAAGATCAACAACATGGATATAATCACGGACACCGGTACCGTCATGAGTATTGTAATCGTTACCGAAGACACGAAGATAAGGAAGTTTTCCGACAACGACCTGCATAATGTACGGCATCAGGTTGTTCGGAATACCATTCGGCTCATCTCCGATCAGGCCGCTCTCATGCGCACCGATCGGGTTAAAATACCGGAGAAGCATAACATGCCAGTCAGGATTTGCCTTCTGGATATCCGAGAAGATCCTCTCAAGCATCTTCTTCGTTTCACCATACGGATTAGTTGTGGATCCGAGAGGACATTCCTCAGTAATCGGAATGATTGCAGGATCACCATATACAGTCGCAGATGACGAGAATACGAGCTTCTTAACACCGAATTCTTTCATCACGGCAACCAGATTCAGAGAACCGGCGATATTGTTGTTATAGTATTCCAATGGCTTGGCAACACTTTCACCTACCGCTTTCAGGCCGGCAAAATGAATAACAGCGTCAATGCTGTTCTCGCGGAAGATCGGACGGAGTGTTTCGATATCCCTCATGTCGGCATTATAGAATTTCGGTCTCTTTCCCGTGATCTCGAAAACACGGTCAAGGCTGCTCTCTTTAGAATTGGAAAGGTTATCAAATACGATGACATCATGGCCGGCATTGAGCAGTTCAACACAGGTATGTGAACCGATATATCCGGTACCGCCGGTAACAAGTATATTCATAATACTTACTCCTTTGCATATAAAAATGATTCCGAAAAGAATCTATACAGTATTTTATCCAAAACACATACGAAAAATCAATCAGACTTAAGGATTGTGACAATTTTGAAATGAAAAGAACTGTTCGATTGAACAGTTCTTTCATGGTGGGAGAAGGTGGATTCGAACCACCGAAGTCGGTGACAACAGATTTACAGTCTGCCCCCTTTGGCCGCTCGGGAATTCTCCCTCGATATATATGTATGTAAGTTGGCTTCAATTTGGTGGGCCTTCAGGGACTCGAACCCAGGACCGACCGGTTATGAGCCGGTTGCTCTAACCAACTGAGCTAAAGGCCCGCTTGTTGAGTATGTACCCATTTCTCAAAGCGCAAGAAAGATTATAGCGATAATGTGATGTTTCGTCAACACCTTTTCGAAAAATCAGCGGACTCGTTGTATATCCGTTGTTTAAAGAACACACAACGAGCCCGGATTTACGCTTCTATTACTGATGAATCAATCCTTCGCAGTCAGATAACCCTTCTTGTAAAGGAACTCTGCTGTGAGCATCGCTCCACCTGCAGCACCACGAAGAGTGTTGTGGGAAAGGCAGGTAAACTTGTAATCGAAGATCGGATCTTCTCTCAGTC
This sequence comes from Clostridiales bacterium, assembly GCA_024695545.1. The sequence goes on from JAILHZ010000002.1 coordinate 50,665, forward strand.
GGCCGATCGATACACCCATTCCACATTCAAACTTCGCATCAAGTGCCGGCTGCGGACGGTTGTCCTCATCAATATACTGCAGGAACTGCTTCGGAGCATGCGGGAGATCAAGCTCCTGCGGAGCACCCTTATAGTTCTTCCATGCTTCAAGCATCTCTTCCTTAGTCGGCTTCTTATCGAACTTAACAGAAACAGCTGCAGTATGTCCTTCCTGTACAGCAACACGATAGCACTGTGCGGAGATAACCGGAGCTTCTGCCTTTACGATCTCATTGCCTTCGATATGACCCCAGACCTTCAGAGGCTCCTGTTCACTCTTCTCTTCCTCACCGCCGATATAAGGAATCATGTTACCAACCATTTCCGGCCAGTCCTTAAAGGTCTTACCTGCGCCGGAGATCGCCTGATATGTGCAGACGTTGATGTACTTAATACCAAATCCGAGAAGCGGTGTCAGTGCAGGAACATAGCTCTGGATCGAGCAGTTCGGCTTAACAGCGATAAAACCACGCTTGGTGCCGAGTCTTTCGCGCTGTTTCTCAATAATGGCTGCATGATCAGAGTTGATCTCAGGAACCATCATCGGAACATCCGGTGTCCATCTATGTGCGGAGTTATTAGAAACTACAGGTGTCTCAAGCTTCGCGATCTTCTCTTCAAGCGCGCGGATCTCATCCTTCTTCATATCAACAGCACAGAATACGAAATCGACCTTCTCGCAGACCTTCTCTATATCTTCCGTACTCTCAACGATCATGTTCTTAACATAAGAAGGCATTTCCACATCGATCTTCCAGCGGCCTTCTACTGCATCAGCATAAGGCTTTCCGGCAGAACGCGGAGAAGCAACTACTGCTACACACTCAAACCACGGATGATTATCAAGCAGAGAGATGAATCTCTGTCCTACATAACCTGTTGCACCAATTACGCCAACTCTTAACTTAGCCATTTTCTTTTCCTCTTTCGCTGTCCGCGTGTCATGGACATTTGTCTTTGATGGGTGTATTATAGCGCAACCAAATAGGGAAAGCAAGTCATTTTTCGATATTTATGATAAGATTATCCTAACAGTTTATGTTTTGCTTAATCAGGAGGAAAAATGAGTCGTCCTAAGGGTAAATCTTCCGGCGAGAATGCCACTTTTCCGATACTTGAACAGTATCTGCGTTATATGCAGGCGGTTCAGGAAAAATCCCCGTTAACGATAAAAGAATATAAATATGACCTTATTCTTCTTTTCCGTTTTCTGAAGATGGATCGTGGAATCGTTAAACTTACCGAAGAATTCACCTTTGATGATATTCCGATCAATGATATTGATGCGAAGTTCCTCAACAGTATTACCTCAGATGATCTTTTTGCATTCATGATCTTTCTTTCTCGCCAGCGCAAAGCCTCTTCTGCTACTCGTGCAAGAAAAGTCGCGACGATCAAATCCTTCTTTAAATATCTTTCTCAAAAGAAGCGCATCGTAAAAGATGATCCTTCTTATGATCTGGAGACACCCCGCAGGGCGAAAAGACTTCCGAAGTATCTGAATCTCGAGCAGAGCAAGGACCTTCTTGAAGCCGCGGAGAACTCAACAAGTGAGTTTGCAGCACGGGATTACTGCATTGTTACCCTTTTTCTCAATTGCGGCATGCGTCTTTCCGAATTAAGAAATATCGATCTTTCAGATATTTCCGATGATACTCTCCGCGTTGTCGGAAAAGGCAATAAAGAGCGCACTATCTATCTGAATGATGCATGTATTCGTGCACTTGAAGACTACTACCCCGAGCGCGACAAGATGAAGAAAAAAGATAAAGAAGCACTTTTTCTCAGCAGCCGCGGGACCAGGATCAGTGCTCCGATGATTCAGACCATTATTAAGAGACTGTTCACAGCATCCGGTATCGATGCCGCTTCGTACTCTGTTCACAAGCTGCGTCACACATGCGCGACTCTTATGTATAAATACGGTCAGGTCGATATCCGTACCTTGCAGGCGATCCTCGGTCATCAGAGTGTCGCAACCACGCAGATCTACACGCATGTCGACGAAGAGTTGCTCCATGACGCCGTCTCCAAGAATCCACTTGCCGGAATTAAGAAAGACCGCTGAACATCTCAACGGTCTTTTCTCTTACTCTTCGTTTTTCTGATACTGTTCGAAGAACCTTAATGCGACTTCTTTCTTGTTCTGCGGGTGAAGATCATTATAGAATCCAAGATCATACGTCGGAATCACATAGCAGTCCGGGATCTCAGAAACGACTTCATTCTGAACTTTACGGACCCCGTCAAAAGGATCCTCTTCATAAACAGGACCGTCTCCAAGCCAGTACGTGACCTCAGCCATATAGAATGGCGCCTTTTCTCCGAAAAGCTCCCGCCACTCTTTTACCATGTCCTTAAGAAGCGGAGCATAATACTGAGGATATTCGCAGTTTGACTCACCCTGATAGAAAAGGATAGCCTTACAAGCAGTATCCCGGATCGGGTAAAGCATAGAATTAAAGAGTGCCGTCGGTGACCAGTTAAAGAATGTCTGGCCTTCCAGTGGTCCTGCTTCATATCCGAATCTCATATTCCAATCCCCGCTAAGATCGATCTTCTGATCGACAAGAAGTAGATAATACGGGCATTCTTTTACCGCTCCGCCGATATTTGTATCGATTACAAGACGGATCGTGATCGTATTCTCACCTTCATGAAGGATACCGGGTTTCAGGAAGAATCTTCTCGGCGGATACTTGAATCCGAATCCTCCTACCATCTGTCCGTTGACAAATGTAGTGTCTCCATCCATCAGCGTACCGAGACGAAGTTCAACTTCACGTTCGCACCAGGAAGCAGGAATATTCACCGTTTTCTGAAGCCAGACACTTCCCTTATACTGTTCATACTTCGTCTGATAGAAGGTCGATGGCATAACAAAGGTCTCATATTCCGCTTCAGGCCACTTTTCTACCCAGTTAGAAGACAGACCGGGATCATTGTCATCCACGTTTTTGTGCCATGCATCCAGACGATCCATGTCCTCTTTTACCACCGAGGCAACATAGTTCATATCATTGTACTTCGCAAGCTTTTCCTTGTAGCACCACAGACAGCCCTTGCTCTTATCACCGTTACATTTGCCAGAATCCTTATATTCGGGTTCGATACGGGAAAAGCACTGTCGAAGGTTCTCCTCGCTCATAAGACTCTCGACCGGCGCACCGCCGACCGCTGTCTGAATCAGACCTACCGGAATATGATCTTTAAGATATTTCTCTTTTGCAAAGTAGAAACCGATAGCGCTGAAATTATCAATATGCTTCTGATCGGCATTGACCCATGCACCACCGTCAAGAATATCATTCTTCTTTCCGAAAAGAGGGATCTTCGGGACTTCAAACTGACGGATCTCAGAAAAATCAGCGCTTCTGATCTCATCGTAATGATAATCAGTCGTCCAGATCATCGGCAGTTCCATATTTGACTGACCGCCGAGTACATAAACATCACCGAAAAGGATCCCGTTGACCACTTCTGCTTCCGTGCCGTTGACACTGACCGATAATGAATGAGGTCCGCCTGCCTGCATTTCCGGAATCACAGCCGTCCAGTTCATCGTATTACTATCTGATACCACAGAAAGTGCTTTTCCATCAAATAAGACCGAGATGGTCTCACCCTTTTCAAATGATCCGCGGATCTTGTTCTCCACATCACGCTGAAGGATCAAGCCATCGCTAAAAAGACTGGAAAGCTTCATATAAACCTCCTTATTCGGACATTAAGTAATCTAACATCTTCTCATTCATTTCCCTGTGATCTTTTTTGATCGAAAAGCACAGGTATACTTCATCCTGACGGACACCGAGTTTCTCTTTCATAGTATCCGACAGTCTAATGGCTTCAGGTGTTCCCGAAGTACTTGAAAGGATCTCACTTTGACTGTAATTCGAATAATTCGTAAGAGTCGAAAGATCTAAGAATATTTCAAATGACATGAAATACTCATATTTCTCTTTTGACACAAGAAGATACTGGAACATATCCCCTTCAAGCTGGGATATAAACGCCATCTCAACGGAGCTTTCGTTATAGTCACCACTTGTAGGCACAAAGATAACATTCCCGCCATAACTGGCTTTTTTCTTCGAATACCCGTCTCCGAGATATTTTATGAATCCGTCCGACAGAAAATCATTTCCATCTTCTGATATGTCAATACCGACTCCGGCTCCGGCATACACGATCTTCTTATTCTGGATAATATCGTGAGCCAGCCATACAACAACCAGAAGGATCGCAAGAACAATCAGTACCTTGATCAGATAATAATCACGGAAATACTGGAGTTTCTGCTGAAATGTCATATTGGAGAGTTTCTTTTTTTCTTCAGATAATGAAGTCTTTAAAGATTCATTTTCCGCCATGTTTAACTGTCCGCCTCCTCTGTATCGTTAGATTCCTCTTTTTCTTCTTCATTCTCAGGTGTAGTTTCAGCGTATTGTTCTTCTAGTTTCTTAAAACCACGCATCAGGATCAGACAGAGACAGAATACGACGATCACATGACCAAGAGTTATAACTACAGGCAGGAAACGTGCATATTTCACACACAGATACAGGGCAAAGACCGCAACAATAGCAACAGAAAGAAGGCCGATGAAATATACCATCGAGAATAAAACAGCTGTCTTAAAGGCTTCTTTAATAGTTACTTGAAATCTAGCAATAATCGGGAAGATAGTCATGATAATAAATGACACGATCATTGTCGTAATAATGGCCGCCATTAAATAGATCGGAGAAACATTTCCGATACCATTATCAAAGATCCAGTTCCAATCTATGATCAGTAAGCAACAGGCCCCGAGCAGAACGATCCAGACTATCAGGGATTGCTTGAAGTTTTCAACAAAAGCCTTAAAGAATGGACGAAAGATTGCAGGGTCTTCTTTTCTTACGATTCGCATGGCCACATCATACTTTGCCGTTAGCGCAGGTCCGATCGTGATAATCGGAATACAGCAAATCACACACAGGACATTTAAAATCATCAGATCAAATACTGTGTTCAGAAACGACATCAACGGGCTATCGTACTTGAAAATATCCATTACCTCACTCCTTCGTCAAAGATTTTACGCAAAAAAATGCTACCTGTCCATACGAATACAGACAGGTAGCAGAATTTTGCAAGTATTACTCTTTTACACCACCGATAGTAAGACCGGTGACAAAGTATCTCTGCAGGAACGGATACAGGCAGATGATCGGCAACATGGTTGCGATCGTAGCAGCTGCACGAACCTGGATCTCAGTAGTCATGTTCTCAGTCTTACCTTCACTTGTAGTAGAAGGATTCAACTGTGTAAGAGAACTGAGGAGCTTCTGAAGCTCATACTGAAGAGTAGTGTTCTTTTCCTTAAGTCTGTTGTAGATCATGGCGTCGAACCAGGAGTTCCAGTGCCATACAGCAACAAACAGGAAGACTGTCGCGTAAACCGGCTTACAAAGAGGTGAAATGATTCTTGTAAATACGGTCATGTGACCAGCACCATCGAGCTGAGCAGACTCTTCATAAGAATCCGGAAGAGAGTTCATATAAGTGCGGAGGACGAGAAGATTAAATGCACTTACAAGACCCGGGAAAATATATACCCAGAATGTTCCGGTCAGATGGAGATATCTCATCAGGATAACCGACGGAATAAGACCGCCGCTTGCATACATTGTGATAACCCAGAAAAGTGAGAGACTCTTCTTAAAGATAAAGTTCTTTCTGGAAACGATGAACGCAAGAAGTGCGTTTGCACCCAGCGACAGGAAGGATGCCAGGAATGTACGAGATACCGTTACGATAAGACCTCTACGGAAGCCCTGCATCGCAAATACTTTCTCATACGCTGCCGTGGTAGGCTTTCTCGGAAGCAAGTGAATATTCTTAAGAATAGCTTCAGAGCTGTCAGAGAAAGAATACGCTACAGTATTCAGTACAGGATAAAGAGTTACGATACAGAACAGAATAAGGAATATCGTATTACAGATAACGAATGCCCAGTCCCATCCTGACATTTTGGTTTTAAAGAGTTTCTTTTTAAACATATGCTTCCACCTCCCTAGAACAGACGTTCATCGCCTGTCTTCTTCGCAATGAAGTTAAATAGGAAGATCAGGAACATAGATACAAATGTTTTAAATACACCTGCTGCAGTACCTAGCGAGTAGTTCTTCATACCATAGTTAAGAACGTAGATATCAATCGTCTCAGAAACCGGCTTCAGAACACCAAGACCAAGCAGATACTGAACTTCAAAACCAGCATTGATAACATTACCGATATTCATGATCAACAGAATGATGATCGTAGAGCGAATACCCGGAAGTGTAATATTCTTAATTTTCTGCCATCTGCCGGCACCATCAATAGAAGCCGCTTCATAAAGAGACGGATCAATAGATGTAATCGTAGCCAGGTAGATGATAGCATTCCAACCGGTTTCCTTCCAAACATTGGATATGGCAACAATCGGCCAGAAATACTGAGTGTGCATGAAAAAGCTGATAGGATTCTTAATAATTCCTAAACTCATGAGAAGTTCATTGATCATACCCTTTGTTGCGAAAGCATCCTTAACGATACTTGTAACAACGATCCAGGAAAGGAAGTGCGGGAGGTAAGAAATCGTCTGAACGGCTTTCTTACCGATAACGTTACGAACTTCACTTAAGAGAATAGCAAATCCGATAGCAGTTACTGTTGTAGCAATAAGGTTTATAACACCCATTGCAAGTGTGTTACGGATAACACGCAGGAAGGTCTTATCTTCAAAAAGGACTTTAAACCACTTGAATCCGACCTTCTCAGATTTAAAGATACCATCCTTGAGCTTAAAGTTCTCAAAGGCCATTGCCCATCCGCAAAGCGGCAGGTAATAGAAAACGATACCGTAAATAACATACAAGCCAGCAATGATAAGCAAAACGCTCTGACGTCTTACTTCTGTCTTGTTGAGTTTATTCTTAAGAACGACGGCCTCTGCATCGCCCTTTTTACCAACCTTCATGTGATTAGCTTCCCCCTAAACCTAGTGATGGCAACCACAGTCGTACAACAGTGGTTGCCACCACAGATCATTTAGTTAATGAAATCTTACTTACCGAGCTCGAAGCGGCGGTCAAGTTCTTTCTGCATTTCTGCGAGGAATACTTCCGGCTTACAATCATTGTATGCCTTCATGTACTTCTCCCAGTCAGACTCGAAGTTCTTAGATGTGATAACCTTCGGGAGCCACTCGTGCTTGCAGTCACCCATCTTTGTCCAAGCCATACCGTAATCAGTTGTTGTATCCATGTCATTGGAGTGAGAGTACATCGGATACCAGAAACCGAGAGTTGTGATGTGCTCAGATCTGAGGAAGTCACCGTAAGAAGTATATCCGTAAGCGTCGAATGCCTTCTTGAGCGGTTCAGAAAGAGTTGCGAAGAATTCGGACTCCTGATCGCCCGGCTTCATAGCGTTCTTACCATCACGGGAAGTACCGCCCCACTGCGGGAAGTAGGAGTATGTGCAAACGTGCTTAGCAAGGTAAGCATCAGACTGCCAGTTCTGTCTCATCTCTTCTGTTCTGTAGTACAGACCATTGTCGTCTACTAAGTAGTCAACATCCTTGATACCCCAGAAACGGAGGTCATGGATATCCTGGTCAAGGCAAGTGTTAAGGAACTTAAATGCCTTATCCGGGTTGTTGCACTTTGTTGTTACGCAGATACCGGAAGAAACGTTCGGTACGTCTGCATAAGCGTGCCACTGGTTCTTTGTCTGACCCTTCTGAGCAACGAGTCCGAGAGGTACATAGTTGTAACCCTTCTTATCGAAGCCCTTCTCGATGAATGTGTTGTTGATCTGCGAAAAATCCCAGTTCTGGTCGCACATACCGAGAACGGAGCCGGAAGCCAACTTAGCGATATATGTATCGTAGTCCATTGTAGCGAACTCCTGATCCATGATACCAGCGTTGTAAACTTCGTTCAGCTTCTTGAAGTACATCTTAGCTGTAGGTGTAACGTTGTAGTCTTCGATCTTCGGATGTTCCGGATCATCAATGTTAACGATAACGGAACCATCGTTCGGATAACCATCGAGGAACTCAGGTGCGTTCTCAACGCAGAAATATCTCCAGCCTTCGCAGAGAGCTGTGTAAGCGATAACTTCTGTGCCGTCTTCGTTCTTCGGATACTTCTTAGCATAGTTGTCAAGAAGTGCGAAGTACTCGTCGAGAGTCTCGATTACCGGATAGCCAGCATCCTCAAGAACACGAACCTGTACCCAGAAAGCTTCGTCGTTGTGACCTCTTGTCTTCGGCTCGCCGTATGTCTTACCGAAAACGTTAGCCCAGTAGATGTGACCATCAGCCTGACGGAAGAGCTCCCACTGCTTATCAGTGAACATTTCCTTGAGCTGTGCGTAAGCAGGATCTGCAAGATAATCGTCCCAAGCAACGAGGCAATCATTCTCAGCAAGCATCTTACATCCGTTACCACCATCGATGAAGTCCGGCAGATCACCGGAAGCGATCATGGTACCAACAGCCTCAGCTGAATCCTGGTTAGCATTCCATGTTTCCTTAATACGGACACCTGTGCGCTTAGCCAGTTCTTCCTGAATGTCGTTTCCATCATTGATTTCCTTGTTAGCCATGAAAGCAAGGAATGTGTAGTCATCGATTTCCTCAGCTACACTTGCGGAGCTCTCTGTAGAGCTGCCATCTGCAGAAGAATCTGCAGAACTGTCTGCTGCACTTGCGGTAGTATCAGAAGCGCTAGAATCCTTGCTCTCGTCGCTCTTCTTCTTAGAGCATCCAGCAAAAGAACCTACTGCCATCATACAAGCCAATGTAACAGCAAAAATCTTCTTCGATTTCATTATACAACCTCCTTCAAATTGAGTTGCTTGTTGCAACTTATTCTTTTTTAATTTTAGATTTCCATATTATTTCAAACAACCCGAAAAACTCTTACTTAATTCATGAAAAAGTCTAGGCATGTTTCACAACAAAAAACGCGCAAAATGATGCGCGTTTTATGCTAGATGCCTCTATATATATGAAAGTCCCTATTTTTCGGGGTGTGTCTTCCTGTATTTTGACGGGGTGCAGCCCATAGTCTCAATGAATTTCCTGATGAAATAATCGCAGTCACGGTAGCCGACATCTGCAGCGATCTGATTGATTTTTTTATCAGAACAGATCAATTGGCGGGCCGCTTCATTAATTCTGTAATTTGTCAGGTAATCCTTGAAGGACTGGTTATACTTTTTTCGGAAGATCTGTCCCAGATAGGAACTGTTAATGAAATACTTCTCACCCAGATTTCGGAGACTGATATTCTCGGCATAGTGATCACGGATATCTGCTTCAATGCTGGAAAGGATACCTCTTGATACGTTTTTGCGAAGGCCCATAAGATAATCCGCATATTCGATCGCGAAACGTTCCATATGCTGGCGGGAACCACGTTTGATCGAGTTTTCAAACGATTTCTCGGATATATACTGGATCACTTCCTCCTGGTTAACGTTGTCATCCTGTTCTGAAGCAAGATGGATCAGCTGGAAAAGCAGATAGTTGATATTCAGATCTATTACATTATTATTCTGACCGGATTTATTCATTTCCTCATAAAGATCAAGCACGGCTTTCTTTATTGAATCCTCATTATTGGACTGTATCGCATTGATGACCTCATCCAGACTGTTTTTACAAAGAACAATACCGCTCTGACTGAACTGGATATCCTCTTCATAGAAATACAGGTTCTTCTGCTTATGGAAACCCTTGATACTGCTGATACGGATGCAGGAACTATATGACTTGGACAGAGAAGCTACATCCGGAACTGTTTTACCGCACATGATACGGACCGGTTTGGCAAGAAGAACGTCGAGTTTCTTTAGGAACATCTCGAAAAATTCGCGTTCAGTCATATCTCTTCTGGTGGCCATATTTTCACAATAGATGAATCCGACATCATAATTGTCTTTATCATAAGAAACGTCGAAGATAAAATGACTGGCATTCTCTTTCAGAATATCTTTGCAAGCGGAAAACATCTGTTTCTGCAGCATGCGGAGATCATAGTCATCCTCATCATCAGATACCTGTTCGGTCATCATCTCGATATCAACAAACCGTATACCGCCTGCAAGCTGAAGATGATTGTTTACGTAATCAATATTCGACTCATCATATTTTCCTTTGATGATCGACATCAGATTAGTCGCAAGATAAGCATCTTCCATCGTCTTTTGATTCTCACGCACCTTCTCCTTCTCATCATTCAGATTCGAAACACGGTGCAGCAGATTAATCAGATCTTCTTTACTGACAGGCTTCAAGATGTAATCCAGGCAGTTATTACGGATCGCTCTCTGTACGAAGGAGAAATCATCATAACCTGTAAGGAATACAAACTTTGCCTCGGAAAGATGCTGTCTCTCAACTTCATCCAGAAAATCCAGACCATTCATAACCGGCATTTTAATGTCGGAAATGATCAGATCTATCTTGTGATTTGCAAGATAATCCAGAGCATCCTTACCATTGCTCATCAGGGCATCGATTTCAAAGCCCTCCTTATTCCAGTCGATCAGAAACTGAAGACCCTGAAGGATATAAGGTTCGTCATCTACGATCATTACTTTTAACATATGCGCATCCCCTCTTCTCACACACTCTTATGAAGTTTTTTCATCGGAATACGGATAAGTACGCACATTCCGACTCCGACTTCACTATCTATCGAAAAAGTTACATTATTATTCGTATGCAGTTTCAGGCGCAGACAGGCATTCAGGATACCTACATGCTTCTTACCCTTGATCTGATCGATGCTGACATTCTCAATACTTTCAAGAAGGCTGCTGATCTCCTCTTCCGACATTCCGCCACCGGTATCCTCGATCTCCATGCAAAGATCCCCGTTCTTTTGATATACACGAACAAAGATCCAGCCCGCGGAAGACTTTGATTCAATTCCGTGTACGCATGCATTTTCAACAAAAGTAACCAGCGTCAGTTTGGGGATAAGATAGTTCTCACAATTCTCATCCACATCGACATCAAATGACAGACGGTCACCAAAACGGTAACTCTGAAGATAAAGATAGGCTTCGATCGATTCAGTTTCTTTCTTGACCGTAACCAGGTCATTCCCCCATTCCACATTCTGTCGGGTCATAACCGCAAGTTTTTCTACCATTTCCGCAGTTTCATCCTCGCCCTTCAGAATACTGTGCATACGGATACTCTCGAGTGAATTAAACAGAAAATGCGGGTTGATCTGACTTTGTAACGCAAGAAGTTCTGCGTTTTTACGGGACAGATCGTTTTCACGTTCTTTCAGCTTATCTTTATAAAGTGAATTAATAAGGTCATTATTGATCGATACGATATTGTTGTAGTTATGCATCAGTGCGGAGATCTCATCATTTCCCTCTACAGAACTGATCGGCTGGAACTTATCGATCTGGCTTCCGTTAAAAGCGTCTCCCAACTTTACAATTCGCGTTGCCAGAGACTTCTCGATCAGTTTCATGATAAGGATAGGAAGAATAAGCGTTACGATTACAAGAAACAGGATGATCCATCGATTTGCCATGATAACGGAGTTGATCAGGAGCTCATTGCTGAAAACATATACATCCAGTTTTGTTCCAAATGCGTTATATGCCCTGTGCGACATGATCTTATAGTCTTTTTTCACCGAGTCTATATTGATGGTACGGACAGCAATACCATACTTGGTGAATGCCACGTAATCCTCATTGCAGACAAACATGGTATATTCCGAAGAACTCTTAAGGAGCTGGTTTCGGATCTCTTCACTGTTCATATCGATACGGATGATCTTCTCATGCGGCGAATCATATGACTGAATATTCTTGATAAACATGAATTTCTTACGGCTTTCACCAAGTTCGGCCGTATCATCGTAATAAACTAAAAGACATTCATCGAGGCCGGTCGCCCGGAATCGTTTGTACCATTCTTTATTTTCAATTTTGGATAACTGCTTGAAATTCAAGCTTTCAAAAATAGTAGGATTATCCACATAGATCATAAGCTGGTCATTTCTTGTAGTAACCAGATTTACCAGAGACTGAAAAAAGGACTTGTTAACAAAAGAATAGTACTGTTCAAAATAATCGCTGAGATCCTCGTATTCTCCATCCAGAAAATCGTTCAGCTGCCTATTTCCCGCGATCGCGCGAGCAATACGGGTATTATAGACCAGCGTTGTATCAATCGTGGAAATATACTTAGCCGCAACATTATCCAGATCATGAACACGGCTATTATATTCCTTAGTATAAATGGAATTGAAAATAAGGACATCTGTTATGACCAGCGGAATAATTACACAAAAGACATACATAATAAGGAACTTATTATGCAGCTTTATGTTATTGAGAAATTTAATCAACGACTTCCGGATCAAGACTCTTCTACTCTTTCCCATTTAATACCTATATTATAACAGAAAAGAACTGCCCCCGCACCTTAGTGGAGCGGAGGCAGTGTTGGTTCTATTCTAAGCAGAGACGTTACTGAATGAATCAGTTGAACGGATTCTCAGTCGGATAGAGAACGCCGGCCGGCTTGTTGTAGCCGATCCTGCACGGGCAGATGCCGAGGAGTTTAAATGTCTCGAACATCAGCTTGCCGTAGTGACCGAATGCAACTGCACCGTGGTGCGGGAATCTGCCCTGGATGAGAACGTGACGATAGAATCTAGCCATTTCCGGAATAGCGAAGATAGCGATACCACCGAAGGAACGTGTCTTAACATCGAGGATCTCACCTTCAGCGATGTAGGAAACGAGTTCTCCGTCGCTGTTGCACTGCAGACGATAGAATGTGATCGGAGAAGCAGCGATGTCACCCTCAAGAGTACCACGTGTGAAATCCGGATCAGAACCAGCCGGCTCAAGGAGTCTGTGCTGGATAAGCTGATACTTGATCGCACGGTCGGAACACATTTTGCAGGAAGGTGTGTTACCGCAATGGAAGCCCATGAATGTATCTGTGAGCTTGTAGTTCTTGAAGCCAGCTCTATCCTCATCATAGATGTACTGCGGTACAGAGTTGTTGATATCAAGAAGAGTAATGGCATCATTGCTGATGCAGATACCGATGTACTCGGAAAGTGCGCCGTAGATATCTACTTCGCAGGATACCGGAATACCACGGGAAGCCAGACGGCTGTTAACGTAGCAAGGCTCGAAACCGAACTGGGACGGGAATGCCGGCCAGCACTTATCAGCAAATGCAACATACTTTCTGGAACCCTTGTGAGCTTCTGCCCAGTCAAGAAGAGTGAGCTCGAACTGAGCCATGCGAGCGCTCATCTCAGGATAGTACTTGCCTTCGCCCATTTCCTTAGCCATATCTTCGCAAACTTCCGGGATACGCGGGTCGTTCTCGTGCTCCTTATAGGAAACGAGAAGGTCGAGCTCGGAGTTCTCTTCGATCTCAACGCCGAGTTCATAGAGGCCCTTGATCGGAGCGTTGCAAGCGAAGAAGTCCTGCGGACGAGGTCCGAATGTGATGATCTTCAGGTTCTTAACACCGATAACTGCACGTGCGATCGGTACGAAATCAGCGATCATAGCTGCGATATCTTCAGCTGTGCCGACAGGATATTCAGGAATATATCCGTCAAGATGTCTCATACCGAGGTTGTATGAGCAGTTGAGCATACCACAGTAAGCGTCACCACGGCCATTGACCATGTCTCCGTCACCTTCTGCTGCAGCCACGAACATGCAAGGACCATCGAAATTCTTCGCAATCAGTGTCTCAGGTGTTTCAGGACCGAAGTTGCCGAGGAAAACAACCAGTGCATTGCACTCCGCCTTCTTTACATCTTCCACTGCCTTGAGCATATCGAGCTCGTTCTCAACAGTGACCGGGCACTCATAAAGATCACCCTTATAAGCTGCTTTGATAGCACTTCTTCTCTTCTCGGAGAGTGCGATCGGGAAACAGTCACGGGAAACAGCAACGATACCTAATTTAATTTCTGGAATGTTGTTCATGTCTTAAATCCTCCTTAATTGGTTATTCCATTATAGCATTGTTTATTGACCATAATAAGCATTTTTTCCATGTTTTCTAAAATAATGTTTGTCCTGAAGTTCAGACGGTGCCGGAAGCACTTCAGAGTTGATAACTTCCGTGCGGTAAGCCATCTTCGCGACCTCTTCGAGGACGACTGCATTATGCACGGCCTCATGGGCATCTTTGCCCCAGGTAAAGGGTCCGTGGTTCTTACAAAGAACTCCGGGCACAGCTTCATAGTCGAGATTCTCGGCTTCAAAAGAGTCCGCGATCAGGATGCCCGTATTCGTCTCGTAATCCGCCTCGATCTCATCCTTGTTCAAACATCTGACGCAGGGAATCGCGCCATAGAAATAATCAGCATGAGTCGTCCCGTAGCAGGGAATGCTTCTGCCACTCTGCGCCCAGGATGTCGCGTACGAAGAGTGCGTGTGGACTACGCCTCCGATATTCGGGAATCGTTTATAAAGAATAAGATGCGTCGGCGTATCCGAGGAAGGCTTATATTTTCCTTCAACACGGTTCCCGTCCAGATCCATAACGACCATATCGTCTGCCGTCATTGTCTCATATGGAACGCCGCTAGGCTTGATAACGAAAAGTCCGCTATCTCTGTCGATTGCACTGACATTACCCCAGGTAAAAGTTACAAGACCATACTTTGGAAGAAGCATATTTGCTTCAAATACTTCCTGTTTTAACTGTTCTAACATTTTTTCTGCCTCGTATTTCTTGAAAAGCACCCGCTTTTCTTCATTAACCTAAAAGATCAACAGCTGCCTTCTCCACCTTCAATGCATCAACATACTTCTTCATGAAAGCGTTGAATCCGTCCATATCCGCCTGATCCGCCAGGAGTTCAGAACCGGTAGATCCAGCGAAGATAACATCTTCAAGATAGGAAGCCAGAGTCTGCTGCTCTTTCTTTTCGACCATATACAGCGCAAGAAGTGCGATACCCCACGCGCCGCCTTCACCTGCCGTTTCCATGACGCAAACAGGAGATCCGATTGCTGCAGAAGCTACTGTCTGTCCGGCTTTCGGAGTCTTAAAGAATCCGCCGTGACCGTACATCTTCTTTACTGTGACTTTCTCTTCCACAGTCAGGATATCAAGACCGACCTTAAGTGCAGCAAGTGCGGAATACAGGTGCATGCGCATAAAGTTCGGAAGTGTGAAAGAATCCTCTGCGGATCTTACAAACAGCGGGCTGCCTTTTGAAAAACCAGTGACAGGTTCACCGGAGAAATAGTTATAGGAGATAAGACCGCCACAATCTTTATCACCGGAAAGAGCTACACCATAGAGTTTCTCAAAGAGTTCACCGCGGTCAAATTCCTTACCCATCAGCTTACCGAACTCATCAAAGAGCTTGACCCATGCATTGATCTCGGAAGTGCAGTTATTGCAGTGTACCATTGCGACCGGATCACCGGTAGGCGTAGTCACCATATCGATCTCTTTATGGAGATTCTTCATGTTCTCTTTAAGAACGA
This sequence comes from Clostridiales bacterium, assembly GCA_024695545.1. The sequence goes on from JAILHZ010000002.1 coordinate 66,262, forward strand.
TCATGGCAAATACAGAAGTACCTGCAGAAATATTACCGGTTTCTACCAGAACGGAATTCGTCGCTACCATTCCCGTACCGGCATCACCTTCCGGCGGACACATCAGAATACCGGAAGAAAGATCACCGTCAACATCAAGAAGCTTCGCACCTTCATCAGTCAGATTACCGGCATTCTCGCCTGCACTCAGGACTTTCGGAAGGATCTCACGGATGTTCCACGGAAAGTTCTTTTCTTTAATCATGGCATCAAATGTATTAAGCATGGCTTCATCATATGTGCCGGTCTTCGAATCGATCGGGAACATACCGGAAGCATCACCGACACCAAGGACTTTGCAGCCGGAAAGTTTGAAATGCACAAAGCCTGCAAGTGTCGTAAAATGACGGATCGACGGAACATGGGCTTCCCCGTTCAGGATAGCCTGATAAAGATGCGAGATGCTCCATCTCTGTGGAATGTTGAAATTAAGGGCTTCTGTCAACTTATCCGCAGCTTCTTCCGTGATCGTATTTCTCCAAGTACGGAATGGCACAAGAAGATTGTCGTTCTCATCAAACGGCAGATAACCGTGCATCATTGCGGAGAAACCGATGGCGCCGAGGCTCTTGATCGTGACGCCATATTGCTCTTTTACATTCTTCTTTAAATCAGCGTAACAGTCGGCAAGTCCGTCCCATATCGCCTTTTCGGAATACGTCCAGATACCGTCCAGAAGTTCATTCTCCCATTCATGACTTCCGGAAGCGATCGGATTTCCTTTTTCATCTACGAGAACAGCCTTGATACGCGTTGATCCGAACTCAATACCAAGTACGCTCTTCCCTTCTTCGATCAGATTTTTAGCTTCCATCTTTTTCACCTCACCACTTTTTTCCCGGGCATCTGCCCTTCTTAATAGCGGCACGGATCTCCACGTAACAACCACACTGAAGACACGTTCCACTTAATAAGTTATCACACAAACGGCAAATAGATAACCGATCATCGTAAACTTTTTCATCCGCGCGGTCCGACTCGAGAATAGCATCGATCCCCTCCTTAACCATCTTCTTCGCCGAATCGTCATCCATATCGGCCAGAAGGCAGCGGCGGCAGGGTTTCGGAGCACTCATGAGAGTTCGACCTCAATATGCAGGACACTGTTTTTCGGGATCGAGAATGAGATCTTGTCTCCTTCTGTTTTCAATCCTTCAAAAGCACTTACTTTTACAGTTTCGGGCGCGTCGAATGTATTCTTATCATCCATTTTACCTGTGAGGATCTCCGCCTTAGCTGACTTGATCTGATTTCCGAGAAGATCTGTAGAGATATCGTAGGATTCCTCCACAGAAAGGTTTGCAAGAGTAATGTGGTACTTGCCGTCTTTCCCCCTAGAGCAGGACTCATGAAGATTCGGAACCTGATACTCTTCCTCAAGACCGATCGTCTTAGTGTCAACGAAGCTCTTGATCAGGGTTCCGTCCTGATGATGCTTATACATCGAGAAAACATAGTAGGTCGGAGTCTTGATCATCTGATCGCCTTCCGTTAGGATCACAGCCTGAAGAACATTTACGAGCTGGGCAATATTCGCCATCTTAACACGGTCGCAGTGTTTATTGAAAATATTCAGGTTGATGGCAGCTACCAGCGCATCACGCATCGTATTCTGCTGATACAGGAATCCCGGATTCGTGCCCTCTTCGACATCATACCAGGTGCCCCACTCATCAACGATAAGGGCAATGTTATGATCCGGGTCATATCGGTCGATAATCGCGGAATGCTTGGTAACAAGTTCTTCCATGAATAGAGTCTTGCTGAGCGTCATGTACCATTCTTTCTCATTAAATCCGGTCGCAGCACCCTTCTTTGCCCAATCATACGGGAGCGTATAATAATGCAGCGAAATGCCATCCATAAATCCGTGTGCGTTATTCCAGGAACCGGAAAGCTTGTGGCACTGGTTAAGAACAGTTTCTGTCCACTCATAGTCCTGCGCATTCGGACCGCAGGCGATCTTATTGATCTTTTTATTCGGATCATACTGCTTAACATATGACTGGTATTGACGGAAAAGATTCGCATAAAACTCAGGAACCATATTGCCGCCGCATCCCCAGTTTTCGTTGCCGATGCCGAAGAAATCAACAGTCCACGGACCTTCATGACCGTTTTCTTTACGGAGTTCTGCCATCGGAGACACACCATCAAAAGTCATATACTCGACCCATTCACTCATCTCCTGAACAGTACCGGAACCTACATTACCATTGATATAAGTCTTGCAGCCAAGCTGACGGCAGAGTTCCATATATTCATGTGTACCGAAGCTGTTGTCTTCTACAACTCCGCCCCAGTTCGTGTTGATCATCTTTTTTCTCTTCGACTTATCGCCGATACCATCTTTCCAGTGATATTCATCTGCGAAGCATCCGCCCGGCCAGCGGAGAACCGGAATACTGATGTCCTTGAGCGCAGAAACTACATCGTTTCTCATGCCGTTCGTGTTCGGAATATCAGAGTTTTCGCCTACAAAAACACCCCCGTAGATGCAGCGGCCGAGGTGTTCAGAAAAGTGTCCCTGTAATTCGGGATTAATGTGTCCAAGTTCTTTTTGCGGGTCAATAATCAGTTTAAACATAGATGCTCCTACTCTTCTCGCACAGTGCAGCGATCTGCTCATATAGTACAATAATCGAATTTACATAAGATTACGTTACAAGAGGCATGACAAAAAATCAACATCCGTTCTTTCGATTATGAAATTTTAGGGGGGCAGACCTAGACTTTATCCCGTTGATGTTAAATATGTAGTTTCTTATCATTATATTATCAAATGAATTTGTAGTGTCCGGGAGGATAAAATGCTTAAATTAGTTCAGACCGAAAACGGACTTGTTCGTGGTTTTCAGGGAAATAACACCAGAATTTCAGTATTTAAAGGTATTCCGTTTGCCGCACCGCCGATCGGCGAGAATCGTTGGAGAGCACCACAGCCTGCTGCCAATTGGGAAGGTGTACGTGAGTGCAGCAAATTTGCTCCAATCTCCGTTCAGGATCAGCCGGGCATAGGAACGGATATCTATTGCCGCGAATGGCATGTAGATAAAGATATTGAAATGGACGAAGACTGCCTGTACCTTAATGTATGGACACCGGCACAGAGCGATAACGACAATCTCCCTGTATTCGTATGGTTCTTTGGAGGCGGATTCCAGTGGGGTTATCCCCGCGAGATGGAGTTTAACGGCGAGAATATGGCCAAAAGAGGCATCATCGTCGTTAGTGTGAACTACCGTCTCGGCGCTCTCGGATTCCTTTCTCACCCTGATCTTATCAAAGAGGCTCCGGAAGCTCCGTCAAACTTCGGTAACCTTGACCAGCAAGCCGGAATTAAGTGGGTCATTAAGAACATCAAGAACTTTGGCGGCGATCCGAAAAATATTACGATCGCAGGTCAGTCCGCCGGTGGCGGTTCCGTTCTTAATCATCTGACTTCTGAATCCAGCATTGGTCTTTATCAGAAAGCCATCATCTATTCCGGTATCATTGAAGCACCTTATATCAAGGATAATGTTATTTCTCCGAAGCCGATCGAAGAGACTGCCAAGATGGGCGAGAAATTCTTTGAAAGTCTCGGTGTAAAGACGATTGAGGAAGCCAGAAAGATCGATGCACTTACCATCCGTACCAAGTACGCGGAGTTCCGTGAAAAGAACATGTTCTTCTTCACACCATGTATCGACCATGTATTCCTTAAGGACGAACCTTTTAAGCTTATGCTTCAGGGTAAACAGGCAAATGTTCCTCTGATTGCCGGAAATACATTCGACGAGTTTAAGAGCTTCATCTATGCAGATTCGAAGGAAAGCTTTGAACAGCAGGCCAGAGATCTCTTTGGCGACCGCGCTGAGCAGTTCCTCTCATTCCCGGAGAGTTATGAAGTGGAGGACGGAAACAAATATGCAGGAGTGCGCGGCATTGAGTGTTCCGTAAAAGCAGCGCTCGATAAGACGGATGCTCCCTGCTTCTACTACAGTTTCGAGGTTGATATCCCCGGCGAGGATGATCCCGGAACATTCCACTCGGTAGATCTGTGGTTCTTCTTTGAAACTCTGGCAGCTTGCTGGAGACCGTTTGTCGGCCGCCACTACGATATCGCCAGAAAAATGACCAACTACGTCACAAACTTCATTAAGACCGGCAATCCGAATGGTGAAGATATTACCGGCGAAGTAATGCCGAACTGGGTTGCTTATTCCGATAAGGAAAGACACGAGATGCATTTTACTGCTGACGGATGTATTCCGAAGATGCAGGAATCCGATTATATCCAGTTCTTTATCGATTACCTGACAGATAAGACCCTGGGCAACATCGGGACATCTGAAAACAGAAAGAGCGCCAGTATCGCTGCTCTTGCAGCTCCCGCCAAGAAACAGGCCTTCAATCCATATCTTCCTTCCTGGGAATATATTCCGGATGGCGAACCATACGTATTCGGAGACCGTCTCTACATCTATGGTTCTCACGATTATTACAACTGTTCTTTCTTCTGCCCCGGCGACTATGTTTCGTGGTCTGCACCTGTCAACGATCTCGGTAACTGGAGATATGAAGGTGTTTCTTTTAAACGTACCGATGATCCGGATAATCAGGAAAACAAAGGCTGTCTTTATGCACCGGATGTCACTGTGGGTCCGGATGGTAACTACTACCTCTTCTATGTTCTGGACAACCAGAGCGTGGTTGCGGTTGCCAAGAGTGACAAGCCTCAGGGACCGTTCAAGTACTATGGTCACGTTCATTACGAAGACGGAACTCTGCTCGGACAGAAAGAAGGCAATGAGCCTCAGTTCGATCCCGGTGTAATCACCATTGGAGATACCACATATCTTTATACCGGATTCTGCGGCCAGACAGATGCATCCCGTCATGGCGCTATGGTCACCGTAATCGGACCGGATATGCTCACGATCAAAAAAGGACCGGAATTCATCGTTCCTGGCACCATGTACTCTAAGGGTACTGAGTACGAAGGACATGCTTTCTTCGAGGCTCCTTCCATCCGTGAGAGGAACGGAATATTCTATTTCGTTTATTCTTCACAGGTTATGCACGAGCTCTGCTACGCGACATCCAGGTCTCCGGAAGGACCTTTCTCCTACGGCGGTGTTATCGTCAGCAACTGCGACCTCGGCATTGATTCTTACAAGAAAGCGGATATGCCGGCATGCTATGGAGCGAACAACCACGGCAGCATCGTGGAGATTAATGGTGAATGGTACATCTTCTATCACAGACATACCAATAACACTTGGTATTCCCGTCAGGGCTGCGCCGAGAAGATCGAATTCGCAGAAGACGGAAGCATCAGGCAGGTTGAAATCACATCCTGCGGCTTAAACGGAGGACCGCTCCGCGACACATGCGAATATCCGTCATATATTGCCTGCAATATCTTCTCTGATAATAATGAGAAAAACGAACCTTATGTCGGACAGCACAATGTCGCACGAGTCATCCAGGATGGAAGAGACGGCGATCATGAAACAGGCTATATTTCGCAGATCCGTGAAGGAACGACGATCGGCTTTAAGTACTTCGATCTGAAGCAGGCCAAGGGACTTGTCCTATATGTACGCGGCTACGGCAACGGTACATTTGAGGTAAGAACATCAATTGATGGTCCTGTCCTTGCGGAGATCCCTGTTCGTTTCATGACTGTATGGGAGAGATATGAAGCTTCCTTTACTTCTGAGGTGACGGATCCGAAAGCATCGCTTTTCCTCACCTACCGTGGCGGCGGTGATGTTGCTCTGAAATCACTGTCATTCACTCACTAAGTCTTCGATTTATTTCATTTTTTCTACCTCATCCTCATTAAGAAAAGGACGGTCCGCGGACCGTCCTTTTCTTAATCATCAATTATTCAGTAAAAATCAGAACAGACCCTTGATCTTGCCCACGATTCCACCTGCTTTGTCAGCGGAAAGCTTTGCCTTTGCGCCATCAACAACACCATTGATCACATCATCCGGAAGATCCACACCGATAATGCCCTCAACTGTCTTGACCGGCTCTTTTTCAAAATTCTGGGCAACCGACGGATCGCTCTGAACTTTCTTTACAACTTCATCAATTTTAGCTTTAATATCCATGTTTTTCACCTCCATGATATGCTGTTTTCATTGTATCACATTTTCTAAAAGAGGCTTAATATTTCGCCGAAATCTTTTCCCGAAAGAATTTCAAAAATGCCTTGCAATTTGCATTTCGTTATATTATTATATTTAAGCACTTGCGGATATGGCGGAATTGGCAGACGCGCTAGCTTCAGGTGCTAGTGATCGCAAGGTCATACAGGTTCAAGTCCTGCTATCCGCACCAGATCGGGAATCAAAAGATTCCCGATCTTTTTATTCCCGCTTAAATCCCAATAAAAAAGCCGTCTCCCTGGAGAGACGGCTCATGCTTTTCAAGAAAGATGAACTTATACGAGTTCTTTTCTCAGTTCTTCACCGGAAAGCGGGCTCAGATAAGACGGAGCGATATCCAGAACTGTCTTGCAGCCTGTTACGCCTTCCTTGGAAAGACGGTTGATCGCACGTGCATAGGCTGTCAGAACACCTGCTGTGAACTCCGGGTTAGAGTCGAGCTTCAGGCTGTACTCGATAACGTGCTTGTTTTCTTTATTGAAGCCGGATACACCGGATCTGAAGCAGAAACCGCCATGCGGGATACCGCTGTGATTCTTCTGCAGTTCTTCTTCTGTAATAAAGTGTACAGTCGTATCGTAGTCAGAGAAATAGTTCGGCATTGTCTTGATGTCGTTCTCGATCTGCTTAAGGTCAGCACCCTCTTCCGGAACAACGAAGCACTCACGTGTGTGCTTCTGACGTGTGGTCAGTTCAGGCTGGGAACCGGAACGTACTGCTTCCAGAGCGCTCTCGACAGGAATTGTATACTGCTTGCCGTTCTTAACACCCTTAACACGACGGATCGCATCAGAATGGCCCTGGCTTACGCCCTTGCCCCAGAATGTGTAGCTCTCACCTTCCGGCAGGATGCTCTGGGAGTAAATTCTTGCCAGAGAAAACATACCCGGATCCCAACCGACAGAGATTGCACCAACTGTGCCTGCTGCCTTTGCTGCAGCATCAACCTCTGCAAAATGCTGAGGAATGTTCGCATGTGTATCGAAGCTGTCAACCACGTTGAACATAGAAGCAAGCTTCGGTGTCTGCTCCGGAAGATCTGTAGCAGAACCGCCGCAGAGGATCATAACATCGATGCTGTCTTTCATAGAAGCTACATCGTTAACGGACATGACCTTTGCGGACTCTGTCTGAATCTTTAATGTAGAAGGATCACGGCGTGTGAATACTGCAACAAGTTCCATATCCGGATTCTGACGGATGCTGGACTCGACACCGCGGCCTAAATTACCATAACCGTAAATACCAATTCGAATCGCCATTTTGCAACTTTCTCCTTTTAGTATTTCATATATTTATATAACAAGGTGAAGTATAGCACTACTATTCACCTAGTACAACGCTGATATGAATTTTTTTCTGAATAGAATTGCATAATCTTCTTATTACCTGTTATAAGTGTTTTTGAAATGGCTTTTGATATAATGATTTATATGGAAAAAGCACTTCACAAGATCTCTGTTCGCGCGCTCAGCGAGCGCATTTACCGCTCCGGTTCCCTTCTCGGCGCCGGCTATGGAGGTGTGTCCGGACTCGATGGTACCAGAATGCATCAGCGAGTCTTTAAGGATATCCGCAAGGAATATGGTGAAGACGCCGTAGTTTCAGAGTATTCTCTCAGCACAACACTGGAATATGAACTTTATACACTTCAGATATCCGGTCGGGCCGACTGTATCATTGAGGATCCGGAAAACGGGATCAACATCATTGAAATCAAGACACATAACCGCGTGGTCGAGAAGGTTGAATCACTTATACTTCCCACACACGAGTCTCAGGTGAAGATCTATGCCCATCTATACTACCTGTCGCATCCGGAAATCGAAGATATCACGATCACCTTAAGATACGTCTCATTTCTGAATTATCAGTTTCTCGAAAAAAGCAGGATATTCACGCGAGATGAAGCCGCTGATTTTTTCGATAACACAGTTGCTCTGTATTCCGCAGAAGCGAAGCGGATCAGTGACTACGAAGAAGCAAGAAACGAATCGATTGCTTCCATGAAATTCCCGTACTCTGTTGTCAGAAACGGCCAGAAAGACTTCATGAAAGCAGTCCTCTCCTCTATCAAGCATAAAGAAACACTCATCGCAGAGGCACCTACAGGTATCGGCAAGACGATCAGCACTCTGTACCCTTCTATCAAATATCTTCCCGCCGCTCAGGGCGGCAAGATCTTCTATGCGACGGCCAAACTTGCCACTCGTGAAGTTGCGGACAAAGCACTGATCGATATGAGAAATCAGGGTCTGGTCATTAAGTCGATCCAGCTCGCACCAAAGGAACAGATGTGTACAGCCATGGAGGAATTCTGTGACAGCCGCTTCTGCTCTTATGCCGACGGATATTATTCCCGTTTGAATGCCGCTCTTGAGGAACTCTATGGTCTTGATGCAATCTATCCGGAAGATATCAGAAGAGTGGCTTATAAGCATAAGATCTGCGCCCATGAGCTCCAGCTGGACGCCTCGAACTTCTGCGATGTTATCATCTGCGATTATAACCACATTTTCCATCCCAGGATCCGCCTTCAGCGTTATTTCGCGGTAAACGAATTCTGCCATACGATACTGATCGACGAGGCACACAACATGATCTCGAGATCAAGGGATATGTTCAGCGCATCACTCACACGCCAGGCTCTTCTGACAGCATTACCGGTCCTGTCTACCATTTCTCAGAAGACGGAGAAATACAGTCATCAGCTCGTCGACTATTTCACTCTTCTGGACTATGCTTTTGAAAAAGATTCTGCCGGGATCAATATGGTCGAACCATCGATCAAAGAAAACGATGTCGTGATCGGGGAAGATTTCCGTGCGACAAGGACTGTTCCCAAGAATCTGTACCAGCTTCTCTGGGCCCTTTGCTTTCACATTGCAAACATACTTGCTGATCTCGAGGACCGTGAAAAACGCCGTATTCTTACGGAATATTACTTCGAAGCCAGATTCTTCCTGACCATTCTCGAACTGTATTTCGATGATGCGTATATCATTGAGATCACACGTTCCGGGACCTGTGACAACGGAAGTTATGATATCTCAATCACTCTCGACTGCCTTGATGCATCCGACAAACTGGCGACCATTCTTAAAGACAATCACAATGCCGTATTCTTCTCAGCCACCATGTCTCCTGCGCAGTACTACCGAAGCATGATCGTCGGCAAGGAGACAACGTTTTCCAGGATGCTGCAGCTTCCGAGTCCTTTTCCGCCGGAAAACCTCCAGGTACTGATCATCAAGGATATCCAGACCACATACCAGGAAAGAAACTTCACCTGCGACACTGTAGCTAAGACGATTCTCCGGATGATTTCGGGACACAAAGAGAACTTTATGGTATTCTTCCCTTCATTCGCATATATGGATATGGTATATCAGCGGCTCTTCAAGGCGACATCCAAGGATCCTGACACCGAACTGATGATGCAGGTCCCGAACATGAACACCGAAGACAAGAAACGGTATCTCGACCGATTCAACCGGCACGGGGATAAAACCCTTCTCGGGCTCGCCGTACTCGGCGGTCACTTCGGAGAAGGCATCGATCTTGTCGGCGACCGTCTGAAAGGAGCTTTTATCGTTGGTGTAGGTCTTCCGCAGATAAGTAAAGAACGTGAGATCCTCTCACAGTATTATCAGAACAAATTCGGAGACGGCTTCTCATTCGCATACAAGTTCCCGGGCTGGGAGAAGGTCCTTCAGGCCGCAGGACGTGTCATCCGGGATGAGAACGATAAAGGTTTCATCGTACTCATGGACGAGCGCTATTCGCGCGAAGATTACCGCATTCTCTGGCCGGAACACTGGAAAGCCACTGAATACATTGCCGAAGAAGCGGAGATCATGTGGGATGACCTCTGATCAGAGCGGAGGCAGCGTATCTAAGATCGACATCTTATCATAGTTCTTTTCAAGCCGTTCACAGAGATATCTGTGGGCAACTGAACAAAGATCATCGAGAACGTATTTTTCCGCGTGAAAAGCACTTAGTCTCTCAAGTTCTGCATCTCTTATGTATCTTAATGCTTCCACGCATCCGAGAGACACGAACTGATAATCCTTAGCCTTGGCCACGCAGCCAATCGACGAACAGTAAAGACGGCACTTGGAAAACGAGAACGCACGTGTCGGCATCTTATCGGGATTTACGCAATCACACTCACTTAAGTCGAAAGCAAATCCAAGCACATCCATGATGCGCCATTCAAAAGCAGCAACGATCTGTCGGTATTTCTCGGGATGTTTGGAAAGATCATAGAGAACATACACAAGAAGCGTATAGATAGCCTGGCAGGAATCCGGATCTACGGCTGTATCCTTCACGATCTCGAGAATATGCGATGCGCTGGTCAGTGCCTCGAACGAATCATAAAGACCGCGGAAACTTTCGACCGTCTCCCCTTCCTTCAGATAGTAATAGCCTTTACTCTCACTTAACATAAAGTCAGCAAGAAGCGGCGGAGTAGCAAGGGATGCCAGTCTTGACGAATGTTTCTTGGCTCCCGGTACCATCGCGGAGACCAGACCCTGACGCGGAGAAAGGATCGTAATTATCGCGTCCTGATTACGGTGCGGTTTGGCGGCGATGACAACACCGCGGATCGAAAAACTCGCGCCCATGATCAGTCGTCCTTTTTCTTATACCCGAACTCATCAAGAAAAACCTGACGATTCTTCCAATCCTTACGTACTTTCACATGCAGATCGAGAAAAACCTTACAGTCCGTCATCTTCTCGATATTCTCTCTGGCCGCGGTACCGATACGCTTGATCATCTGCCCGTTCTTACCAAGCAGGATGCTCTTATGCGAATCTCTCTCGCAGATGATCGATGCGTGGATCTTAATCAGGCTTCGGTCATAGCTGTCAACGGCATCTTCCTTGAAATCTTCTTCAAAAGCATCGATCTCGACGGCGGTTCCGTGCGGGATCTCCTCATTGGTATAGTGCAGGATCTGCTCACGGATCAATTCCGCGGCAATTTCTCTTTCCGACTGGTCTGTTACTTCCTCGATCGGGAAATACCTCGGCTGTGACGGAAGCAGACGGATGATCGCCTCCATCAGTTCATCCACACCATCATCCTTCAGGGCGGAGATCGGTACAATATCCGTAAAATCAGCGATCTTCGAGTAATTAGCAATCAGCGGAAGGAGTGACTCCTTGGTAACAGCATCCGCCTTATTTACTGCAAGGATCAACGGTTTTTTCAGTTTCTTCGCCATTTCGGCAGCGCGGATCTCCACGTTAGCCGGTTTATTGAATCTACCGTCTGCCATAAGCACAACAACATCAGCACCTTTAGCAGCACGGAAAGAAGAATCAACCATAAACTCAGAGAGTTTGGACTGCGGCTTATGAATACCTGGTGTATCGACGAAGATTACCTGGGCATCATCACGGTTATAAATCGCCTGAATGTTGTTTCTCGTCGTCTGAGGCTTATGGGAAACAATCGCCAGTTTCATTCCCGAAATCGTATTCAGGAGTGTGGATTTACCGACATTCGGACGTCCTACCAGTGCGCAATACCCACAGTGGGAAAGCATCTCACCGACAGGATGCTCATCTTCCGAAGACATCATAGGAAGATCAGAAGATCTCGGAAGACCGATCTCATTCATGATCTCCTCCTGCTTACCAAACATCAGCTCCTCATCTCTACCATTCTCATGATCAAATCCGAGAAGATGCAAAAGTGAGTGAACCGCAAGAAAAACCATCTCTCTTTCGATCGAATGGCCATACTCCTCAGCCTGTTTCTTGGCTTTTTCAGGGCAGATCACAACATCGCCGATTGGAAGATACTTCTTCTCCTCAACGATAGAAAAATCATAAGGCATCAGTTTGGCATTAAGCTTTCCATCTGTCATATCCAGGATCGGGAAAGAAAGAACATCAGTGACCTTATCCTTTTCACGATACTGCGCGTTAAGTTTCCGGATACCGTCTGTTCCGACGAGACGCACATCAACACTGACTTCCGCATCAGATGAGCGGATCTGTGCATCGATATACTCCTTAGAAAGCAGCAACGCCAGTGCTTTTTCCACATAGGAAAGAAAGACGCCCTCTTCCTCTTTACTGAATGAACGTGTTTTATTGTCGATCTGAATACTCATTCCGGATATTTCACCCTTTCATGGAAGAAGCCGGCATAAACCTGCAGCATCGCGCGGATGATCAACTCGATATCATCAAATGACAGTCCTGAATGGATCAGCTGATCCTCGTCGATCTTCTGCTTAACGATCTTACGGAAAAGCACTTCTGCTTCATCTACTTCGTGTACACCGCGGGAACGTACTGCCGCTTCACAGGAGTCTGCGATCATAATGATTGCGGATTCGCGTGTAGACGGAACGGATCCCTTGTACTGGAAATTCTCTTTTGTCGGTTCGGGAAGCCCCTTCTCCTTAGCTTCTTTCTGCGCCTTCATATAGAAATAACCCGGGCAGGTCGTTCCGTGATGCTCAAGGATAATATTCTGAACAGCAGTAGGCAGACGATATTTCTTGGCAAGTTTCAATCCGTCCGAAGGATGTGATGTAATAATGGCAACACTCTCTTCAATCGGAAGATTGTCATGCGGATTCACCTTATCCTGCTGGTTCTCCGTAAAGTATTCCGGACGCTCGAGCTTACCGATATCATGGTAATAGGAACCAACCTTCGCAAGAAGTGAATTCGCGCCGATCGCCTCAGCTGCAGCATCCGCAAGATTGGCAACCATCATACTGTGCTGGGATGTACCCGGAGCTTCGAGGAACAGTCTCTTCTGAAGCGGATGGCTCTGCTGAGCAAGATCCAAAAGGCGGATCGGAGAAGCCGTATTGGAGATAAGCTCGAAGAGCGGCTGGAAACCGATCGCGGCAACAACTGAACATCCGGTACCGATGACACACCACAGAACGGAATTAAAAGCATCCGTCATCGAAGACTGGGTAACCAGATTGTACCCCAGTGAGGCAGCAAGAGAAGCCACACAGGAGAAAATAATAAGCGTTGCTGCATTGAATTTACGGTTTCTCTGTCCGGCAATGACCGAGCTTACGAAGATCGTGATCACGGAGATGAAGATGAATTCCGTATCGAATCCGCTCATCGGAAGTACGACAAGCAGTGACAGGATACTCATGGTAATACCGCCCTGAATACCCAGATAGATAGCAAAAATGACTGCCGTAAACATGATCGTCGAGAACAAAGGAGAGATCGATGTCAGATAACGGCTGGAAATGAGCGGTACGATAAATGCAAGCATAAGAGCAATGAGCGTCTTCGAATCGATCTCCTCCATTGTCTTATTCTCAAATCTGGAAAGATAAAAAGCTCCGGCAGCTACAATGATAAACATGTAGACGATAATACCCAGAAGAAGCATATAGTTAAAAGAATTCGTAGGCAGCAGGTTCAGATCCTTCAACTGGCTGAACATGTGAGGTGTGATCGTCTCACCGACACTGATGATTCTCGTACCTTTCTGAATCATAACCGGCTCGCTGATGGCATTCTTATATGCAGCCACACGTTCATTCTCTGTTGCCTTCTCATCATAAACGGCGTTCGGCTTAAGAAAAGCATTCAGAAGATTCCGGATAAGGTCTTTCTGAGAGATGTACTCATTACTGTTATGTGTACGGCTCTCTTCGATATTCGACGTATAATTACTGATCTCCTGCTGAAGCATCTGCGCATCGAGCGCATTCATGGAGATCATCTCAGTGATTTCCTTAGTTTCGAATTCCACATACGAAAAATCAACAAAAGAGATATTGGCAAGAGTATAAGCGACTTCATCATCCAGTTCGATCGAATAAGATTCCTTTACTGCGGACTTAAGAAGCGAGGCCATTTCCGACTTAGTGCGGATCACCATCCCGATATCATCAATATTCGATTTGCGGAGTTCTTCACAGTAGGAAAAGAAACCTTCAACAAGTTCCTTATTCTCATCGGAGACCTCAGAGGAGATAACATAGATCGGAGCAACTTCCGATCTGGCCAGACGGGCACGTCTTTCCGTCTCGTACGTATCCTTGACGGTTCTGGACGCCGTAATATCGTATTCACAGGTCTGACCCTGATAGACATCATACTGTTTCGGCAGAGAACCAAAATAGACGATCGCGACCATCAGTACCGCAAGCAGTGCGATGGCAACAATACGGATCACCTTGAACAGCTTCTGGTTCTTCTTCGAATTACGCATGTCCCCCCTGTCTCCTTTCCCTTGCATTATAAGCCATTATGATCTTTTGTACCAACGGGTTTCTGACAATATCCGTCTCATGTAACGAAACTGTAGAAATACCGGAGATATCACGAAGGATCCGCATGGCATCATCAAGACCGTTCGGATAACCGGAAGGCAGGTCGATCTGCGTCGTATCGCCACAGACACACACTCTGGAATTCATACCCATTCGGGTCAGGAACATCATCATCTGCTCGATCGTCGTATTCTGAGCTTCGTCCAGAAGAATGAACGAATCATCGAGGTTACGTCCTCGCATATATGCCAGAGGAGAAACTTCGATAATACCACGCTCCATGTTTCTCTCGAAACCTTCTCTTCCCATCAGTTCAAGAAGAGCATCATAGATCGGACGCATATACGGATCGACTTTTTCTTCAATATCACCCGGAAGATAACCGAGTTTCTCGCCTGCTTCAACCGCAGGACGGGTCAGGATGATACGTGAAACAGAACGCTCACGAAGCGCGAGAACGGCCATCGCCACACCGAGAAAAGTCTTTCCGGAGCCGGCAGGTCCTTTACAGATGACCACATCATTCTTCGACATGGCATCCACATATACACGCTGACCAAGAGTCTTGGCACGTACAGAGCGTCCGGCAGGTGTCGTAAGAATAACCGGATCCTCATCATCCATGAAATCTTCAAGGAGATTATCTTTCTCAAGAAGGCAAAGATATCTTACCGAGAGGATATCAAGCTGTTCCTTCTTTCCGAGGACCTTGTCCATGGCTCTGAGAACGTCTTCCGACATACGGATAGAGTCTGAAGAACCTCTTACCGAGATGCCGGAATCAAGCGCAATGACTTCACAGTCAAACATATCCGCGACGACCTTCAGCCAGGCGCAGTTATTCGATGAAAGCTCACAAAGATGATCTACTTTTAATAACGTCTCTTCCAAGTCCACCTCTCCTTTACACGTCATTACGGAGCAATTCCAGAAGTTTCTGATAATGTTCGGGTATATCGGCTTTAAAATCGATCAATTCTTCAGTACGCGGATGGATGAAACGGATCGACGTACTGTGAAGTGCCTGTCCATGCAGGTTATACTTCTCTCTCTTCGGCGCATAAAGCGGGTCACCGATACATGGATGTCCGATATACGTCATATGCGCACGGATCTGATGTGTACGTCCAGTTTCCAAACGGCAAAGAAGATCTGTCCCCTTGCGGAAACGTTCAAGCACTTGAAAATGCGTAATGGAATCCTTGCCATTCTCGCAGACAGTCATCTTCCGTCTGTCGTTTGTTGCACGTCCGATCGGCGCATGGATCGTTCCCTTATCAGAGTCAACGATACCATAAACACAGGCACGATACTCACGTACAACCTCATGTTTCGCAATCATATCAGCCATGGCCAGATGTGTCTCATTATTCTTTACCGCAACCATCAGTCCGGAAGTATCCATATCAATACGGTGTACAATACCAGGACGGATAACACCATTAATATCCGAAAGCTTGCCTGCGCAGTGATAAAGAAGCGCATTAACAAGAGTTCCGGAATAATGACCGGGGGCGGGATGAACGACCATGCCCTGAGGCTTATTGATGATGATCAGATCATCATCTTCATACACGATATCCAGAGGGATATTCTCGGGTTTCGCGTCTGTATCCACCGGCGGCGGGAAATCAATATCGATCGTCTCTCCGCCAAAAACTTTGAAGGACGCCTTGACCGGTTTTCCATCAACGGTAACTGCACCATCCGCGATGAGCTGGGCTGCGCGGGATCTTGTAAGATCCGGGCAGGCCTGTGGAATATAGGCATCGACTCTTCCCTGATAATTCTCAACTACATACGACTCGATCATTCTACATCCTCGTCAGAAATTTCATCTGATTTATCATCCCCATTGAGCCCGTTGGGGAAAAGATTGCCCGACTCCTCCTTCGGCTCTTCTTTCTTCGAAGAAAACGGGATCTCGGGAATAAACTTCTCATTGAAAAACAGCAGCACGGCAAGCGCGATGCAGGAAAGTGTAATGCAGATATCCGCTACATTGAAGATCGGAAACTGGTAACTTCCGAACTGAACGCTGATAAAGTCAATAACATACTTAAGACGAATACGATCGATCAGGTTGCCGAGTGTGCCCGCAGAAAGGAAAATAAGGCAGATCGAGAGTCTTCTGCTTCTGTACTTCGCAAGTACAAAGTAGGACAGGAAAATCAGCAATACGAAAGCAAGCGCAGATATTACTGACAGCATCGTAACGCCCCATGATTTATTCGCGAACATGCTAAAAGCACTTCCCGTGTTCTTCACGTACATCAGCGAAAGGAAGTTCTTGATGATCGGTGAGACCTGATGGGATGCCAGAGATTTAACGGCCAGATCCTTGGTAAACTGATCGATAAAAACAAGCACGACGAAGAGCTCTGAAAAGAGCACGTACGTCATCCAGGTCGGTTTCTTGAGTTCTTTATTCATATAACTTGATCCTTTCTATTTTAAGGCACTTTCCATTTGAAATATCAAGATCTGCCATGACCGCATGCATAGTGGCCGGACCATCTGCAGGCTGATATCTGGCAGGAAGCTTATCTACAAGTCTGCGCAAAGAGGCATCTGCATCCATTCCGAGGATTCCGTCAGATGTCCCGGTCATTCCGACATCACTTATATATCCGGTACCACATGGGAGTATCGTTTCATCTGCAGTCTGCACATGCGTATGTGTTCCAAGAACAAGAGATACGCGGCCATCACAGTAATAACCCATCGCACCTTTCTCACTGGTGGTCTCCGCATGGAAATCGATTAGAATATTCGTAGGAGAATACTCCTTCTTCCATCTGTCGATATTAGAGGCAAAGAAAGAAAACGGAGAATCCGCAAGAGGTGTAACAAACACCTGTCCCATCAGGGATACAACGAGAAGGCGCCCCTTCTCACCAAGGTCGATAAGATACTCGGAAGAGCCAGGCCAGGCGGCACTTACATTGCCGGGACGTATAACGCGCTTCTCTGAATCGGCAAACTGCTGATAACTGGGACAGGAGAAGGAATGATTCCCGAGCGTGATGCAATCCGCGCCAAAAGAAAAGATCTCTTTAGCCGAAGCATAATTGATCCCAAGACCGGCGGCGACATTTTCCGCGTTTACTATACAGGCATCTACCTTCTGTTCTGTAAGATATGCCTTCAATTTATTCTTCAAGATACGTTTTCCAGGATGGGCTACCACATCTCCGACAAAAAGGATCCTCAATTGCTATTCCTCTATTCTAAGATATATGGCTTATTTTACCATAAAAAAAGAGCCTATTCCCTTATGAAATAGACTCTTTTTTGTTTCGGTTTACTTTGCTACATCCGAGGCACGTGTTTCACGGATTATATTGACCTTGATCTGACCCGGATAATCGAGTTCTTCCTCGATCCGCTTACATATATCACGGGCTCTTAAGATCATATCGTCGTCCGAAACCTTATCCGGACTTACGATGACACGCACTTCACGACCTGCCTGGATCGCAAAGGCTTTCTCGACACCATCAAAACTGGTAGCGATTTCTTCCAACTTCTGAATTCTCTTAACATATGTTTCCATATTCTCACGACGCGCACCCGGTCTTGCCGCAGAAATCGCATCCGCCGCTGCTACCAGGACGGCGATCTCTGTTGTCGGCTCCACATCACCATGGTGGGACATGATCGCATTAATTACCGTGTCGTTCTCTTTATAACGACGAGCAATATCTGCACCTAACTCGATATGAGAACCCTCAAGTTCAAAGTCAGCAGCCTTTCCGATATCATGCAACAAGCCTGCTCTTCGAGCAAGCATCTCATCCAGACCTAATTCTGCCGCCATCATGCTTGCCAGCCAGGCGACTTCAATTGAATGCTGCAACACATTCTGCCCGTAGCTCGTACGATAACGCAGACGTCCGAGATATTTGATGATCTCAGGATTCAGACCGACGATGCCGGTATCAAAAGCAGCTCTCTCACCTTCCTGCTTGATCGTCTGGTTGACTTCTTTACGGGCTTTGTGAGACATCTCTTCGATTCTCGCAGGATGGATACGGCCATCCAAAATCAATCTTTCAATTGTCAATCGGGCGATTTCACGCCGGATCGGGTCAAAACTTGATAGAATAACAGCTTCAGGAGTATCGTCGATGATAATATCAACGCCTGTGCTTGTCTCGATCGCACGGATATTTCTACCTTCACGACCAATAATACGTCCCTTCATCTCATCATTCGGCAGGGACACGACCGAAACGGTCACTTCGGACACATAGTCTGAAGCATAACGCTGGATCGCATTGACCACGATCTCACGCGATTTCTTGTCGGCTTCAGCCTTGGCCTGTTCTTCCATCTGCTTCAGCATTACTGCCATGTCGTGGCTGTATTCACGCTGTGCAGCATCAAGAACAAGATTTCGAGCATCACTTACAGACAATCCGGATACTTTCTCCAGCTCGATCACTTTCTGACGTTCCAGTTCCTTTGCCTTTTCTTCCAGAGCCATTACATCGCTGACACGGGATTCAAGAGCACTTTCCTTCTGTTCCATCGCTTCGATCTTGCGGTTCAGGGATTCCTCTTTCTGCTCGAGACGGTTTCTCTCTCTGGCAATCTCGGATTTTCTCTCTCTAACGTCTTTCTCAAGATCGAGTTTCGCGTTAGTTATCTCCTCTTTCGCCTGTAAAAGAAGCTCTCTCTTTCTGCTTTCAGCATTCTTCTGCGCCTCACCAATCACTCTTTCTGCATCTTCTTCTGCTTTAGCCACATCAGCTTCCAGCTTCTGCTGTTTCGCGGACAGACCCTTGCGGTAATATAATACGGAAAAACATACACTGATGAGAGCACCGACTACAAAAGCAATTACAATCAATAGAATTGCTAACCAAAGTTCTATGGTACTCACCTCCAATATTTAGTTTTCAAGATTCAAAAATACGTTCGAAAAGTCGAACCCATATAATTTTAATGATAAAATAGTTCGATTGTCAACTTAATCGGCCTATTTGTTGCTGTTTTTGTTAGATTTCTTTGTCTTTTTGGCAGGCATCCTTCTCTTAAGAGCTTCCTTGGATGCAACCGAGTAGCCGAAAAATCCAAGCATCTTTCCGAGAGTGTAGTATTCGCCGTGTGAATACGATACAAGATGCGCCTTCTCAAGACAGATCTTTCCCTTCTTATCAATAAGATTCTCATCTACCGAAACTCCGATCACCTCAGCCAGAAACATATCATGAGACCCGAGTTCGATGATATCCTTCAGTCTGCAGGAAAGTGAGACTGGAGCCTCCTTTATCTGAGGAGCGTATTTAAGGCCTTCAGCCTCAATCGCCGTAAGTCCGGTCTTTTCGAATTTATCTTCTTTCGAACCGCTTCTTACGCCACAGTAATCACAGGCTTTTGCAAGATCCTCCGACACAAGATTGACCACAAATTCCTGAGTCTCACAGATCAGATCATGGGAGTGACGGCTTTTCCTTATGGAAACTGATACCATCGGCGGTTCGGAATTGATCGTTCCCGCCCAGGCCACCGTAATGATATTCGGTCTTTTATCGATTTTCCGCGGGTCTTTACCGGCACAAGAGATCATAACGACAGGAACCGGATTTAGCATAGTTGAAGGCGGCATATTTACTTTCATATTCAGACTCCTCTCAATTAAACAAGTGCGTGTATACCAAACATCTCGTGGTTCAACAGGAATTCCTTGATCTCAAGCCCGCCGGAGAATCCGACAAGTTTACCGTCTTTACCGATAATACGATGGCAGGGCACGAGGATCGGAAGCGGGTTATCACCACATGCAGAACCAACCGCACGGGTAAGATTTCTGGCCGAGACCTTATCTCCGCCGGTCAGTTCGAGCGCGATATCTTCATAGCTTTTTGTCACACCATACGGGATCGTGTTGACTTTATCCCATACTTTTTTCTGAAAATCACTGCCGTGAAGAGGTTTCGTATGAATGGTAAACGTTGTCCTGCGTTTAAGAAAATACTCATTCAGTTCTACCATACAGCGCATGACTTCCTTTGGAAACTCCATATTGATCAGATCCTTATATTCCGGAGATCCTTCCGGTTTCAAAACACCGGAACTATCCGCAATACCGGTACGGATCGCTACATTTCTCTCAAGATTCCCCTCTACAGGCTTACCATAGGAGAAAAACTTCGTCATTTCAATCACTTCATTATCTCCGCGAATTGCGACAACACCCTTTCGGAACGGAACAAAACCAACCGAGTAGTCAGGATACTCAGAATCCAGAAGCGAGAATAAAGCAGCATCACAATACACTCCGTCTATATAAAGAGCCTCTTCAAGGATCGCTTCCTGTTTCATATTACATTCGAGAAGCACCTGATCGGAAGCTTCATCGGTAACCGGGATCAGCACTTGAATTCTATGGATCTGAAGGTCAAAGAATGCATATCTTAAGAGGCTGTCAAAAGAACTCTTCCTATCTTCTATAGATATACTGACCGTTTCTTCGCCGTCTAAAACGGAAGATGCAAAATACATCACGGCATCAGCACTTCTGTTCTTCTCAGAGTAATTCTCGAGACCAAGAACACCGAATACGAGTTCTTTTCCTGACGGAATAACCGAGGCGGTAAAATACTTGCGATTCGCATCTGCCAGCACAGCGCGGATAAAAGCGGGCACATCATCCGTAACGCGCTCCAGAATCTTCTGATCGCGTATCTTTCCGGAATCCAGTATACGTATTGGCGATAGTCTGATATCCGACACGTGCCTACTCCTTATCGTTGCTAATCTTCGTCAGTAATGTCCTCTTTTTTCTCGATATTCAACTGTTCAATATGATTCTGGATATATTCAATATCCTTCGTATACTGTTCGCTCTCGGAAACTGCGGGGATCATGATCGAGCGATCCATCAGATCATGGAACTGTACCAGATAATCTCCGTATTTCTGGCTCTTAACAATATAATTCCACACGCTTGGAGAAGATACAGACGGGAGATATCCCTGTCGTTTCTGAAGACGCGAAGTAAGAAGCAGCGCATCATCGTCAAGTGCCATAAAGCATGCCAGATCACAAGCCTCCTTCGGATACTTACATGTACCGGAAACACAAAGCGGATAACTGATCAGAAGCGGTGACGAATACTCATCATCCTTGGATGACGGAAGCTGCATCATCGTCAGTGTATTCGGCATATAGTTGTCATAGATCATAAGTTCATCCGTGGTACCGGACCAGATACCGAGTTTTCGTGAAAGGATCGGAGAAACACCGGAGAATAGTTTTTCGATACGCTGCTCGGAAAGGCTTTCGTAGGAATAGCCTAATCGGATGATCGACTCCACAAGGGAAAATGCATCGCGATAAGACGGGATAGAACGGTCATCACTATCTGAAGCGGAAAGATACTCATGATCAAACAGCGAACAAGGCAGATAGGGCATCATATTACCTGCAAGGTAGAACGGAAGCACCGTCTGCTCTTCCTCATTCAGTTTTTCAAGATCAGAAAGGAGACTGATAAGTGAGCCTCTGGTCTGACGGTAATTGACGGAAGTGATCCCTGCCTGCTGAAGCACTTCCATATCGCAATAAAGAACTGCGGCAGATGTCTGGTACGGAATACCGTACTGCTGACCGTCCACATAAAAATTCTGAAGAAGCTGAGAATACACACGATCAGCAGACAAGAGAGGATTCTCCGCAAGTTCATCGGTGATCGGTCTGGCAAACGATTTATTAACCACCTGGTCAAAACTGTCCGTCAGGAATATATCCGGCATATCTCCGCTGTTCTTCCACTGTTCGAGCGTCGATGTGCTGCAGCCGTTTTCAGACGTACCGTACACAGAAATAACGATCGGAATATCGATTGAAGAAAGATAATCAAGATCAACAGTTTCACCGGTCACACCCTCTCCGAGAAGGCCTCTGGACTTCGCATAATAAAGCTTGGCCAGGTACTGGCATGTGTCATATGAAAGGGGTGAAGCAATTGTCAGCTCTATCGTTTTTACTTCGGGAGTACTCTCGGACGTGGTCGTCTGTGAAGTCTCTGTCGACTCTGAAGACGGGATCTCGGGGAATTCATTATTTACTTTCTTGCATGAGGATAAAGTTAAGCACGAAAGGATCGAAACGACCAAAACCAGAGCCAGATTTCTTCCACATCCGAAAATCCGTGAATGCCGGACATTATCTCTTTTGGTGTTTGAGAAAAGCATACCGATCCAAAATCCTCATTTCTTTATCATTTTCATTATACAATAAATCGGAAGAAAAAAAGAACTGTCTCTTCTGAGACAGTTCTTCTGGAGCCAATGGTGGGAATCGAACCCACGGCCTATTCATTACGAGTGAATTGCTCTACCCCTGAGCCACATTGGCATTGCGCTTTTAGAGCACAACAAATATACCGATTATTTAAAGATATGTCAAGAGATTACTCATGCTCCATGCGCCAGTCGATGCAACGCTGCAGATAATGGACATAGTCCGGATTCTTGCACATGCCCTTCCCTTTTACGTCGGAAATCTTTGCAACATCCTGGCCATTACAGAGTGTTGTCTTCATGACAATGTTGAGTGCCGGTACACACGTATCGTTCGCAATATACGTACCGATACCAAAGGCCACTCTCGCACGGCCCTGGAAGTGTCGGTAAATCGCGTTCGCTTTTTCAAAGTTCAGGCTGTCGGAGAAAAGTAGTGTTTTCGTCGCAGCATCGATACCAAGGGACTTGTAGTGCGCGATCATCTTCTCGCCCCACTCGACCGGATCTCCCGAATCATGACGGACGCCGGAAAAGAGCGTCGAATATGTCAACTGGAAGTCACGAAGGAAGCAGTCTGTCGTAATCGTATCTGTCAGCGCCGTACCATTAAGTACACCATATTCTTCCACCCATACACGGAGCGCGTACCAGTTAGAATAGGCGGGATTATGCTTGTGATCGCCCTGACCGACACACATGATCCACTCATGCGCCATAGTACCTACCGGAGTCAGGTTATACTTCATGGCAAGATATACATTCGACGTTCCCACAAAAGTGCTGCCGGTACCGGAAAGATCGGCATCTGCCAGTGCTTTTACCGCCATATCCTGAGCCTCTGCGGAAAGGCGTCTTCTCATACCGAATTCACTGAAAGAGGAAAGACAATACTTTCCACTCTTGATCCAGCCGATCTTCTCATCCAGACGCTCTTTAAAGCTTCTGATAAGATCGTCATAATCGTAAGCCATACGGAAATACACTTCGTTAACGATAGCAAGCGTCGGGATCTCATACATAGACGTGTTCAGCCATGTTCCGCGCGTCTCAATCGACAGTCCGCATTCGGCATCCGTAGTAATCTCGAAATCTTCGTATCTCGGCTGCCAGAGTCTCAGGAAATCCACATAGGATCCCTTGATCCACTTGATTTCATCAAGATACATCAGTTCTTCCTCAGTAAAACGAAGTTCGCAGTATGCCTGAAGCTGTTCCTTGATCTCTTCGATCATTTCGGAAGTGAACTTTACATCCGTGTTTCTGCAGCGAAATGTCCACGTGGTCTTATATGACGGAAACTGGTGATAGATCGCCTGTCCCATCGAAAACTTGTACATATCGGTCTCCAGAAGACTTGTGATAATTCTGTGCAGTTTCATATTACTCCCTCCAGGGCTCCTTTCCCTCATTCAGAATATCGATCTGGCAGCACTTCATGGTAAGAAGCGCCGCATCGTGAGATGCCGGGGAAACACCCGCGCAGCAGGCACCATCAACGAGAATATCTCTTTCAGGGAACAGATTCTTGATCGTAAGCGCATTGGAGACAACACAGATATCTGTGCAGAGTCCGATGACTTCGATCGGATCCGTATCGCCCTTGAGAATGTTCTTCCATCCGGTAAATCCGAAAGAAGGCTTCTCAATTACAAGAGCATCTTCCGGAGCGGCATTTCTGATCTTAGACGGGATCTGCCATCCGTCAGAACCCTTGATACAGTGCGGCACAGGCAGATACTTGCCTTCTCTTGTCTTCATATAATTCTTCTTATGGGTATCCTGCGTAAAGATAACGCGATCACCGTTTTTCACGTATTTCTTAATCTTTTTCACTACATTGGAGACGATTTTAGCAGCTTCCTTAGAACCGAGAGCGCCATCAATAAAATCCGTCTGCATATCAACGACGATAAGTGTTTTCATAAGATACCCTCCATCATGTCAAAACTTAACGTCATTATAAATCAACAGCGGATAAAAAAGAAAGACTCCCGACCGAGGATCACAGCGGATCCGGAATCGGGAGTTTTTCTGGCGTCCACGAGGGGATTCGAACCTCCGGCCTACCGCTTAGGAGGCGGTCGCTCTATCCTGCTGAGCTACGTGGACATATGAAATCGCCGTTATGGCTGTTTCACACGAGAATCACTGGAGACGCGTCATCGTCTTCTTCGTTTCGGCTTTCACCTTCTCCATGTCGATCGTCTTAAGCTCGTGCTTATAAAGTACGAACTGTCCGTCGATCATCACGGACTCGACACACTTCGGGCCACATGAATATACCAGTGCGGAAAGCGGATTACCGAGAGGCCACATCTGCGGACAATCATAGTCAATAATCTGTATATCCGCCGTCATGCCTTTTTCTATAATACCACAACTATCAAAGCCACATGCCAGATAGCCGTTTCGGGTCGCCATCTTAAAGATGTCTCCTGCAGCAAGCACTGTCGGATCGAGAGTCTTTCCCTTCGCCATGAAGGAAGCAAGACGCATCTCCATGAACATATCCTGATTGTTATTGCTGGCCGCACCATCAGTTCCGAGACACAGACGGATACCGTCATTCATCATCTCAACCATATCCGCAAATCCGGAAGCAAGCTTCATATTACTAGAAGGATTATGAGCCACCCAGACTTTTCGCTCAGCAAGGATCTTTCTGTCCTCTTCACTTAAGTGGACACAGTGGGCAGCTACGGTCTTATCATTAAGAAGACCCGCCCAATCAAGCTTCTGTACCGGAGACATTCCATAACTCTTCTGACAGTTCTCATTCTCCGTGATCGTCTCTGAAATATGTACACTGACAGGAAGATCATATTCATTCGCCAGTTCCGCAAGCGGCTGATAGAAGTATTCCGGATACAGGTAGATCGAATGCACGAGAAGACTGTGCGTAAGCAGTCCTTTTCCCTCGGAAGCGATAAAAGCATTTAGTTCATCAACGCTGGTTCTGTCGATAGACCAATTGCCGTTCTCGCACTTCTTGCCCATAGAGGTCTGCTGGACACGGAATCCTGTCTCCACAGCGCCTTTTGCAATAAGAAGCGCACCGTCGTACATATTGGCAACACAGGCCGTACCGCCTTCAATCATCTCGGCAAGCGTCAGCAGATTACCGTAATAGAAGTCATCCGCAACCATCTTATCTTCACGCGGGATGATCTGACCGAAAAGCCAGTCCTGAAGCGAGCGGTCATCAGCGATATTACGGAAGATCGACATTGGAGTATGTCCATGAGCGTTTGCAAAAGTCGGACAGAGGATCTTGTTTCTGCCGTCATACTCAAAGTAATCACCGGATTCACCCAAAGCTGCTATCGCTTCCTGCTTCGATGTTCCGACGTATTCGATCTTATTACCGCAAACGGAACAGTATCCATGTTCGATAATAGAAACCGATGCGTTATCGTGTGCCGTTACGATCGTTATATCCGAGAAAAGCACTGATCTGGTCATATTATTCCTCCAGATCCCAAGAGTGGATGTATTTATCCTGCTCAGGAGTCAGCTTATCGATCGAATAGCCCTTTGACTGAAGGAGGAACTCTCCAACACGGTCATCGATCACTGTCGGAGTATCGTAAACATGCTTATCGAGTTCTTTACCATGCTCGGCAATATAACGTGCACTCTGAGCCTGAAGAGCAAAACTCATATCCATGATCTCAACCGGATGTCCGTCTCCACTGGCCAGATTAACCAGTCTGCCCTCTGCAAGAATACAGATCGTACGTCCGTCAGGCATTACATATCCTTCAATGTTCTTTCTGAGCTCCTTCTTCTCTTTTGCCATCTCACCGAGCTGAACCAGATTGATCTCTACATCAAAATGACCGGCATTACAGCAGATCGCTCCATCTTTCATCTTTTCAAAATGCTGCTTCGTAATAACATCCTTGCAACCGGTGACAGTAACAAAGACATCTCCAAGAGGAGCAGCCTCATCCATCGTCATGACATCATAGCCTTCCATAATGGCTTCACATGCCTTAACGGGATCGATCTCGGTTACGATGACACGCGCACCCATTCCCTTGGCACGAAGTGCAACACCCTTACCGCACATACCGAAACCTGCCACAACAACATACTTTCCGGCAACGATCAGATTAGTTGTCGCCATAATTGCCGTCCATACGGATTGACCTGTACCAAAACGGTTATCAAAGAGATGCTTGCAGCGTGCATCATTAACAGCAATGACAGGATATGCAAGTCTTCCCTCTTCTTCAAGAATTTTGAGTCTGTGAACACCTGTTGTCGTCTCTTCACAGGCACCAAGCATTCCTGCGACAAGATCCTTATGCGTGGAATGCAGGAGCATAGCCAGATCGCCGCCATCATCAATAACAATGTCCGGACCGAAAGCAAGCGTCATTTCAAGATGCTTTCTATACGTTTCAGGATCAGCTCCATGGATACAGTATACTTTCATGCCACGCTCAACAAGTGCTGCCGCAACATCATCCTGAGTTGAAAGAGGATTGCAGCCTGTAAGAGCAACATCCGCACCGCCCTCACGGAGAACAAGTGCAAGATTGGCGGTTTTCGCCTCAACATGAACACTTACAGAGATCTTAAGTCCTTCAAAAGGACGTGTCTCTTTCAATTCTTTTTCAATAATACGCAAAACAGGCATATTTCTATATGCCCAGTCGATTTTGTGATGCCCTTCAGGGGCTAATGCGATGTCTTTGATCTCGTAACGAGGCAGTTCACTCATAGTATATCCTCCTTATAATTTGGAGAAGAACTTCTCCATTAACGCAATACTGTTCTTCGAAGAAGCGTTTGCATTCTCCATGACCTCCGCATGTGACAGAGGCTGTCCGGAGATTCCGGCAGCATAATTCGTAATGCATGAAACTGCAAGAACCTTTAATCCGCTATGACTTGCCGCTATAGCCTCTGCAACCGTCGACATACCGACAGCATCAGCGCCTAAGACACGAAGAGCTCGGATCTCAGCCGGAGTTTCATACTGCGGACCGCGGGTATATGCATATACGCCCTGATGAAGAGGAATATTTAATTCATTTGCCGAATCAATAAGTTTGTTTCTAAGATCAACATCATAGACACATGTCTGATCCGGAAAACGAGGTCCGAACTCGTCCAAATTAGCACCACGAAGCGGCGAATCACAGAAAAGTCCGATATGATCGGTAATTACCATCAGTTCGCTGGGATGCATATCCTTATTAATTCCACCGGCCGCATTGGTCATAACCAGAGTCTTCACACCGAGCTTCGCCATCACACGAACATAGAATGTTGCTTCCTGTGTGGAATAGCCCTCATAAAAATGGAAACGGCCCTTCATAATGAATGTAAGACGACCGGAAAGCATGGCAACAAGGAGTTTTCCGTCATGTCCGGCTACAGTTGTCCTCGGAAAATGAGGGATAGTTTCATAAGCAATCTCCGAGATCGTTTCTACACGATCCGTTAGCGGACCCAGACCTGAGCCCAGCACAAGGCAGACATCTGGAATATCCGTTATCTGAGAACGGATATACTCAGATGCCTCAACTACCTTCGCATAGTAATCAGAATTAGTCATTGGAATCCTTTCCACAGCAATTCTTATACTTCTTGCCGCTTCCGCACGGACACGGATCATTGCGGCCAACTTTCTTTGAGTCACGCTTTACAGGCTGGTTCTGTGTAATACCTGCCTGCTGATTGGCTTTAGCATCCACACCGGACTGCGCACGCTTAGCAACAGAATCCAGTTGGGCACTTCCGTGACCTTCCTGAAGTTTCTTCACGGTGTTTTTACGCTCAATACGCTGACCGGCCTCAATGTTAGCCTTCATAATCAGACGGACTGTATCGTTCTGAATAAGCATATTCATCTCATCGAACATTTCAGAACCTTCGATACGGTATTCAACAACAGGATCCTTCTGGCCGACAGATCTCATACCGATTGCATTACGGAGCTGATCCATAGCATCGATATGATCCATCCACTTCTGGTCAACATTGAAAAGCAGGATCTGACGCTCAGCCTCACGGAAGATCTCCGGAGTAAGCTCCTCATCACGCTTTTCGAGTTTCTCGAGGCCCTGTTCAACAAGTTTCTCGGATACTTCAGATGCATCAGCAGTTTCCTTTTCGCTGATCGTCTTAGAAAGATCTTCAAGAACCGGAACATCACCGAAAACATCGGCGATATTTGCCTTCAGGCCCTTGCACTCTTCTGTTCCGACATCGCCATCAAGTGCTGCGCGGTCAACAATACGCTCGGCAACCGCAGTAAGCATCTTCTTGATCGTATCATGGATATCCACACCATCAAGAACTTTACGGCGCTGTTCATAAATAAGATTTCTCTGAACATTCATAACATCATCGTATTCGAGAACGTGACGTCTTGTACTGAAGTTCATGCCCTCAACCTTCTTCTGGGCACTTTCGATCTGCTTGGAGAGGATACCGGACTGGATCTCAACGGATTCATCTACACCGAGACGCTCAAATGCGGATGTTGCACGGTCACCACCGAACAGACGCATCAGATCATCATCAAGTGCAAGGAAGAACTTCGTACGTCCCGGGTCACCCTGACGGCCGGCACGACCTCTTAACTGGTTATCAATACGGCGGGACTCATGACGCTCTGTACCGACGATAAAGAGACCGCCAGCTTCTCTAACCTTCTCTGTTTCTTCCTTGATTTCTTCTTTAAATTTCTTCTCCAATGTAGAGAATCTTTCACGAGCTTCGAGAATAATTTCATCATCAGTCTCGTTATATGCAGTAGAAGCATCGATCAGTTCCTCAGTATAACCGAGTTTTCTCATTTCCTGCTTCGCCATAAACTCCGGGTTACCACCCAGCAGAATATCGGTACCACGACCAGCCATATTTGTAGCGATAGTAACTGCACCGTAACGGCCGGCCTGAGCAACGATCTCCGCCTCACGGAGATGGTTCTTAGCGTTCAATACATCATGCTTGATGCCCGCACGGGTAAAGATCTTAGACAAGAACTCGGACTTGCTTACTTCAACAGTACCGACAAGTACCGGCTGGCCTTTCTCATGAGCTTCCTTTACCTGACGGAGAACTGCTGCATACTTACCGCTCTGGTTCTTATAAACCGCATCATGCTCATCAATACGTGCAATCGGCTTATTTGTCGGGATCTGGATAACGTCGAGACTGTAGATCTGACGGAACTCAGACTCCTCGGTATAAGCAGTACCGGTCATACCGGCGAGTTTCTCATACATACGGAAGTAATTCTGGAAAGTAATCGTAGCCAGAGTCTTGGATTCTCTTTCGACCTTAACGCCTTCCTTTGCCTCAATTGCCTGATGGAGACCATCACTAAAACGGCGTCCATACATCAGACGGCCGGTAAAGTCGTCAACGATAATAACTTCACCATTCGTAACAACGTACTTCTGGTCACGTTCCATGGTACCGTTCGCTTTAAGAGCATTATTGATATAGTGCTGAAGATCGAAGTTTTCCGGATCAGAAAGGTTATTAACACCGAAGTGCTTCTCTGCCTTCTCAATACCCTTGGCAGTAAGTACAGCAGTTCTTGCCTTCTCATCAACTACGTAGTCGCAGTCTCCGCTGACATCATCGATATCGACCTTTTCATCTGTCTCAACAACGACAAACTTCTTAAGTGTCTTAACAAAGCGGTCCGCCTTGGTATACATATCGGAGGATTCTCCACCCATACCGGAAATGATAAGAGGTGTTCTTGCTTCATCGATCAGGATACTATCGACCTCGTCGACGATCGCATAAACGAGATCTCTCTGAACCATCTTCTCTTTTCTATCCACCATGTTATCACGGAGGTAGTCAAATCCGAATTCATTATTCGTACCGTAAGTAATATCGGAATTGTAAGCCTTTCTTCTATCAGAATTATCCATGTCATGAACGATCAGTCCGACTGAAAGGCCGAGGTAGCGGTAAACCTTACCCATCCACTCACTGTCTCGCTTTGCCAGGTAATCGTTGACGGTTACGACATGAACACCGCGACCGGTAAGAGCATTGAGGTAAACCGGAAGAGTCGCCACGAGGGTCTTACCTTCACCGGTCTTCATCTCGGCGATACGGCCCTGATGAAGAATGATACCACCGATCAGCTGTACCTGATACGGTCTAAGTCCAAGAACTCTGTGTGCAGCCTCTCTGATCGTTGCAAATGCATCCGGAAGAATGTCATCAAGAGTCTCACCGTCAGCAAGACGCTTCTTCAGGACATCTGTCATGCCCTTTAATTCTTTTTCAGACATTTCTTTGTACTTATCAGACCGGCTCTCGATTTCCTCCACGATCGGCATGATGTGTTTGATCTCATGATCGCTGTGCGTACCGAAGATCTTGGTAATAATGCTCATTTCTTTCCTTTTCCTTCCGTTTTTCCTTTTTCTGACTTCTCAGCCTGTATATTCATTCTGTCAAGCACTGTCCGATACCCATCTGCACCGTAATCCAGGCAACGCTTAACACGACTGATCGTTGCTGTGCTGACGCCTGTTTTCTCGAAGATCTCCGTGTAGGTATAACCCTTCGCAAGAAGGATCGCAACCTGAAACCTGGACGCAAGCGACTTGATTTCGGAGATCGTGCAGAGATCCTCAAAAAGAGAATAGCACTCATCTGTCGTCTCCAAAGTCAGGATTGCCTTGAAAAGATCATCCATATGCTCATCTTTTAACTTGTCGTTAACCATCGTTTCACTCTGCGAGACTGATCAGATAATCAATAAAGCTGTCAAGATAGCCGGTAGACACAAAGAAAACACAGAGCGTTATCAAAAGAATCACGACGATAGCGATCAGAATGCGCTTCGTCATCAATTTTCTCTTGGCAACACGGAGAACATCACCGATGGACATTTCGCCATTTCTGCCGGAAGATGCCTGTTTTGTTGACCCGACTTCTCTAACCTGCTCGATATTCTGTTTCAATCTCTTTCCTCCGAAAACATAGCAACTCAAAATATCAACTCCTAATACTATACCGCAAGGAAAGAAATGTGACAACAACTTTTTTATATATATAAATTATATATAATACACTAACTGTCAGATGTATCTGTATTATCGTAATGATGGGACTTTTCGTACTTTTCGATCTTCAGATCCACACCTTTCTCCGATGCATAAGACTTCATCTCATTAATATATCGTAGACTTTCCTCGGAACCGTTCTCCGGAATGACCAGAAGCAGCGTCTTCCGTGTATCCGGTAAAACAGTAACCGTTGTCCCCGAATACTCAGCGCCTTCAAACTCCTCAAGATCCTTAATATATGACCTCATTTTCTTCTTTACATTTCCACCATCCTGATAATATGGTGCCGTTGTATCCATACTTTTTATAGAGACGATCTCATTATCCGAATATGAACTGATTGTAGGAAAACTGCTCGGAAGATTACCGCCGAAATGTTCTCTTATAGCTGTACCTCTTTCAAAATTATCAAGATCCCACACAGAATCCGTTTCTTTATCATCATCATCGTCTGCCTTTGTTCTCAGTGGTATCGCATCCGCATAAAGTGAAAACGAAGTACAGTAAGACCTCGGAATCTTTATCCTTCCGGCTTCAATATTATAATAAACGCAAACATATACGCATTTGTCAGCACCTTCATAATCAAGATATACGGAGACATTCTGTACCAGATTATCGTAAATCCAGTCCTTATTGATCAGACTTCGGTATTCCTCGACGATCCGGTCACGAACATATCGCCCGAACAATGCTGTTCCAATAACATCTTCAATATCCACGCCCGTAAGACCGGCAGCAGTTCCGAACAGTCCAAGGGTCTCATCGAGCTTGTCTGTATCAATAGACGCTTTATCTGCAATTCCAAAGACAGAAACAACATCATCGACACATTGTATACCGTTTGAGGCAAATGGTATTGCTACATTCAACTCTGAAACAACATTCTCTGATGCTCTCTGCATATAAAGCTCAGCGTTAACGGATGTTATCGACGAAATTGCTGCACAGATAAGCACAAGAAACAAAGACATTGCAATAGATGCTTCCAAAACGATTGAACCAATTTCAGACCTTATCTTCTTATGTCCCCTTCTCATACAATTCAAACCTCCTTTTCACCGAGTACGGATCATCAGAAAGCTTTCCCGTTGCACTGACGCCTGTATAGAGATGTTCCGAGCAGTCACGCCGGATCACGGTATTCATACGATCCAGAAGTTCATCCTCGGGCACAAACAGCAGAAAAACACGAAAATAGTCACGATATGTCGTCTGCAGGTAATCATCGATTGCATAATTGTAAAAAAGGGGGACCTTTTTTCCCGAGGTAAGTTTAGAGGTATCCGAAACAGCACGCATAAAGGCCATAAAAAAGATAATGGTGTACTGAATCACAACCGGGTCAACATAAACAGTAAAGAACGAGGAAACAAAGACAAGAATTGATATTACTTCTGCAATTCCAAATGCAAGTTCCATTTTCGATTCATCCATGAGAAAAGCACTGAAATCCAGTATTAATCTTGTGCCTAGGATCATACCGTAAGAGACATTTTTGTTCGTCCCGGATGAGGAACTGCCAACCAGCAGATATTCTAGATCACAGGTATTTTCGCCATGAATCTCCGAAAAAGGGATGCCGATAATGTTCGCTTCTTCAACGCTTCTGCTATTTTCCTCGTATTCTTTCACTCTGGAATCAAAAGAAAACGCGGCATATTCGTTGATCAAAAGCCTGTCGACGATCGACGGAAGCTGATAATCCATGTATTTATCCATCGCAGAGGTCATATAACCCACGCATGACGTATCAAACAATGAAATAGGGACTGTCGTATCACCGATTTCCATTACGGCACTGACGTTCTTTTTCCAAACCTCATCAAGATCATCCACAAACGAATAGAAATCCGTGAGTTTGTCCTCTAAACCGTTCTCAGCGCACTTTTCCTCTACTTTCTCCCACATCTCAGAGAATTCTTCCCTGTTCAGAAAGTAATCCTGAAAAGTCGGAAGCCATGAGCTAATACCGGATCCGGTTATCGCATTTGTCCCTGTAAGTTTGGAAATTGATAACCCGAGTCGATCCATGATCCCAGATCCCTCAAATGCAAGCCCACGGAGACGCATATATTCTGAAATTGATTTACGCAGATCATCATTTGTAAACTCGTCCGTCAATTCATACTGAAATGACATATCCTGATATTTTTTCGTCATTTCATCGAACACGGCATGATCTGACTCTACCGAATCAAGAACATAGATACCATACCAATCCTGATAATTACGGTTAAACTGGGAAAGGATCTGCTCGACCTGATGTGATACCGCAGTTGTAAGAATAACTTCCTGCTTCCGTCGGTACGCACCTTTTATATATATGCTCTCCAGAATAATCGCAGCAGAAAGAATGATACATAGAAACAGAGTAATCGTACCTTTTCGGCCTTTAAATCTTATTTTCATAACGCACCTCCTAATTCAGGAGAATACGCAATGAATCACGTACACCTTTTCCGAATCTGTAGGCTTTTTCGGGGCAGCTCATCAGTACATCCCATTGATTATTCTCGCTTCTTTTGGATCGTACATGATAAATAGCCCCTTTCCTGTTATCCTCCTCCTGACACTCTACTGACAAAGACGCTATCTCATGAGTTCTCGAATAGACCACAGGACACATGGATAAAGTCACACATAGTATTGAAAAAACAATGGTAAAGACAATTGCTGTCTGCGTTGTATGCATGTTCGTCACCTCCTGCCTCAATATAGCAGGAAGCAAAAAATAAATACGCAGATTTATTCGACAAAAAGTAGCAAAAGTACTACGAATGGGAGAAATATGTCAAAAGAACGGATTAAATCTCTTTTCGGAACCTAAGTCTGTTGACGGACCATGTCCTGGATAACAGACAATATCATCATCCATCGTCTGAAGAAGACGGATCGAGTCAATCATATCCGAGTGGGACCCGCCAAGATCCGTCCTTCCAATGCTCCGCTTAAAAAGCATATCACCGGTAAACATGATCTTTTTCCCATCTTCAAAAGAAAAAAGATAACAAACTGATCCCGAAGTATGACCCGGAGTGCAGACAGTCTTAATCGAAAATACCGGTTCAGCGCACATATCCAGATCTGCTGATGACATATCTGTCCCGGGAAGAATCTCAGATTTTACGTTTACGGAAACATTAATACCAAAACTCGCTGAATGATTCAGATAAGGATCATTAAGCATTTTCTGATCCTGAGCGGAGATATAGATCGGACAGCCGAACTTCGAAACAATACCTTCTGCTTCAGCGATATGATCAAAATGTCCATGCGTGCAGAAAACAGCTTTTACATCAATATCAGAAAGCCCCGTCTCTTCCCACGGACAGCAGGGATCAATCACCAGCGCCTCGTTACCGAAACGAATGACATACATATTGGCACAAGCAAGGCCATAAGAAAATGAAAGGATATCCATGAATATCAGAATGAAGAATCCCGAACAAGTTCACGCCAGTCAAGATCACCGCGGTCAATAGCAAGGATCAGGATCTCGGCACTAGCAAGGTTCGTGGCATATGGAATACTATTGTAATCACACGCCTTGAGAAGCGGATTGATCTCATTATAATTCGCCAGTTGTGTATCTCTCAGGTAAATAACAGAGTCGATTTCGTTATATTCTGCACGGGAAGCAAGCTGATCAAAACCACCGGAATAATCTGTCGACAAGCCGACCACATTAAGATCAGCAGCTGATTCCAATAAGGTAGCTGTGTTATGAAGCGATATCAGAGTGTGTTTTGAAAGAAGCTGACGATACGCAATACAAAAGTTTACAAGAAGCTCATTCTTCCGATTATCAGCCATAACAACAATCTTCATTCCCGGTGCCTCCGAAAAAGTATATATATATTCTACTAACTCAAGGGGAAATCTGCAACTAAAATTTACTATTTTGCATAAAAAGTGCAAACAACTGCAGATTTCTTACTCCTGATTCTGATCCTGATTCTGATCCTGGTTCTGATCCGGGGTCTTCTCTGCTTCCGTATCAGATATATCTCCCAGCGGAGCATCATTCGTTACAGGTGCTTTCTCCTTAGGATCCGAAACACCATAGTAAGCCATAAGAAGTTTCTTCGCGATAGAAACAGTCTTATTTCCCCAAGCACCTTTTTCAATACAAAGGGCAATACAGACTTCCGGTTCTTTATCCGGATCACCGGGAGCATAACATACAAACAAACCGTTTGAATACTCCATTTTAATATCTTCAAATCCTGTTTCAGCCGTACCTGTCTTACATGCAACCTTGACCGGAAAATCATTAAGCTGCTTATAAGCAGTACCTTGAGGGTCATCTGCTACTGCCCTCATACCTACATGGATAACATCCAGATATTCCTGGTCATATCCCAAAGGCAGAGTCTTAGTCGATCCCTCATAAAGAATGGAACCATCCGACGCAACAACTCTTCTGATAACATGAGGTGTGACAAGTTTATTTGTTGCAATCGCAGCAGTGTAACGTGCCAGCTGAATGACAGTAAAGCAGTTGTCGAACTGACCGATCGCCGCCTGTGCAGTATCCGCTACGTGCCAGTCTTTATCCTCATCCGTCTGTCCCTGACGAAGACGAGCCTTATTGGCGCGGTTTGCGCGGATTCCAGGGTCCTCACCGGGAAGGTCAACACCCGTTAACTCTCCTAATCCGAGAGACTTACCAATACGATCGATCTCATTGATAGTCGTATCCACTCCGAGTTTCGCGAAATAGATATTGCAGGATGTGGCAAGACCATACTTAAGATCCAGAAGCCCATGACCGGTATCCGGCATTTCGAGGCACTTCCAGGGCATACCGCCAAAGTCAGTAGGACTGACACATCGCTCCTCACTGTTTTGAGGCGTAATTATCTTATTTTCCAGGGCTGCAAGAGCAGTAACCATCTTAAATGTTGATCCCGGCGGATAGATCTGCTGGATTGCACGATTATAGATAGGCATATCAGCAGCTGCTATATCTTTATATTCATCAATACCGAGATAATACTTGACCTGAACCTTAGCCTGCGCATCTCCTTCTCTGGAAAGAACAAAGTCGTTCGGGTCAAAATCAGGGTACGAACCCATGGCGATAATCTCACCGTTTTGGACGTTCATCATTACAAAAGAACCGGAATCGGCCGTCTTATGACGCTTTGACTCTTCCTTTTCCAATTCCTCTTTTTGAGCGTTTGCAATAAACTCTTTAATTGCGTTAATGCCAACTTGCTGAACATTCGAATCGATCGTAAGTTCTACAGTTGCACCCGGCACCGGATCAATTCCCAGTGCAGAATCATAGAAGTACCCGTTTTCCTCATCCGTTGACCAGATATTATATGGTTTTTCACCATACTGACCGTGGAGGTATCTTTCCATCTGCGCTTCAACGCCGCCCTGTCCTACCAGGTCGGAAGCCTGATATCCTACCGGAGCCAGCTCCGTAAGTCTTTCCTGGGAGATCGGCCAGATATATCCGATAACATGAGAAGAGAACTTCGCCAGCGGGGTGTATACTCTTCGATACTCCTTATTAGCCAGAATACCCATGTAATGGTAATTCTGTTCCAGAAGCATCTGGATAAGTTCCTCAGGAACATCTTTCGCAATCATTACCGGAGTACCGGTCTGGAATGACCAGTTATCCATATAGATCTGATATCGGATGCGAATGATCCTGTATGCCTCATTCTCATTGTAATTCTCATCCACCTTAAAAAGCCTTCTGAGATAAAGGAAAAAGACTTTTGGGTCACTTTTTACATAGGAATCCGTATAAGTAACAATCGTATTCGGGTTAGGTTCTTTTAACGCAAAGAGATTCCGGTTCGTCTGCCAGAGCGCGATCTTCTCATCAGACTTAAGGAACTGGTACGGTTCAACAGAAAAGTATTCATCAAGATCCGCGACGGGCACGCAGTTGTACTCGTCAAAGAGATACGAAAGTTCAAGGCACATACTGTTCAGGTCCTGTTCTTCCATACCGGCATTAGCCAGCATAAGAACGTTGATCTCCTGACTTGTCGCAATCACACGGCCATTGCAGTCAACAATATCACCACGGGGAGCCGGAACCACATACTGATGAGATACACCGACGGAACTAGCGGAGATTTTCTTAGAATAATCCGAAAACTGCAAAGATACTGTCTTAATAAGGATCAGAAGTCCGAACACACAGAAAACAAGACCAAGGACAAAATACCGGCTGGTAAAGAAATTCAACAGACGCTGAGACATACCATCCTTGCTTGAGACAGTATTTGATGAGATATGATCTTCGTCAAAAACGTAGATATTTTCATCTTTCAGATTTTTTGCCATCTGCGGTCCTCCATACTATAACCATCGACCAGTCCGGCGCGTATCCCTTTCTTGTAAGGACCTACGAACCTTAAAAGAAGCAAAAGCGGAACTGCAGCGATCACATTGACCAGGATCTGCGGCAGGACACTTGAGAATACAAGATATTTCAGCGAATGATACGCCACTATTTTATTCGACACTTTCAGGTATACGAACGAAACAATATGTCCGAGCGAGTAATAGATCAAAGAAATCAGGATAACCTGAAGTACGGCAAGGTTATACTTCCTTCTGAATCTTTTTCTGAACATAACCGAAGATAATAGACCGATGTAGAAAAACGCCAGAAGTCCTATACCCAGAATAGCGACCGGAGAACCATTGAGTCCGCTGATAACCGGTCCTGAAAAATAGTCACGGAACATTCCAACAACTAATCCGACAATAATGCCGTCTTTCGTTCCGAAAAGATAGCCGGACAGAACTACAAACACAAGCATTAGATCACATGTTCTTCCCAAAAGACGGAAAACATGCGGAAATGTAACCTGCAGGCAGCAAACACTTGTGATGTACACCGCATAAAGGATAATCTGTCTTGCACGTTCTTTTTTGCTCATGCAGCACCTTCTCCGGTAGTCTCGGGAAGTTTTTCATCCTTCGTTTCCAGCGGTGCCAAAGAGGTCGGCGGAACAGTTGAAGTCTCGGGGCTCTTGGTTGTCAGCTGAGGTTCAGTGACTTCAGCGTTGTCCTCTTCCGTATTAGGAACCATGATAAAGACATCCTTGATATCAGAGATCGATACATATGGACGCATCGTCGCTTTAGGGTTATCAGGATCTGAATTATCAAAACTCTCGATCTTACCGATAGGAATACCTGCCGGGAAGAGACCGCCCTCACCGCTGGTTACAAGTTCATCACCCGGGTGAAGTTCAATATTCGCAGGGATTCTGGTAACTACACAAAGTCCTTCATTCTTCAGGATAACATCACCGGATACCATAACCGTGGCACCATTTACGACGTTCACCTTCGCACTGACCGTAAATCCTTCATGAATAAGCGGAAGGATCTTAGAAGATTCAAGGTCTGTCGTCATAACGCGGCCGACCAGATTCATACGGGCATCTACGACAGCATAAGAGCCGGTAGATGAATCGATTCCTGTATTTGTACCGACATTGATCCTGATAACACTGAACCATTCATCTGATTCACGTGTAAGAACAGAAGCTCCATGAATGTGATAGTTTTCGAATGTATCCTGTATCTGAAAAGCACTTTTAAGTTCTTCCCAGCGGATACGGGCTTCTTCACCCTGCTGTACCTGATACTCAAGCTCGGCAATTTCTTCACGCAGTTCTTCGTTTTCTTTACGGATCTCCATACCTTCGGCAATGGCAGAATAGAAATCCGAGATCTTTGTACCTATTTTCTGAAATGCAGACTGGATAGGATCGACAATAAAAGACAGGGGTTTTGTAGCTCCGGCAATCGGACTTCCGGGAATAGCGCTTAGAACAATAAAGGAAACCAGCAATATGGTAGCCAAAACCAGGGCCAGCACTTTATTCTCAAATATACGTCTCAATTCAGCGTCCTCCACTGCATAATAACTGTAAAGTATACTATACCACAAATTCCCCTGCCTTGTTCAATTGTCAATAAAAGCGAAGGTTTACGGGACACTCAGTTGCAGTTCTTTTCCACCCAGAAGATATTGGATCTTCCCTTCCTCATGGTCCAGATAAAAAACCTCCTCGGAAAGCATGTTATCCGATATGTTTTTGTCATGATTGATCGCATGAAGCATATTAATCAGCATATCGTCTCCGATTCCCGTCTTTTTCTGTATCAAAAGCACCTCATGAACGGAAACAGGCAGGATATAGTAATCCGATTCTTTTTTCCGTGCAAAGGCGACAAGATAATCAGTCCGAAGCATCGCTGATGCTCCCGGGAACGGCGCATCGTATGAAATAACAAAGATATCGGGAGCATCCTTCTCCCTATCGGACTCATCCGGATCAAAATCAAGAAGATTCAAAGACCGTATCCCATACTCGTCCATGTTTTCAAAAGCTACATCAAACAACTCGCTTCGTTCGATCTGCCAGATGTCGAGAAGTGATTTGTCAACCATAACAGAACCTTTTCCAAGAGAAGGATCATCCAGATAGATCTGAACGACTACTGCCATATCCCCCAGGACCATATGCGGCACACTGATCAGCTGATCATGATTCTTCTTCAGATTAATCAATTTGACCACCAATTTGTCCTTCACTTTCTCCCAGCAGGAAAATACTTCACCGAAACACTCGTCAGGGAGCGTGATCCCGGCCACAAACTCTCCCATCCTGCGAATACAATCATCGATTGATCCCCCATTGAGGTACTCTTTATAAAATCCTCATAATAGAAGACCGGCGCAATTCTTTTCCCTGGGCTCCGAATGATGATCCCGTGAAGATCCCTGTTATTCTTATGTATCACTTGTTCAGTAATCATATAGTTCTTAAGATCAGGCATTCCATACATGTACTGTGCCCGAAATGCTTTTATAAAATCTTTAAACACCAGTTTTTCCGGCAATGTCTTACTATCAGTTCTCATTTTCATACTCCTCCATATCTCCGTTTTTCAGCATACTGTACGATATTCCGCGCCCGACGATGATGTGATCGATCACATCGATTCCTATCAATCGAGCGCTTGTCTGCATATTCTTTGTTGTTTCAATATCTTCCTTACTTGGAGTCGGATCTCCACCGGGATGGTTATGCGCAAGTATGATTCCGCAGGCATTTGCTTTAACTGCCATCCGGAAAAGCTCACGGAAACAGATTCCGACGCCATTTACACTCCCTTTGCAAAGAACATTATGGGAAATAAGTCCTTTCTGATTATCGAGGAAAGCAATATGCACCTCTTCAGTCTCAAGGAAAGCAAGCTTTTCTTCAAAATACTTCACTGCTATCTCATCATTTAAAAACCTCATCCGCTGATTGACTCCGTAACTCATCATGCATCGCCTTCCAAGTTCCAGACATGCTTTAACCGTTATGGCTTTAACTCTTCCGATACCCTCCTGGGCAGCCAGTTCCTGCAGGGATAATGAATATAATCCGTAAATACCATCCGGATTCTCCCCGGAAGATAGTAATTGTAATGCGATCTCCTTCGAGGACTTCCCTTTTGTGCCTGTGCGGAGCACGATAGCAAGAAGTTCTTCGTCCGAAAGTGCTTCTGAGCCGAATAACTCAAGTCTTTCGTAAGGTCTTACAGACGGATGCAGTTCACTCATCTTCATAAATCTCACCTCCTTTCGCACAAAAAAATCCCGACTACGAAATCAATCACAAATACGATTCAATCTCATAGTCGGGTATTAACCGATACATACGGGCCATAGGCCCCAATATATGATTATTCAGTTTTAGATATTAGAACTCAGTTCTCTTTCTTACCGCAGCACTTCTTATACTTCTTACCGCTGCCGCACGGACAAGGATCATTTCTGCCGATCTTTTCAACATGGACAATATTGTCTTCACGATACTGCTTGGTGATCTCCTGCATCTTCTCCTCAGTAAGAACGTTATTCCAGCTCTTAAGAGTGTACAGCCACTCAGCCTTGGCATCACGCATGTTGTAGTAAAGCTTCTCATAATCGATCTTCAGAGCAACATCAGACTCTTCGTCTACAGACTTATAGTCATACTCCTCAGTCAAGCTGGAATTGATTCCCTCGAGGAAACCGACGAAGATCTCCATCTCGTCCTTACCAAATCCGAGTTTCTCAGCCAGATCGACTGCTTTACCATTCAGAAGATCCTCATTATCCGGATACTTTGTCAGAATCGCGTCGTAAGCATTCTTCTCAAGCTCATAATACTTAGAGATATATGCTTTATACTCGCTTTCACTTTCAACAGTTTCGGAATGCTTGGTCCAACTTTCAAAATAACTCATATCTAAACCTCCAAGATTAGTTTAATTTCTCAGCAATCGCTTCCAGGAAAGCTTTTGTATCAACGACTTTTTTATTCGGGTGATCCATAAGAGCATTCAGGTCTCCGGTGATCACACCCTCCTCAATCGTATCGATCGATGCCTTTTCCAGTTTGTCTGCAAAAGCAA
This sequence comes from Clostridiales bacterium, assembly GCA_024695545.1. Next base: position 108,515 of record JAILHZ010000002.1, read on the forward strand.
CGAGATCCGGAAGATCATCGAGCTGGCCTCTCTTACGGAGAGCACCTGTCCAGGCGAAAAGAGTAGCCATCGGATTTGTCGATGTTGTCTCACCCTTCAGATAACGGTAGTAATGACGTGTTACAGTACCATGAGCCGCCTCATACTCATATTTTCCGGAAGGAGAAACGAGTACAGAAGTCATCATAGCAAGGCTTCCGCAGGCAGAAGCAACCATATCGGACATTACATCTCCATCATAGTTCTTGCAAGCCCAGAGCATACCGCCCTCGGAACGCATAACACGAGCTACGGCATCGTCGATCAGCGTATAGAAATAAGTAATACCGGCTTCCTCGAACTTATCCTTAAACTCGTTATCGAAGATCTCCTGGAAGATATCCTTGAAACGGTGGTCATATGTCTTAGAGATGGTATCCTTCGTAGCAAACCACAGATCCTGCTTGATATCCAGTGCATACATAAAGCAGGATCGAGCGAATGCCTCGATGGAAGCATCAAGGTTATGCATACCTTCGATGATGCCGGGGCCCTTAAAATCGTGGATCTTCTTTACTTCTTTTCTGCCGTCCTCATATGTAACAACCAGTTCCGCAGTAGCAGGACCGGAGACATACATCTCAGCATCACGGTAAACATCACCATAAGCGTGACGTGCCAGTGTGATTGGCTTCTTCCAGCAGGAAACGAAAGGAGAAATGCCTTTCACAAGGATCGGAGCACGGAAAACCGTTCCATCCATAATTGCACGGATCGTGCCGTTCGGGCTCTTCCACATCTGCTTCAGCTTATATTCGTCCATACGCTGCGCATTCGGAGTAATGGTTGCGCACTTTACCGCAACACCCAGTTCAACCGCACGGTTTGCAGCATCGATTGTAACCTGATCATCAGTTTCATCACGATGAGGTAATCCCAAATCAAAATACTCTGTCTTCAGATCAACAAATGGCTCAATTACGATTTCCTTGATCTGCTTCCAGATGATACGTGTCATTTCATCGCCATCCATCTCAACAAGTGGCGTCTTCATCTGAATTTTACTCATCTTTTTCCTCCGTATTATTAAAATACCTGATTGATTCTATCTTAATTAGGAACCTTAGTCAATTACATATCAAACCTGTCCGCAAGCCGAGAGTAAAACCTCCATGGATGTCCGATCGTCCATCTTACCCGTCTTTACCCACTGATCCGACTCAAAGCAGAGAAAATAAATCTTCTCCAGCTGCTGGATCGTAAAACCTTTCGACTGCGACACCAGATTTCTTGCCACAAAAGGGTGAACCTTAATGGCGGAAGCTATCTCCGCAGCATTTCCGATCTCCTTGGCGCAGATCAGATGACGGATATGTCTTGCAAGCATAAGACGGATCTTAGGAATCGCCTCTTTTAGAATAATCAGATCATTCATGATCTCAAGGGCGCGTCCGGGATTCTTCTGTCCGATCGCGTCTGTCATATTGAAGACCGAAGCGTGCACATCCGGAATACTGAGACGGTTCAAGAGTTCAAGATCGATTTTATGCAGGTCCTTATTCTCACAATACAGCATGATCTTCGTTACTTCGTTCTCAATCATGCGCATAGAGGAGTCAGTACGGCTGATCAGGCTGGAGATACAGTTTGAAGGAATATCGATCTGCTTTCTCGACAAAGAGGACTTTATCCACTTTGCAAGCATCTCTTCCGTCTGAAAGCCGAATTCAGCCAGCGTACCAACCGAAGACACTGCTTCCAGCAGCTGTTTCTTCCTCTTATCGATCTTATCCTCGACAAACACAACACATGCAAACTCAGGAATTGCGGCAATTGCAGACTTCCATTTCTCTAGGTCTGTCGGAACAGACGGCGCTCTGGTCGCCCAAAGTCCAGAATTACGAATTACGGTCATACGGTATTTGGAAAGAAACGGCGGCGATCCGACCAGTGACTGGAACTCATCCAGCGGCATCTCGGAGTTTGTCTGGTCTTTCAGGTAGAAATCCAGGCTCTCAGCACCGGGAGCAACCCAAAGTTTCTTCATCTCATTGATCGTCTTATCTACGAGATACTTTTCTTCTCCGCAGATAAGATAGATCCTGGATGCCCGGTCATTCTTTATATCAGTAACTACATCAACGTAGCTCTTCCATGCGTTTTTGCTCTCCTGCTTTGCCATCCGTTCCCTCACGAATCAAAATAGTAATCCATTTTCCAGTCCGAATCTGTGACTGATAGAAGTACGCAGCCCCGTTCATCCGTCCGAAAATACGGTATTTCATAGGTAACGAGACGTTCCAGGACTTCCCTTGACGGGTGTCCGTAATGATTATACCCTACACTGATTAGTGCCGCATCTATTTTTTTATTTTTCAGAAAAGCACCCGAGGTCGAAAACCGGCTTCCGTGATGAGCCACTTTAAGAACGGAAAGATCAGCTAAAGTTTCCTTAGGAAGTGATTTTTCAGCCTCTGAGGAAACATCACCCGTAAAGAGCACTCTTGATCTGAACATCTTACAGAGAATCACCATTGAATCATCATTCCCGCCGTCTATAGGATCAGACGGCCATACTATTTCAAAGGAAAGGTCATCATCTATAGTAACGCAGTCTCCTTGTTTCAGAATGTTTAAATCTTCAGGAAGATCCCTGAAAACCATCCTCAGCTGATCCATCTCATGACTCTCTCCCCAAAATGACGCATAGAGCCTGCTTATCTTCCCTGATTGCCATAATTCAATGATTCCGGCAATATGGTCTGAATCAAGATGGGATATAAAAGCCAGGTCGATCCTGCTGATATTCAGGTATTCCATCACTTTTCGAATCTTCTCACCGCTCCCCTTGTTTCCGCCATCCACCAGAATATTCATGTTTCTATGACAGATCAGTGCACAGTCTCCCTGTCCAACATCGAGGAAATATATGTAAGACCTTTTCTCACGAATAAAGGTGCTTCGGACAATTATCACAAAAGAAGCGCAAACGGCTGCAAATGCAAGTATCTTCCTTCTGAACCCGCAACGGACAAGAAGCATGAGCATCAGACAGGCAAAAAGGATAAGGCCGGCAACCGGAACATGCCTGATCGAGATCCTTCCCGGCACATTCATCGAACCGATATCGGCCATTGCTTTCAGCATCGATACAAGCCCGGATATCGGAACGAACAGCACTTTATGAAGGAACTGAACGGGAATAAGCGAACAGAACACTGTAAGAATCAGTCCGAAACAGCAGATCACCTCTGTCGGAAAACCTGCAAACACAACAATCAGTATAGTTAACGGCGAAATCGAGTTCCCCATAAGAAACAGAGTCGGAAGCATCCCAAGCTGCGCGCAGATAAAGCAGGAAACCGCAGTGCGCAGTTCTTCCGGGATATGCGGAAACCACGTCTTCACCCTTCTGTCGGCTCTTTGATGGAAAGCCAGTATGGAAAAGGTCGCAGAATACGAAAGCAGCAGACCGGTAGAAAACACCGAGAAAGGATCGATGATCAGGAGAATCAGACCGCTCAGGGCACAGGCCGACAAACGGTCAATACATCTGGCGCCGAATGAAAGATAACCGATAATAATATACATCAGGATACTTCGGAAGGCCGCGCCTCCCCATCCGGTAACAAATCCGAAAAGGACGAAAAACACGGTAAGTATGGTCATTTTGTGTTTCCCGCGGAATAACAGCATAGTTATAGCCCCGATCGTTGCAGCAAAATACCCTACATGAGCACCGGAAACAACGAGAATGTGTGAAAGATTGCTACTTTTAAAAGAATCCTTTACTTCCCCGGTAAGATGGGAATCATCACCTACGATCAGTGCCGACAGAAGTGCTGCGGTATCTTCATCTGTTGCATTCCGCCATATATCATAAAACACCTTTCTTATTCCCGACCCGAGATTATATCCCATACATACAGGTGATCTGCCGTGTTCAACCGTGAAAACACTGACATTATCTGCTTTTCTTACAATTCCCTTGCGAAGATAGTAGGAACGCACGTCAAAATCTCCCGGGTTTCCCTTGGTATAGATCGGCGAAAGTCTTCCTTTGACATTGAGGATATCCCCATATCTGTATGTGGAATCCGTAAGGAATATAACCTTCTCGCCGTCATCGAGACGAAGAGCAATATTCTTGTAGCCGTCATCTGAGGCATTCACAGAAATAATACGGGCATTTCCCTGGTAATATGCCGCAAACGACAGCCGTTCCACATGATTACCGTATAAGGCAAAACCGATCAGGAAAGCACTGAAACCGACAGACCCGGCCAACATCGTCACCAGATCCGGAAAATGCCGTCCTTCTGAACTTCCGTAAAGGAAAAACAGTATCCCGACAGAAAAAGATGCCAGACACCAGACAAAAGGAGCACAGTAATACCCGAGATACGCACCTGAAACACACATCAGAAGCACAAAGACAAGCGGTCTTCTTAAACTTGTCCGGGCTACCGTTCTCAGCCATTTGGGTACAGTAAACCCTCGATATAAATGATCATGGCATATCCCGGAGATACTAAGTCGCATGATGTATTACTCCTCCAAACAAATGGTAAGAGTATTCTATGGTATATGGGTTTATCCATGGGGATAGTTTTTTCGACAAAAAATGACAAAACGACGAAGTTTCGTCGTTCTGTCATCAATTTCACTCTGCATCGGATTCGAGTTCATCCTTAAGATACTCTTCTATGCCCGCCCGAAGGTCATCCAGGCCGATCTTCTTATCTGCGGAAACCGCATAACAGCGGGCATTCTCTTGGAAATCCAGGATCTTCGAGAATACGGACAATTGCCGGCGGATCTGTGCCTTTGAAAGCTTATCGCACTTGGTAAATACGAGAAAATACGGGATCCCGCTCTGATTCATATACTCAAGCATGCGGACGTCATCTTTAGAGGGTTCATGACGGATATCGATCAGATGAAGCACCAGAGAAAACTTTCTGCCGGACACGAAATACTGGTCACAGAGTTTATTAAACTTCTCTTTTACATCCTTGGAAGCCTTGGCATATCCGTATCCCGGAAGATCAGCAAAGTACAGTTTGTTATCTACATTGAAATATACGACCATACGGGTCTTACCGGGTGTTGCGGACACACGTGCCAGTTTTCTGTTATCCGCAAGTGCATTGATCAGGGATGACTTTCCGACATTCGACTTCCCGGAAAACACGATTTCGGGACGGTCAGAGGGCGGACAGGCCTTCAAATCGGACGCAACGCCCCAAAATGTAGTATTTCTGTACTGTATAGCCATGTCTTCCCTCCCGGAATTTTTCTACATGATAACACAACCCCGGTACTTTTCAAAAATGACGGAAATTATCGCAAATCTTTTTTATATGCATTTTACCTATATATCGTACTTTTTTTTCAGAGAATTCTCAAAAGTTTACAGTACAAAAAAAACAGGAATAGCGTTATACTAATTTTGTGGCTCGAAGCTATATCGTTTATACGGAGGGGTGCTATGCCGGAAAACATGTCTTCAGTAAATACAGCAGACTCCACAGGATCTACTGAATCTACTGAATCCAACGATTATCGTGGCTATTTACTGGAACCGTTCGGACCGATTGGGATCATTTCGCATACCTCTAATGAGGCATTTGTCCGTCAGGTAAACGATCTTATTTTCGAAAAAAGGCTGAAGAAACAGCAGGAGAATTATAGTCCTTATGTAAACAGCGCAGGCTATTTACGTAGGGATTTTACTATTAAAGCGACGATCACCCGTTTTGAGACCGGTGAAGGAAAAGTTACCCTGAATCAGACTGTCAGAGGTCATGATATCTTCATCATTTCCGATGTACTCTCTCACGAAGAGACTTTTACGCTTTCCGGCGTTCCCCACTATGCAAGCCCGGACGATCACTTCCGTGATCTTCTGCGAATCATTATGGCAGTCAGTGGCAAAGCCCGCCGTATCAACGTAATCATGCCTTTCCTTTACGAAGGCCGTCAGGATCACTGCATTTCCAGAGAATCTCTGGACTGTGCCCAGATGCTGAAAGATCTTTACAACCTCGGTGTGGCTAACTTAATCATCTTCGATCCGCATGATCCGCGTATCGTCAACGCGGTACCTCTCATGGGCATCGAGCTTCCTACATCAGCTTATAAGATTATCAGCACCTTGATTTCCAAGAATCCGGGGCTTCACATCGATAAAGACAACCTGATGATCATCTCTCCGGATGAAATGGCCGTTTCCCGTGCCATCTTCTATGCTTCCATGCTTGAAGTTCCGCTGGGACTCTTCTACAGAGACCGTGACTACACGCAGGTCGACGAAGAAGGTAATCACCCGATCAAGGAGTTCCGTTTCCTGGGCGATGATCCGGCAGGCAAAGACGTTCTTATCGTAGACGATATGATCAATTCCGGTAACACCATGATCCGTACTGCACGGGTCCTTCATGAGAAGGGTGCCAGAAACATCTTCTGCGCTGCACCATTCGGACTCTTCACTGATGGTCTTGAGCCATTTAACGAAGCACATGCAAGGGGTGAGATCACACAGGTCTACTGCACTAACCTCACCTACCGTCCGAAGGAGCTTTTCGAGACGAAGTGGTTTGCCGAAGTAAATATGTACCCGTATGTAGCACGACTAATTGATGCTATCAACGTAGATGAATCGATTGGAAAACTGATTACACCGATCGAGAAGTTTAATTCCCTTCTCGGTCAAATGCGTATAGAAGAACTGATGAGTTAATCTAGTAAGGAAGAGGAAAGAAAACTATGACACCGATTTTGCAAGGCTCAGATGAAGGATCGTACTCCCGTTATAACCAGTACGGCGCCAACCCGATGGCTCCGGTTGGTCCGATCGCTCTTGTTCCGTTAAAGGGCAGCGTGGAGTTTACCGACAAAGTAAACTGGTACTTAAGCACCAGAAGATCTGAGTATCAGGAGCAGGAATTCGTCAGCAAATACCCGGGATTCTACCGTAAGGATTACCGTATCGCCGTTGAGAATACGAGATTCTCTTCCGGTGAAGGTAAGGCCGTTATCCAGAGCTCCGTTCGTGGTCACGACCTCTTCATTATCAGTGATGTAACCAATTTTTCCTGCACATATAAGATGTTCGGTCAGGAGAACCACATGAGCCCGGACGATCACTATCAGGATCTCAAGAGAGTAATCTTGGCATGCTCCGGTAAAGCCCGTCGTATCAACGTAATCATGCCTTTCCTTTACGAAGGCCGTCAGCACAAGAGAAACTCCCGGGAGTCCCTTGACTGTGCTTTTGCACTCGAAGAGATCTACGGACTCGGCGTAGAGAACATCATTACCTTTGATGCTCACGACGAGCGCGTTGCCAACGCGATCCCGACTTCCGGCTTCGAGAGTCTTTCCGCAACATACCAGATCATCAAGGAGATGTACCGTTCCATCCCGGATCTTCACTTTACAGAAGACCGTTTCATGGTCATCAGCCCGGATGAAGGCGGTATCTCCCGTGCCATGTACTTTGCTTCTATTCTCGGCGTTCCGCTGGGTACATTCTATAAGAGAAGAGACTATACACGTGTCGTAAACGGCAAGAACCCGATCATCGCACATGAATTCCTCGGCGAGTCTGTTGAGGGTTACGATATCCTTATCGTCGATGATATGATTTCTTCCGGTGATTCCATGCTCGATATCGCCCGCGAGATGAAGAAGCGTGGAGCCAGAAATATCTACTGTGCCGTCACTTTCGGTCTTTTCACCGAGGGTATCGACAAGTTCAATGAAGCTTACGAGCAGGGTCTCATCTCGAAGGTATTTGCTACGAACCTGATCTACAGAAGACCGGAACTCCTTGCAGCTCCGTGGTTTGCTGATGTAAATATGAGCAAGTTCGTTGCTCTTCTTATCGATGCGATCAATCACGACTCTTCCCTCTCGAATCTTATCAAGCCGACCGAGAAGATCCGTAAACTTCTCGCTAGCAAGGGCGATCTTAAGAATCCTGAAGAACAGCAGTCCTGACAGGTTTATCTCATGGCCCAGAAGAAGTCTACTGCAACAAATCAAAGAAAATCCGCATCCGGCAGTTCTTCCGCAAAGAAAGGAACTGCCGCTTCCCGTTCTGCCCGTCCGATACCGAAGCCGCAGCCCCAGATCCCCGAAGAGAAAGAGCCTCTATACTCTGTAATCTGGTCTTATTCCTGGGGAAAAGCACTGTACCTTCTCTTAGGCATCCTTGTCCTGATCGGACTGGATCTTCTCATCGCCATGAACCACTATAACCTGTTTTTCACTGTTCTCGGAATCGAGATCATTGCCGCGATGCTGATCGGCTGGCTCGTTTGTCTGATTGTCGACCGCAGAAGACAGAGAGACCAGGCGGATGACGCCGTCGCCGAAGAAGAGGAATGATCTATGCCTCTAGACGGTATCTCTACTGCCCTTCTTGCCAGCGAACTGAAAGAACGCCTGACAGATGCCAGGATCGATAAGATCTATCAGCCCGCACGCTTTGATATTTTCTTCACATTAAGGACGAAAGACGGCAACAGCAAGCTTCTGCTGAGCTGTGATCCGCAAAGTCCGCGTGTCCAGATCACGGAATCGATGCGCGAGAATCCCCAGATGCCGCCGAACTTCTGCATGCTTTTAAGGAAGCACTTATCCGGCGCCCACATCATTGACGTGGAATGCCCGCAGTACGAGCGAATCATCATTATCTCTGTTTCAGTAACTGATGAACTCCATGACACATCCACCAAGAAACTGGTCATTGAGATGATGGGCCGATACAGTAACATCATCTTTCTGAATTCCGAGAACCGCATAATCGATGCACTCGTCCATGTTGATAACAGCACAAGCCGTGTCCGAGAAATCATGCCGGCAAGAATCTACGAAGCACCGCCTGCTCAGGGAAAGCTCACTCCTGAAGCCGCACTTTCCATGGTAAAGGAAGGCAGTCTTCCGATTCTTCCCGACTCTCTTCACCGTCCTGTGGCAAAAGCACTTCTGGATTCACTTCTCGGATTCTCTCCGCTTCTGACTAACGATATCTGTTTCCAGGCGAAGATCGATCCGCGCGCTCCGCTCTCATCAATTACAACCGATCAGAACAGTGCACTAATTTCTGTCGTTTCCGGAATTCTGTCCGATATCTGCCATGGAAATGCCCACCCCACCGTTTTCTATATTGACGGTGAGCCGAAGGACTGGCATGCGCTTGCCCTGAAGGATGCCGGAATTCCTAAAGCCATGCCGACGATATCCTCTGCCATGGATCAGGTACAGATCTTTTCGGAACTCCGTGCCCGGTTCGAATCGAAGCGCCGCAATATCCGCTATATCTTAACTGCAGCATTTAACCATGCCTCAAAAAAGCTGTCGATCCATGAAGAAGATCTGCGTGAGACATCTGATGCCGAAAAGAAAAAGACCCAGGGCGAACTGGTGCTTGCCTATCAGTATCTGATTAAACCAGAAGACACATATCTGACGATCCCCGATTATCCCGACTTCGGCCAGACCACAACTATTCCGCTCGAACCGAATATGACACCGTCTGAGCAGGGGCAACTCTATCTGAAACGTTACCGCAAGGAGATCAGTCGAAGAGAATCCGCTCAGCGTTTTATCGAATCCGAAAAGGATGAAGTCGACTATCTTGAGTCACTTCTCCATGAGCTCGATGCAGCAACCGAACCTGAAGACCTCGATGCTCTGATATACGAGATCAAGACTTCTCTTGCCTCCGAAAAAGAATCATCCGGCAGCAAAGACTGCGGCAATCAGGTCTACTACCCGGGACGGTCTAAATCCGGGAAAGCCTCTTCCCGTGCACTACGTCAGGCGGCACGCGCAGCTGCGGACAAAAAGAAAAAAGCAGGGAATGCAAAGAAGGATGAGGATCCTTCCCTTCCTAGAAAATATTATGTTGACGGCGGCCTGGAAGTGCTTTCCGGACGGAACAACCTACAAAATGACAACCTCACCTTCCATGTAGCATCCAAGGAAGATATCTGGTTCCATGCCAAAAAGATCCCGGGAACCCATGTCATACTCAGAACAAACGGAAAAACGCCTTCGGACAAAGCCATCACGGATGCCGCATCGATCGCAGCATACTATTCACGCAGTAACAAGCCGTTTGCCGGTGAAAGATCCGAATCAAAGACTGAATATGACGTCCGCGTGGAGATCGACTACTGTCCGGTAAGTCATGTTAAGAAGATCCCGAAAGCAAAGCCCGGCATGGTGATTTATGAAGAATACAACACCCTTCTTGTCAGCGCGAAGCTTCCCAGGAATCAGGAAAAGAAGCAATAATCTTCTCTTTGAACTCAGAATCCTCAAGCGAGTAGATACATCCGCAGTACTTCTGTCTGTATAACCCGTGTTCCCTGGCCATACTCTGTCCTTCGCGGAAATGCGGACGCCAGTCAAAGTAAGAAAACTTCACATCATACTTCTCCGCACAACGCTCGGCGATCATGCGGATCTTGTCATGCTGTTGGTATGGGCTGACGAGAAGGCTCGTACCAAAAGAATCATACCCGTTTTCCTTCGCATATCGTGCTACATAGTCCATGCGGATCTCATAACACATATCACAACGGGAATCATACTTCCCTTCCCAGACTTTCGAAAGCCAGTCATCCATACGGAAATCATCAGAATAAAGGCAGGAAAGCCCGTAGATTTCTCCCAGCTTGACGATCTGTTCTCTTCTTCTGTCAAATTCGAACTTCGGATGGATATTCGGGTTATAGTAGAGGACATCCAGCCGGATTCCGAGGGACAGAAGATCAGAGACCGGATACTCAGCGCACGGCGCACAGCATGCATGAAGAAGCATCTTGCCGTCACTCATCGCTGCTTCCGCCTCCGATATCGATCACTTCATCGATAGAAATCTGAGAGGGATTACTGTCATTCTTAGCAGACACGCCGAGTCCGTGCAGACGCTTATCCAGATCTGCCGGGCATGTAAGGCCCAGATGTTTCCATCCCTGCGGGGCAAGCACGCGTCCACGGGGAGTCTTTGCAATAAAACCACACTGCATCAGGAATGGTTCATAAACATCCTCAATCGTTCCGGCATCCTCGCCTGTGCAAGCCGCCAGCGTCTCAAGTCCAACAGGACCGCCCAGGAATTTCTCGGCAATCGTCGTCATAATGCGGCGGTCAGTAAGATCCAGACCCATCTCATCGATGGCCAGCTGATCAAGTCCGAATTCAGCAATCTCACGGTTGATCACGCCACCACCTCTCACCTCTGCAAAATCACGCAGACGCTTGAGAAGACGGATCGCAATTCGCGGAGTACCTCTCGATCTTCCTGCAAGACAGTCAAGACCTTCTTCGTCAATTCCGATACCAAGGATATCCGCGTCTCTCTTGAGAATAACTTTCAGTTCATCCGGCTTATAAAGCTCCAGACGATGTACCATACCGAAACGGTCACGGAGCGGCGCAGAAAGCATGCCGGCTCTCGTCGTCGCACCAATCAGGGTAAAACGCGGAAGATCCAGACGGATCGAACGTGCCGCAGGTCCCTTGCCGATCATAATATCCAGTGCAAAATCCTCCATCGCAGGATAGAGAACCTCTTCTACACTTCGGTTCAAACGGTGGATCTCATCAATAAACAGGACTTCTCTTTCCTGCAGGCTGGTAAGCAGTGCCGCAAGATCACCTGCTTTCTCAATCGCAGGTCCGGTGGTAATACGGAGATTCACGCCCATCTCATTGGCAATAATACCCGCAAGAGTCGTCTTACCTAAGCCCGGCGGTCCGTAAAGAAGACAGTGGTCAAGTGCTTCACCGCGGCGCATGGCAGCCTCGATGAAGATCTTAAGATTATCCGTCACCTGTTTCTGCCCGGAATAATCCGCCCATGTCAAAGGACGCAGGCTCTTCTCATCCCGATCCTCGGGAAGGCGCTCTCTCGCTATCATACGCTCGTCTTGTTCAAAATCAGAAAACTCCATAATATTCCTGTCCAATCATCGATACAGCCGTCATTCACGGCCGATCTCATTATACCTTACTTCGCCAGTAAACGAAGCGATATTCTGATCAGTTCGTCTACACTTAATCCTTCTTCATATGCGGATCGGGCAGCCCTATTCGCCTCAGAAGCCGGATATCCGAGAACTACAAGAGCAGAGACACAGTCTTCCAGATCGCTGTTTGCTGCCGCAGATACCGCGACCGGAATATCTCCGGAATCTCCGACAGAACTCATATCAAAGCCTTTAAGCTTATCCTTCAGTTCCAGAACTATCCTCTCAGCGGACTTCTTACCGAGGCCCTTGACCGTACAGATCTTCTTCACATCCCCGGAAAGCACCGCCATCGCGAGTTCAGACGGACGAAGGACTTCAACGACACCGATCGCACTCTTCGGTCCGATACCGCTTACAGTCAGCAGGAGCTCAAACATATCCTGATCTTCCTGTTCCGGGAAGCCGTAAAGAGCAATAATGTCCTCTCTTACGTAGTGATAGGTATATACACACACTTCATCTCCGATATGACCGATCCTGCCCTGCAACAGAAGCGGCATATAGATCTTATAGCCGATACCGTTATTCTCAATGACGATATTCTCGCCTCGTGCCGATACAAATGTGCCCTTAATATATGCGTACATTAGATGTCCCACTCCTTCTTTCCATATCGTCCGTATTGATATCCGGAAACTGCCTTAAATGCTGCATTTACACCTGTATGAGCCTGACAGATGCAGATAGCCAGAGCATCGGTAACGTCATCAGGCTTCGGAAGTTCCTTCAGATTCAGAAGCATCTTCACCATCTGGGATACCTGATTCTTGTCTGCCCTTCCGTATCCGGTCACCGCCTGCTTGATCTGCATCGGTGTATATTCATATACAGGAACATTCGCTTCTGCAGCCGCAAGGATCTCGACGCCTCGTGCCTGCGCCGTACCAATGGCCGTCGTCGTATTTCTCTCGAAGAAAAGCTCCTCGATCGCCATCACATCCGGATGGTGCCGTTCCATAAGCACATCGAGCTGCTGGTGAAGTGTCAGAAGCCTCTGCTCAAAGGGAGTATGTGCCTTCGTCGTGATCGCGCCGTAGTCAAGGACAGTAAAATGATTCTTCTCATAAGAAACCACTCCGAAACCTGTGATCGCATAACCCGGATCGATGCCTAGAATGACCATGACACAACTCCTTTCACAAAGATGAACATTCGTTCTTTTAGCATTATAGCAATCATTTTATGCACGCGCAACCATCACTCGGAAATCACTTCAAGAATTTCCTTCGGTGCTTCCGGCGCATTATCTGAGATCACATACGCATCCTGCATCTTAAAGAGAGCCTCATCTATGCGGTCATCACCGACCGGATTCTTAGAACCAGTATACAGTGAGAAAAGCTCTTCCCCGCGCGATACTTTGTCTCCGATCTTCTTATAAAGGCGGATACCGGCACCCATATCGATCACATCTTCCTTCTCCATTCTGCCTGCACCGAGAAGACAGGATGCTTCACCGACCATTAGCGCATCGCACTTGGATACATAGCCGTCTCTTTCCGCATAGACTGTCATGACTTCACACGGGTTGTCCACAAACACAGGAGATCCGTCCGACTGCAGCATTCCGCCCTGCGAAAGGATCAGTTCACCGAATTTATCGAAAGCTTCGCCATTTTTGAGTTTATCCTCACACATGGCCATAAGTTCCTTATTTCCCAGGCCTTTTCCTACCGGAGTCATCTTCAGCATCTCTGATGCCATCGTCAGGACGACGTTCTTAACGTCTTCTCTGCCATTACCGGTCAGAACGCTTACAACTTCCTGCATCTCGAGAATGTTTCCGACCATGATGCCCAGAGGCTGTTCCATCGAAGACATTACACAGGTTACCGGTTTCCCGGCAAGTTTTCCGATAGAGATCATCTGTCTTGCCAGTTCACGGGCAGAATCAATATCTTTCATAAAAGCACCGCTGCCGCATGTGATATCTAATACGATCGCATCAGAGCCTCCCGCGATCTTCTTACTCATTATACTGGAAGCAATCAGCGGGATCGAAGGTACGGTACCCGTTACATCACGAAGCGCATAGAGATACTTATCACATGGAGCAAGATCGGCAGTCTGACCACCAAGAAGCATGCCGCACTTCTCGATCCTGGACTTAAACTCTGAAGGAGCAACCGATGTACAGAATCCCTCAATAGATTCGAATTTGTCGATCGTACCGCCGGTAAAACCGAGGCCGCGGCCGCTGAGTTTTACGCAGGGGATACCGAAGGAAGATACGATCGGAAGCAGGATCGGCGTAACTTTATCTCCCACACCGCCTGTACTGTGCTTATCGACCTTAATTCCTGGAATATCGGAAAGATCACAGATTTTCCCCGAACGGGACATGGCAATCGTAAGATCAGCCGTCTCCTGATCCGTCATGCCGCGCCAAAGCACTGCCATAAGAAATGCAGATATCTGATAATCGGGAATCGCTTTATCCGTTACACCGCTGACGAAGAATTCGATTTCATCACGCGAGATCACTCCGCCGTCACGTTTTTTCTCGATCAATTCAAGCATATTCATGCGTAAGTTCCTCCTAAAGAGACTTCCTACTGATATTGTACCATTTTATGTTGGTTTCTCTTTCGGTTATGTTAGAATATCGATAGAATGATTGAAAAGTGAGGGCTTTCTATGCCGGACAACACTGTTGTGAACAAGTTAAAGGTCGCCATCATCGGATGCGGCAGAGTCAGTGAGAAACATATCCGTGCCATAAGCGGACTTTCTGACCGTATGACACTCTGTGCACTGGTCGACACGAATCCGGACGCTCCCTCCCACCTTCTTTCTTCCTGCAGAAAAAAGATCAAGAAATATAAGGAAGTAAAGGCAGGTATCAGAAACTATATCGACTATAAGGAGATGCTTAAGGATCTTCATCCGGATATTGTAGCAATTACAGTACCTTCCGGGCTTCACTTCCAGATCGCGAAGGATTGTCTGGAATCCGGATCCAATCTTCTTCTCGAAAAACCAATGACCATGAGCAATAAGTCCTCCCGTGAACTGTATGAGCTCGCGGAGAGCAAAGGACTTCGTATTGCAATGGGCCACATCTACAGATATTTCCCGATCGTATCCCTTCTGCACGAAGATATGGTCAGCGGTGCTTTTGGCAAAGTCGGACACGGTTCCGTGGTTGTACGCTGGGGTCATGATAACGACTACTATCAGCAGGCAGCATGGAGAGGCACATGGAAGAGCGACGGCGGCGCACTGATGAACCAGACCGTTCACGCACTTGATCTTATGTGTTACCTTATGAATTCCGAAGCCACATCCGTTAACGGCATGATCGCCAGACGCTTCCGCAATATGGAGGCCGAGGACACCGCTATGGGTGTATACACTTTTGGTGACGGTGCTCTCTGCCAGGTGGAAGGAACCACAGCAACCTCCCCGAAGGATCACGAGGCTTCTTTCTATATCAATGCGGAAAAAGCAGCGATCCGCATCGCGCTCCGCAAAGGAAAACCTTCCTACTCGATCCTGACACCTAAGGGAAAGAACCTGGCCTTTAAGTACCTGCGCAGATACATCAAGCAGTATGGTCTTTCCTATCTGATCTCCGTTGCCAAGAACCCGCACTACGGCATTTATACGGACCTGTACCGGGCTATAAATACAGGATCAAATCCGATCGCCGACGGACGTTCCGGCTATCTGGCTGTTGATATGGTCCTTGGTTTCTATCGTTCCGTTCTGAAAAAGAACGAAATAGAATTGCCACTTCCTAACGAGTTTAAAATCGAGGAAATGGCAAAACTTGAACTTCGCTGATTTATTAAACTATCTGACGATCAGGCTCCCTCACCGTTACCATCATCGGGTGTTCCATCATCAGGTGTTCCTGCATCAGGAGTAGATTCAGAAGAAGGCTCAGTCGCTTCTGTGTCAGAGGAGCTGCTTGGAGTCGTATCTTCTTCAGAGGGTGTCGGTGTCGGCTTATCTGTCGGAATAGTATCACTGGATTCAGGCGTACTCTCCGAGGAACTCTCAGACTCAGATGTTTCCGATGTCTCTGAACTGGACTCAGAAGGCGTGGTCTCAGAAGAACTCTCACTGTCAGTAGGCTGCGCGGAGGTTTCCGTCGGCTCCGGCTTAGTCGTGATCTCCGTAGGTTCAGTCGGAATCGGAGTCGGGTCGATAAACTCCGTCGGGCTCTTCTCACCGATCGTCGGGTCTTCAGAAGAGATCACTTCGAGCGGAACATAGCCCATCAGGCCGTTCTCTCTTCTTACCTTCGCAAACGTATCATTCGTTGCGAGTACCGTTACGGCTTCACCTCTGGAAAGAGTATCGATCACCTGACTGTCAAGGGACTCCTCAACATACAGCGCTGTATTATCGTACAGAACATACATTACACGGCTGGCTTCATCAAAAGTCTGCTCTACAGTCTCAACAGGCTTAAGCTTTCCGGTCCAGTGCGCCACATTAAACACGACATATGTACCGAAATAACCGATCACTCCGCAGATCGCAAAGATCAGAAGACCGATCAGGATATTCTTGAGAGCAGGATGCATCTTCTTATCTTTCTTCGCTTTCTTCTCTTTTTTGGGACGTGCTACGATCTCATCTTCCTCGTCATCATAGTCATCCTCGTAATCATCTTCAATGTCATCTGGCTGAACGTCGATGGGCGGATGAGGCGGCTCATTAAACTGCTGATTCATACGATAACGAAGTTCATCCGACTGGATCGTAGGTGCATCATTTGCTGCCTGAGCTGCTGCAGCAGGGGCAACAGGAGCCGCTGCAACAACAGGTTTCTGTGCCACGGAAAGATCATTCGTGACGGCAGCTTCCTCAATCTTCGCATCACCCGGGAGTAAAAGCGTACTCTCGATACGGACGACCAATGCAGTAAGACCGGCCTTAACACCCTGATTCATCGCATACTGGACAAGTTCAGATGCCTTTGTTTCCGGCTGTGTGGGACGTGCAATCACGACACCGAGTTTCTGGATCGGAACTTCCTGGTCAAGACCAGTACCGATCATGACAAGCTCGTCTCCATCCATCAGTTTCAGATGGACCTTCTTATCCGGAAGGACTTCTCCATCCTGGGAGAATCTTCCCAGATACTGGGTAAGTTCGTTACGACCTTCATGCTGGTACTCAGCTTCCTTCGGGATCGCGCCCATCTGAACATAACGGTGCGCAACCGTCTGATTCTCTGTAAGAGAGATAAGCTTGCCCTGACGGAACATCCAGATATGGGTATTACCGATATTCATCACGCGGAGCGTATCGCCTTCGATAATGATCATCGACATCGAGACACGGATACTTGCGCCATTGTGCTTGATAGATTCGTTACAAACGGTGTTGTTTAATACGTTTACAACCTGATTCGTGAAACTCTCATAGTCGAGAACACTCATCTGCTGTGTCGTTGCCGTGATCTCCTGCATCTTGGAGAGTACAGCCTGAAGAGTCATTGCAGCCAGCGTATCCTCACCCTGTGCGGAGAAAACCGCACATATCTGGATCGGTGCCGTGGACTTAGCCGAACGGACATAAGCAGATCCGAATTCTTCTGGAACACGATACAGGCTGTGGAAATATACGTTTTCCTGATTCTTGCCCAGGATCTGATTGGTTTCGCAAACAACTGCGGACGAAGTTTTACTCATGTTACTCTTCCTCCCAGATGAAACCATGCAGTTCCTTGAGCTGCTTGTCCCAGTCAACGAGCATCATCCACGGGTTCTGCTGAACCGTAAACATGCCGTCTGCCGGAGCACGATACTCTTTGACATTGCCAAGCGCATCCAGAGCATCAAGAGCGACGCTCATAATACCCGAAGCAGTCAGGTTGGTCTCAAACATACCGGCTGAATCCTCAAGGATCGCCGCCTGTTCAAAGAAATCAAACTCATCTTTTACCTTATGCATCAGCGCAATCGCCAGAGTTCTCTGACGGCTGGAACGTACGTAGTCAGAGTCAAGGCTTCTGATTCTCGCCCAGGAAGTCGCCTGAATACCCGTAAGTGTCTGCTTGCCTTCATGGGTAAGCATCGGAGTATTGGTTCCGAGCAGGGCATTCTCTTCTGCGATATTCTGGTTCGCGTACTTAACCTCACCTGCAGTAACATCGATCTCTACGCCGCCGATCATGTCGATCAGCGCGGAGGAGCTGCCGAAATCCAGCATAACGAAATTCTGGATATCCAGGCCGAAATTTTCATTGATCGTATTGATGAGTAGACCGACACCGCCATATGCATACGCATGCGTAAGTTTATCAGTCTTCGATCTTCCCTCGATCTTAACACCTGTATCACGCATAAGAGAAATCATCTTAACGCAGTCATGTCTCTTGTCGATAGAAACGACAAGGAGCGCATCCGCGCGGCAGGTGACATCATTTGTTCCACGGGAGTCAACACCGAAAACGAGGATATTCTCGACTTTACTGTCCTTCTGGGCAACTTTCTTGATCGGGTATTTCTTGTTGACGTACACACGCGTGTGACCTCCATCTGCCCATGAAGAAGCTACATCTCCGGAATCCAGATCGATGTCGTCGAGATTATCAAAATCAATGGTCTCATATTCACTATTGCTGACCTTACGGATCTTCAAATATCCGTATTTAAAATTCTTGTTCAGATAGAACAGTACTCCGCCGCCAAGACCAAGAATGGCACAAAGAATAAAGCACAGGATCTTAATAAGGATCCGTGCCACAGACTTTTTCTTCTTGGGAGCCTGTTTACTTGAACCGGCATTCGCACGCTCTTTTGTATTAGAAGACATACTATTTTCCCTTTCTTAACATGGAACATATTAACCGATTTCCCGATACTTTTCAATGTTGTGCTTGATATTTGGCTTGTTATGTTACAATAGAGTCATATTACAAACCAAGGAGCGAGAAAATGAAAAAGCACATCATTAAATTAGCGGCTCTCTCGATGTCGTTAATGCTTTTCGCATCACCTCTTACCGGATGCGGTAAGAAAAAACAGGAAACAGTAAGTTATGAGACTTGGTGGACCTCTGACGGAAGTGAAACAACATCCGAAACAACATCCGAACCTTCAGAAACAACAACTAAGCAAGAAACGTCAGAAACATCCGAAACCATGCCCGAGAACCTTGCCGTAAACCCGTTTACCGGTCTTTACGATATGGACAAGGAGAATGTCGGAAAGCGTGGCATCGGTATCACTATCAATAACTGCAAGGTAGCCAACCCGCAGCGTGGTACCACAGAAGCATCCGTTATCTTCGAGTATGAGACAGAGGGCGGCCAGACACGTCTTCTCTGCATGTATCCCGACATCTCTAAGGTCCCGCTCGTCGGTGCCGTCAGAAGCGGCCGTGTGGGCGCAGCTGATATGTGTGCAGGTACAGGCGCGATCTTCGTATGCTGGGGCGCTGACTACACAGCAGTTCCTGCTCATGTAAAGAATAACAAGATCGACTGGATGGATCTGAATGACTACATTTACGATTCTCTCCGCGGTCACGATGCCGACGAAGTACCGGAAGGCCGTTTCTGCTGGCGTGACCGTGAATGGATGAATCAGCCGGGTCACCGTACAGGTGTAGAACACTGCGGTGTTACCCGTGGCGACTTCATTATGAAGGCTACCGAGAAGTTTAAGCTCGATATTGCCGGAGAAATGCCGATGATGTTTAACTTCGTCGAAACCGGTAAAGCCAAGATGACAGACGCCGTTGACTGTACAGAGATGAACGTTTACTTCTCCGGTACCAACGATGACGGTCTCTTCGTCTACAATGCCGCAGAAGGTGTTTATTACAAGAGCCAGTATAACGGTGAGCCGCAGATGGACTGCAACGTTGACAAGCAGATCAGCTTCACAAACGTCTTCGTCCTCTTCGTCCCGATCAATGCAAGACCGAATGACTACAGTTCTGAGCGTCATAAGGATATCCACTTCGAGGAAGGCGGTTCCGGCTACTATGTGTCTAACGGAAAGCTCGAGAACATTACCTGGACCAAGCCGACTCCAAACGATCAGATCAAGTGCTTCGACAGCACAGGAAAAGAGATCGAGGTCAACGCCGGTAAGTCTTATATCTGTGTAGTAGATACAGACTACGCCAAGAAGACAACTTACAAATAATCAGGCGAAAAGTTAATGAAACAAAAAGGAGCGGTTGCACCGCTCCTTTTTTTGTAACATCATTTTGAAACTCAGCCCTTAATCACACCTGTGATCTCAGCATATGTCAACGGACGGATGATCACTTCATCCTTGGTCTCCTCGAGTTTATACGGATCAAGCAGTTTCAGTGCTTTTTCATAAGGAATGGAACCGAGGATTTTCTTATCCGTAGAACTGATCAGCAAAAGGATAAAACGATCCGTCTCCTCATAGAAATCACGGGGCTTCTTCAGAAGTCTTGTCGCGATACCTTCATTCAAAGCAAAGGATCCCGCAGGATTACCATTGCTGTCGCACTGGTAATTGTAGGCAGGTGTATACGCGTTATTCCATAACGGAGACTGGCTGATCTCTTTTTCATTATCTTTCTTACGATCAAAAATGCCCATATATCACAACTCCTCTACCTGTGTCTCTGATGCGATAATGTTCCCGCTTTCTTTTTTATTCTTCACATACACATAGATCGATACGACGATTCGGATGATCAGCATGACTACGACTGCGCCGCAAAGATCAAGGAACACATCGAAAAGGCTTGCTGATCTGCCATCTACGAAGATCTGGTGATACTCATCCGCCGATGCGGAAAGCGCGGTGATCCATAAAGAAACGGCAATATATACCTCGTTATCGTTCTTAATCTTATCCAGTAATCTTATTCCCGGCTGATCCAGTCTCGTCTGGATGTGATTCGTCGCGAACATCGCAATATACGCTAAAACGGAAAGGATCGTAAACTCGATAATGTGCGCACAGCTTCTTACCACTTCTTCACTGGCCGTGAAATGAAACCAGTCGGAGATACGGCGGATCAGATCCTGGGAACGAAGCGTGGAAGCATCCGCAGACTCAGCGGAAAGAGAAAAGATTACCGCCAGCCAGCCGACCACCAGGATCCACATGATGAACGCAAAAAGGAAATATAAGGGATGAAAAACCGCTTTCTTCTTTTTTTCCTGCGTCAGTCCCATACTGCACATCTCCTACAGAATTTACAAATTCAAGTATACTACAAACAGAGGAACTTCTCAAAATTATTAGTGAAAAGCACTCAGGAACGGTTTCTCTGATCTTTCATGGCGCGGTCAATATCACGTTTCGCCGTCTTCTCCGCAGCCGAATCACGTTTATCGAAGTTCTTCTTACCTCTTGCCAGACCGATCTCGAATTTGACCTTTCCATCCTTAAAGTAGCATTTCGTAGGCACGATCGTCAGACCGTCCTGCTTTACCGTCGAGAAAAGCCGGATGATCTCACTCTTATGCATCAGCAGTTTTCTGGTCCTCATCGGATCAAGATTAAAGCGGTTACCCTGCTCGTACGGGCTGATATGCACACCGATCAGGAAGATCTCGCCTTCCTTGACCTGCACATAACTGTCTTTCAGATTCACTTTCCCCGCGCGAAGAGACTTTACCTCCGTACCGGAAAGCACTATACCCGCTTCAAACTTCTCATCTATGAAATAGTCATGGAAAGCCTTACGGTTCTCCGCGATGACCTTTATTCCCTTCTTAATTGCCATATTCTCCTCCTAATTCCAGCGAAGGATACGCGTTCATATCCATCCCGTCCCGGACACCGCGACGGAAATCATAATATCCGGCAGAAGCGATCATTGCGGCATTATCCGTACAGTAAGCCATCTTTGGAAGGCAAAGCGAACACTTTCTCTTTGCCGCCAGTTTCTCGACTTTCATTCTCAGACAGGAATTCGCGGACACGCCGCCTGCCAGACAGATCTTCTTCATTCCGGTAAGCTTGATCGCCTGATCCAGTCGGTCACAAAGGATCGAGCAGATCGCATCCTGATAGGACGCGGCGAAATCATTGATATTTACCTCTCCACCGCTCTGACGCACCTGATTGATCGTATTCAGAGCGGCCGTCTTGATGCCGCTGAATGAAAAGTCGAGAGAATCCGTGATCTTCGGAGACGGGAAAGAATACGCTTTCGCATCTCCGGACTTACTTGCCTTATCCAGTTTCGGTCCGCCGGGATAACCCAGACCGATCACTCTCGCGATCTTGTCAAAAGCCTCGCCAGCCGCATCGTCACGTGTGCTACAGATACACTCCATATCCGAGTAATCCTTCACGAGAAGGATCTCGCTGTGACCGCCGGAAACAACCAGACAGAGGAACGGCGGTTCCCACGTAGTATCCGTAAGATAATTGGCGGCGATATGTCCCGCCATGTGATTCACTCCGACAAGAGGGATCTTCTTCACTTCACATAGTGCTTTTGCCGCGGAAACTCCGACAAGAAGCGCTCCGACAAGACCCGGGCCCTTGGTGACACAGACAGCATCAATATCATCAAATGACACTTCTGCCTGTTTCATGGTCTCGGAAATGACCGGAACGATCGCCTCAACATGCATACGGGAAGCAATCTCCGGAACGACACCGCCGTACTGGCTGTGAAGATCTGCCTGAGACGCGATCATGCTCGCACGTACAATACGGCCGTCTTCAATTACAGCACATGCTGTCTCATCACAGGATGATTCAATTCCTAATGTTAACACTGCCATCTCAGGAGCCTTTCTTAAAGTATGTTTCCAGGAATTCCTTCAGGGTCTGCCTGTATCCGTTCGGATCGATCATGTAAGCTTCACAGTATCCCGCACCAGAAATCATACTGGACATCGTCGTATTCGGGTTTAAACGCTTTCTCTCTTCAACGATCTGCCCGATCTTGTCAGATCCGACAAAAGTATCACGGCCACCGTACATAATGCATACAGGGATCGGAAGTCTGGAGATTTCTGCCGCCAGGTTTACACTTCCGCCCACACCGGATGAAACACGGATCGCGTAAGGAACAAAGTACTTCGTGATGAATGACATCTTCGACTTCTTCTTAACAAAAGGTGTAATGTAATCATCCGAGTTCTTCGCCGGAGAATCCAGAATAATGCCGGAAATATAGTGTACATCAAAACCGAGAGAAACGATCTTCTGATCATAATCCTCCAGAACTTCACTGTCCAGGGACGGCGGAAGTTTATCCATGCCGAGAAGGCAGGCACTGCATCCTGAACCGATGCCATAGAGCACAACATCCTTTGTTACGGAGATCTTCTTAACATGTTTGATCGCACCGAGTACATCCTGCCACTCAAGATAACCGTATCCGCAGATCGTACCACTGCTCTCTCCTGAGTTACGAAGATCAAAGAGGAACACATTATAGTGCATATTCAGGAAGTCCTCGATCATCTGGACCATCGCCACGTTAAAAGGGAGACGGTTGGACTGAGTATCATGCACAACAATGATCGTACTGATCGGATCATCGGTCTTAAAGAACCATCCGGACAGCTGAGTCTGCTCATCCGCAGAAGTAAAACTGGTCGCTGAATAAGGCGGAAGAACGTTGGAAGGAATATTAGGAAGTTCCTTCTTATCGATACTCATCAGACTATTCGCAGTAGATGTAGTCATAACAATTACCGCGATAGTAGCAACAGCAAGGATACTGAGGACCAGCGCAACACGGACAATAAGTCCGGAAAGTGAGATCCTTTTTCCTTCACGTTTTGTAATACCTCTTCCCATACAGACCTCTTACAGCATACGGTGTTTCCGCAGGATCATAACAGCAACTGCGATACTGAAAACACCGGAACCTAAAAGGATGAAGAAAGGTATGGGATTCGAAGAAAAGTTGGAATCCCACGGCATCGGGCAGTTTTGTCCGAAGAAACTGGAAATGATCGTCGGAACAGAAAGTGCGATCGTCGCCGCAGCCATGATCTTCATGATATCGTTCATATTATTATTGATGATCGAAGCATACGCATCCAGCGTATGGCTGACAACGGACATGTAGATGTCCGCCATTTCCATCGCCTGCTTAAACTCTATGATGACATCATCAAGGAGTTCTTCATCCTCCTCATACTGGCGGATCGTCGTCGGACCGTGATTCAGTTTCTCAAGTACTGCTTCATCTGACTTCAGTGATGTCGAAAAATAAACTAAGGTCTTCGACAGGTCAAGAAGTCTGTAGAGTTCTTTATTTGTCGTAATCTTCGCAAGTTCTTTTTCAGAAGACTCGATGCTCTTATCGACCTGACGCAGGAGTCTCAGGAACTCGCCTGCAGCAGCATACATAATCTGGATCGCAAAGCGGTTTCTGTAGCCGACTTTGCAGTCTTTCACCTGATTCTCGGCAAAAGAGTTCAGAAGCGGTACATCACGAAGCGAAACTGTGATGATCTGTCTCTTTTGGATAATAATACCGAGAGGAACAGTCTCGAGAAGATCAGGGCGCTTGTTATCCTGGACACGGGGAATATCTACGATCATCAGAAGAGAATTCGAATCCTCATCAGTATCGATACGCGGTCTTTCCTCATCATCCAGCGGATTTCTCAGGAATTCTTCCGGAACGTCCAGTTTTTCAGTCAGAAGCTCGATTTCTTCATCAGTAGGCGCAATAAGATTTATCCAGCAGTCATCACAGATATTCTCTGTCTTGCGGATCTTGCTGACTGTTCTGTCGGTTTTCGTTTTAACATCTTCCGAAATGTATATATTCAGCATTCTCTTGTACGCCTTTCCTTTGAATTATGCTATTTTACCACAGACTTACACGCCGGTCGAACCAAAACCGCCTTCTCTGTTTATACCAATAGTTTCAACGCTTTCCGTCATGGTAAACTCAGCCTTTTCGTATCTGGCAACAACCATCTGCGCGATGCGGTCACCCTTCTTTACATGATACGGGCCTTTCTTATTCCCTTTATCCGTCAAAAAGAGCTCAGGCATATCTTTGTAAGCTTCCGAAGAAGAGTTTTCCATAATGATACAGATCTCTCCTCTATAGCCGCTGTCGATCGTTCCGGGAGCATTCGGGATACGAAGAGGAGTATTCAGTGAAAGACCCGATCTCGGACGGATCTGCACTTCGAAGCCTACCGGGATTGCAAACTTCAGTCCCGTATGGATCAGAACAGTTTCACCGGGGCGGATCACAACATCCGTGACGCTGTAAAGATCCATTCCGGCATCGCCGTCATGTGCATAGGTCGGCAGCACGGCATCGTCCTGAATGCGCTCAACAAATATCTCAGTACTCATACCAATCTTCTCCTTCATCATCTACATCATCGTCGAAAAGAGAGTCGACGATCATTCTCCTTTCATCCTGATCCTCATTCATAAAGCGGACAACAGATGCGACCGGAATATTGTTTGAAAGCAGCTCAGATACAGTCGCTCCGGAAATAACATTTCTCGCCTTGCCGAACAGGTCTGCGCGGCAGAAGCCCGGATAGCATACGATATCGACACGATCATCGTGGTGGTCGTTCTTCTCCGATGTTTTCTCACCAAGAGAAACTTCCGGGTGATCACGGCATACCGTGCAGTGCGCCTGATGACGGCCGAGCGGACAGAACTCTGACTGCATCCACTCGATCGGACCATAGCGGTGCAGGGCCAGATATGAAGATAAATTCTCAGAACTGAGCGCCAAAGCGAGTTTTCTCACCTGATCATCATTCAGTTCATAGGAAAGATAAAGATAATCCAATCCCTTTGCCGCTTCATAACGGGCCGTAAAATGGTTAAAGATATTCGCTCCGGCGGTAAGGCCTCTGGTCTTTTCATCCGCGTTCGTTCCGAAGAATCCTACGAATCGGTCACCTGCGTGCGATAAAACAAGCTGATATGCTTTTGAAATGACCTCAAGCATATCGTCCTTATACGCACCCGGGAGACGAAGCGCGACACGGGCTTCCGGCTCACTGCCCAAAAGCTCGTCAATATACATGATCCTTCCGGATCTTCCAATCTGAAGCGCCGGGAAAACATAGATATCCGCACCGCAGCTGTATCCGCCGGTGATCCTTCTCATATCCACGTATTCAGCGATCGTGATATGCATCTTTTCCGGTTTTTCCGATTCGTTGGAAGTCTCATTTCCGGAAGCAAAATCGGAAGTTCTCCCCTCGACCTGCTTATCAAGGATCGCTTCCGCAAGGAATGCCATCGCGTCTCTGCGAAGCGCGTTGATATT
>JAILHZ010000037.1 GCA_024695545.1 Clostridiales bacterium
CACCAGAAATCTGGCGATCGACCGCTATAGAAAAGAACGGTCCATGAAGCACGGTGGCGGACAGATCGCGATCTGTCTGGATGAGCTTTCCGAGTGTATCGGTGAAAGCACTTCGATCGAGGATACTGTCGCGCTTAAGGATCTGCTTTCCAAATTTCTTCTTTCTCTCCCGGAAAAGAACCGGCACATCTTCCTTTTCCGGTACTGGTACATGATGCCGGTCTCCGATATTGCGGATCACTACGAGATGACATCTGACGCAGTGAAGATGCTCCTTATGAGGACCCGCAAGAAACTGGAGGAATACCTTAAGAAAGAAGGGTCAGAGAAATGAAAAACGAAGATAAATTACTCGATGCGATCGGTATGATCGATGAAGAACTTATCCCTGAGATGCCGAAGGCGAAAGAAAGTGCATCGCCGGTTAAGCATAAAAAGACCGGTAAGAGCAGAAAAGCATTCTGGATCGAGATCGGTATTGCAGCGGCAGCTGTGATCCTTGTGGTCGCTGTCGCGCTTCCGAAGGTGCTGTATAAAAAGAAGAACAAGGCTGTCAAGGCGGAAGCAGTATATCCCGAGATGGCCAAATGTCCGGAATCGGTTTCTCCCGCTTTGCGAGGTGATGATTATGATCCTGATGCTTATCGCGAACAATATGAAAAGTGGAGGGCATCCCGCGAAGAATTCAGGAATCAGCCGGAAGGATACGCGGATGGATTTAAGAAATTCCTGGAGAAGAGTACGGGTACTTTTGCCGAGGAGGCAGAAGATAAGAACTTCGTATATTCCCCGCTGAGCCTGTATCTGTGCATGTGTATTGTTGCCGAGGCGGCCGACGGCAATACGAGGCAGGAGATCCTTGATCTTCTTGGTGTGTCGGATATCGAGACGCTCCGCTCCACTTCAAAAGCACTGTTCCTGGCAAATTATGTAGATGACGACGCTTCGAAATGCCTGCTCGCCAATTCCATCTGGATGAGTGATCATTTCGAATATAAGAATGACACGGTAGAGAGGATCGCGACGGAATATCTCGCCTCAGTTTTCAGCGGAGATCCGGAAGATGAAAAGTATGTGGAAGAATTCAGAAACTGGCTCAACCGCCAGACAGACGGTCTTCTTACCGACTATGTGGATGATCTTGGTATGGATCCGAATCTGCTTCTGATGGTCGCCTCAACGATCAACTACAATGGCAAGTGGGGAATGAGATTTCATGAGGATGAGACAAAGCCCGGGACGTTCCATGCGCCGGCAGGAGATGTCACATGCGACTTCATGAATATGGAATATGAAAAATTCGATTGCCACACCGGTGATGGCTATACAGCGATTGAACTTCCGGTCACCGGCAATGGAAAGATGCGGCTGATCCTCCCGGATAAAGATACTTCCGCGCAGAACCTGCTGAAAGATAAGGACTTTATGGAGTTCCTGAATAACAGTTATACAGGTGGAAACGTTTTTGGGGAGGCAATGGTCGACCTGTCACTTCCGAAGTTTGATGTATCGTATAAAAACGACATGATCGATGAACTCCGAAAACTCGGGATCAAAGATGCTTTTGACGAGCATAGGGGAAACTTCGGATCGATCACGGATCAGGGACCAGATGATAAGATCTATGTTAAGCAGGTGGAACAGGATGTTCGTGTCATGATCGATGAAGAAGGCGTAAAGGGTGCCGCGATCACGGTAGCAATGATCGTTGAGCAATGCGCTCCGTCAGCTAAATACACCTTTGTATTCGACCGTCCGTTCATCTTCGAGGTGTTCTCTGATACCGGCGCACCTCTTTTCATCGGTGTGGTGAATGATCCGACGGCCTGATTGCGGCTTCTTTTCGGAAAGGAACTGAAGAAGGGGGAGCTATCTCAACAATGGGATAGCTCCTTGTTTGCCATTGAGAGTGCTTTTCAATGAGAAATGACCAACGGGATATTTCCATTGGACATTCCGGGACTATATTCGCTCAAAGTGTCAAACAGCTTCAATCATCGGTGATGTATAATAGCTTATATACGATGTTTTAGAAGAATAGCGACGAACAGGAGGCTTCTATGGCAGAACTGAAGTGCCCTCATTGCGGGAAAACATTTGAAGTAGATGATACTGCGGTCAACTCGATCGTTTCGCAGATCCGTGATCAGGAATTTGATAAGACGGTTTCCACCAGAGTCAAAGAGATGGAGAAGCACCTTTCCGAGGTCCATGAGGCGGAGATCGAGGCGCGTGAGAGTAGAATCCGCCTGAGCGTGCAGGAAGAGCATGACAAGGAGATCCAGAAACTTCAGGCGCAGGTCAGAAAGGCAGAAGAGAGAGCCGTGTCACTTCAGAGCGAGCTGAATTCTTTTGAAGATAAGAAGACCATCGCCGTGATGGAAGCCGTGAATAAGATCGAGACCGAGAAGAGAGATCTTGAGACGAAACTTACGAATGAGAAGCGGGACCTCGAGACGAAGCTGACTAATGAGAAGCACGATCTGGAAAAAGCACTGGTACAGGAAAAGGATACGAGAAAGCTCCTTCTGGATCAGAAGGATGAGCAGATCGCATACTATAAGGATCTGAAGACGAGAATGTCGACGAAGATGGTCGGTGAGACGCTCGAGCAGCACTGCGAGATCCAGTTCAACCAGCTCCGCGCGACGGCTTTCCAGAATGCGTATTTTGAAAAAGATAACGACGCCAGGACCGGAAGTAAAGGCGACTATATCTATCGGGAAACCGATGAGAACGGTGTGGAGATCATCTCCATCATGTTCGAGATGAAAAACGAGATGGACGAGACTGCCACGAAGCACAAGAACGAAGAT
>JAILHZ010000069.1 GCA_024695545.1 Clostridiales bacterium
ACGGATACATACGGTCCGAGCTGTCGGTGTACGTGATCAGCTGCGTATACATAAGCGAATGCGCATGGCTGTCACCGAAACTGTTTCTCTTTTCCAGCATCCTGCCCAGAATATAGCAGACTCCGCCGATTCCGGCGAGCAAGCCGAAAATGAACGTCATAATTGCTACTCCTACCATTTCAATTACCCCTGTCTTCTCTTTACAAAGCGGAACATGTTGCCCGCCTGTGTCAGTTCAAGCTGCTTCTTCACTTTTTTCATCTTATTCAAACCGTATAACAGCCAGCCTGTTCCGAACATCAGGCTAGCAGTCAATATGGTTTGACTCGTGTTGGAGACCACGGATTTCTTGCCGAGCTCTCTGAATCCGAGTGCATAAAGAACCCCAAAAAGAATTCCGACGACTACTGCCGTGATGAGCGTGCCCCAAACGATCATCGTTCTTTTCACTTTCTTCTGGTCGTACGGGATACCGCACACGACCTTACCTGTCTGGCCGTTGACCAGAATGGTATGCGGCTGGCCGTTAAGACAGAAGGTCACGAACCATACCGGAAACATCGCATACAGATAGTTATCCGCGATCGAGGTCTCATGCACCTCACCGACGATCTTGTTCGACTTCATCTCTTTTTTCACCGTTGTTTCGAAAATCTCTTTTCCTCTTCTTTCTACTGCCAGATACAGATCCTCGTATGTAATGTCGGAAGAGTTGGAATAGAATCCCAGAAGATAGTCCTCGTCAAAGCGCTTCATGCCATTAAGATCGAACGGTTCCAGTCTCGCGCTGCTCTCATCCGAAAGGATCCGGCAGCCGTCGACCGGGAAGCTGTTGATGTTCATGAATCCCGAACGGCCGACATATTTGTACTTCGTCGTACCGGTGCTCACAGAGATCTGAACCACTGCAGACTCCTCATGCGTCGCACTTACGATCCAGTACGGAAGATAGATTCCGCGGATGTCTTCAACCTTCAGATTTTTCAATTCCACCGGCGGGAACGCCGCCTGATCGATGATCGCACGGATCGCGCTGAGCGCCTGCGCTCTCGTTACGGAAAACGGGATGATCGCGTCCGGCATCTTTTCTTTCGCGACACGGGAGAACACCACATTCGGATTTCCGCAGTAGATGCATGTCGTCGAGGTCTCTGATCCATGGATCGAGATCTCGCCGCCGCACTCGCTGCAGGTGTACACATAGGCTTCGAGATATTCATCGATCACCTCATCGTCGCCGTACACTTCACCGCGGGTCAGCACGCGCTCATTTTCTCTGTACTTCTTCGCCTCAGACTCAACATCTTCCGCTTCAAAAGCACTGCCGCAATAATAGCAGTACATCTTACGGATCTCCGGTGAATACACCAGCGCATGATTACAGTTTCTGCAAAGTGTTGCCATTTTCCATAACTCCTTTCGTTATGAGAAAATTATACACTTATCTTGAGACTTTAATCGAGACGCACCCATCTGAAATATACCTGCCTAATTGCAGAGCCGTCTGCAAAAAGGAAGGGTATCGGGCAAATATCGTCGCTGGTCCTCGCCGCTTTGCGTCTGCGGAATCGCTCCTCACATTTGCCCGCCCCCTCTCCTTTTTAGAAGAAATGCTTCAAAAAGTAATCGATATATAAAAAGAAACAAAAAACTCTTTGCGGCAAGCATATACATCGACAGAGCTTCAAGAAAGAAATCTCTTATTATCTATATAGAAACAAAAAACTCCCTGCGGCGAGTTACGCGTTAGCGTACATGTTTGAGTCGCAGGGAGTTTATTTGTTTCTAGTTAAATTGAGAGATTACTTTTTGAAGCGCTCGTCGATGACTCGCTTCATCTTACCCTCGGATCTCGGAAGACTTCTCGGCTCACAGAGCTTGATCTTCGCGTGGATACCTGTCATGGAAGCGATCTCGCCTTCGAGCATTCTCTCTGTGTTCTCGATCTCACGGATAGAGTCGGAGAAGAACGAAGGTGTCATCTCTACCTTGACAGTCATCCTGTCGAGGTTCTGTGCACGGTCAAGGTAGATCATGTAATGCGGCTCAACCTCACTGTGTGCGAGGAGAACAGCCTCGATCTGGGACGGGAATACGTTAACGCCGCGGATGATCATCATGTCATCGGCACGCCCTGTGACCTTCTCGATCTTCGGTGTGGTACGTCCGCACTCACACTTACCGTGATAAAGGCGTGTCAGGTCGTGTGTGTTATAACGCAGGAGCGGTACGCCTTCCTTACTGATAGAGGAGAATACGAGTTCACCGAGTTCACCATCCGGCAGCGGCTCGCCTGTCTCCGGATCTACGATCTCCGGAATGAAGTGGTCCGCCTCGATGTGGATCAGATCGGACTTGTCGCAGGAGCATCCTACACCCGGTCCGCAGATCTCTGTCAGACCATAGATGTCAAAAGCACGGAGTCCGAGCTTCTCTTCGATCTGATCTCTCATCTCCAGGGTCCATGCCTCGGCGCCGAAGATACCGCAGCGCAGGTTCAGTTCAGACTTATCGATGCCGGCTGCTTCGAGCTGGTCGGCAATATGCAGAGCATATGTCGGTGTGCACATCAGGACTTCCGGCTTCCACTCACGAAGGATCGTGATCTGTCTTGCCGTATTACCGCCGGATACCGGGATCGCAGTGGCACCGAGTTTCGCACATGCGAAGTGCGGGCCAAGACCGCCGGTGAACAGGCCGTAGCCGTATGCAATATGTACGAGGTCGCCCTTCTGTACGCCGGATCTTGCCATCGAACGGCAAAGAACAGAGTTCCAAAGTTCGACGTCATTTGCCGTATAACCGACGACCTTCATCTTGCCGGTCGTTCCGGAAGAAGCATGTACACGAACAAGTTCCGATCTCGGTACCGCCAGTGTTCCGAACGGATAGTTATCCCTGAAATCGTATTTATCTGTGAACGGGAGTTTCGGGAGATCCTCGACGCTCTTGATATCGCCCGGGGTCACGCCCTTTTCTTCCATACGTTTTCTGTAGTACGGAACATTTTCCCACATGCGGTTGACGCACTTGATCAGGCGTTCGCTCTGCACCTTCGCGCGCTCGTCATCCGACATGCACTCGGCTTTCGGATCATAGATCCATGAGTTCACTTCTTTTCTCATCTTTACTACCTGCCTTTCGCACTGCTGACGGCAACAAAAAGTCCCATTGCCGTCGTTTCCTTCAGCAATGGGACGAAATATCATATCTCGCGGTACCACCCATTTTCGAGCCTTTTCCCTATTGAAAAGCACTCGCACTCTCAAGGCCTATCAGCCTCTGCCCTAAGTAACGGCGGGCTTTCCGTATCCACCTACTGACACCGCTTGCGCTTGATGTGTTCTGCAGATCTGCTCGGGAGTGAACTTCGACTGATCTTCCCTCGTATGCCGGCTCTCAATTCTTCCGCCGGCACGCCCTGTACGTCTTCGGATCGCTACTTTTCTCCGTCAGTGCATTTATACTATTAAGCAGATTATGCGTTCAAAAGAAAGCTTTGTCAATATTTTTTCCTTACAAGTTCTTTTTCGGGCGGAAAGAATACCAAAGAAAAAGAGATGCCTTTCAGCATCTCCTTTTCCATTTCAGTTTCTTTTCCCGATTCTCCAAAGACAGTTGTGGATCAGTTACGAATCCTTATTGTCCGGATTTCCTTTTCCTTCATGATCTTTTTTGCCGTGATCCTTCTTCCCGGCATCTTTTTCTTCTTTCTTCTCTTCTGCCTTCTCTTCAATCACTTTACGGGCAGAAGCTTCATCCTCATCCCTCGTATGGATCTTTACACAGAGGATCTCCACATCTACTCCAAGATCATCCGCGATGAAATGGAAGCTCGGAAGATCGATCTCAAAGCTTGTGCCGTCGGCATCAATAAAGTCAAACTTCTCCGGAATATCATCCCATTCTCCGGTATAGATGCGCTCAGCAACTTCTTTCGTCCCGCTCAGTGCGTAGAAGCCGAGACTGACGAACAGACACACAATGGAGAGCGCGAAACTCGTCGCCATGATTGCGACACAAACTGCAGTACTCTTTCTCATGCGTTGCCTCCTTTCTCACTCTTACGGCTGCCACCGCCGATGTAGCGGAAGTATCCAACCGTTCCGAGGATAAAACCCTTGATCGCGAAGAACGCGACGAACAGGAATGCGATTGCGGCAAATCCCAGGCTCAGCGCCATGAAGAATGTTCCGACGACTCCGGTGCACATGCTCGGTACCCACGAGAACAGAAGTGCTGAGAACAGACCCTGTGCAAACGGGAGAATGATAAGCAGCGCAAGGATCACCAGTGCGATCAGCCACAGCGGGATAAATACGAGGAGCGTAAACAGGATCGCAAATGCTTTGCTGTGTTCCTTCTGCTCCGGGAGTGTGTGGCTCGGATCATGCGACGGGTAGTTCGAATAATCCGGAAGCGTATACTGCTTCTTGCCCTGACGGGTCACCTCTGCGTATGTCTCCTTATCCTTAGCTCCTGTATGAGCATTCGGAGCATCCGGAGATTCCGGCTTCGGCGGCTTATTTACGACCTGCTTCGCATAAGGTCCGGATGCAAATCCGGCCGCTGTCTGCGGGCCTACGCCACGGTCGATGACCATGCCGGTCTTTACCGGGATGATCGGGAACGGCGGCTGTGCTACATTGCCGGCCTGTGCAACATTGAAATCCGGAACGGCGTCGCCCAGATAATACTTCGATACTTCTTCCGGAGAACCCAGCTTCGCTGCGATCTCTTCTTCGGTCTTACCCTCGGAAGCTGCGATATCGAAGTGTGCCTCAAACTCTTTTACGATCTCCTCCACATCATCGGAAGGAAGTCTTTTCAACTGCACACGAAGCGCAGAGATATAGTCTTTTTTATTCATACGCTTTTCCCTCCTACGATCTTATTTACGCTTGCCGTAAAAGTATTCCAGTCTTCCAAAAGTTCCGCAAGACGGATCTTGCCCATAGCAGTCAGACTGTAGTATTTCCGCGGCGGACCGCTCTGGGACTCCTGAAGATAAGAGGCCACCAGTCCGTCAGATGCAAGCTTTCTCAAAAGCGGATATACGGTTCCGTCTGAGATCATGATGATCTCGGAAAGCGTGCTGGCCAGTTCATAGCCGTAACGGTCGCTGTCATTCAGCATCGCCAGGACACAAAGATCAAGCACGCCTTTTTTGAATTGAACATTCATGATTGACTTCCTCCTTTTTTATTTAGTCCGCAACTATTGTTGCACGTTATTCAGTATTGTATATTCAACAATACTGATTATAAGTTGGTATTGAACTATATGTCAATAGTTTTGAAGTGCGCGATAGAACAGTTCAACGGGGATTTGACGGAGAAATAGAAAAAAGAGCGCTTCCCGCGCTCTTTATACAGATTACTATCTTAGACTCAGAAAAGTTTGGAGAAGCAGACCCACCCGTCTGACTGGTCGATGATGACCGCTTCCGTCTTTGGAGAATCATTATCTATTTCACAGGAAACGATATACACAAGTGCATCCTTATGCTCATTGATATCATCCGGGAAAGCAAACTTCAGACGCAGGTTGCCTACTTTACTGATGTCCTCACCGAGACTGTCCGCGATCCTGGTCATGGTCTCCTCGTCCGGTTCTTCCTCCTGCGCATCCTCGATACTTATCGGGCTGATCAGGGCGTCATCCGTGATCATGGCCACATAACTGTCCAGGGTTTCACTTCCGCAGCGGAACTCTACACACAGGTTTGCTTTTCTTCCGAACGTGTTTGGCGAGAAACGTATCTCATAGTCGGATACATCGTCCGGAAGGACAGACGGAAACCGCAGCGTGGAATAGTGCTTTTCGGAAAGATATCGCATGTTCTTCTTATAGGAACCCGTGTTCCGGGATGAGATCCCCCAGGGCATCAGCGTCGCGAGGAGGACAGAGACGACGATGAGTCCGATCGTAGCGGCCAGGATCCGCGTTACCGATCGTGCCGGCTTCCGGAAAAGCGACACGGAGGATATCAATACTCCCAGAATACATAACGCCAGACAATAGGCGTAGGTCATCACGTGGTAACGCAGAAAAAAGAAAAAGCAAATAAGTGCACCGCCAAGAGCGATTACTGCTGATGCGATCCGCAGGATCCTGCCCCGGACTGAAAGACCGGAAAAAACTATGTTATCGGTCTTCGCGCCCACATTTGCCTCCAATTTCCCTATGTTCCCGTTACAACCCCTTATATTTTTATTCTATACACGCGTCTTTTATATAAATACAGAAAAAATAAAGAAAATAAGAGGATAAACAATAGATTCTCTTCTTTGGAACAACAAAAAACCGCCTTTTGTGGCGGTTTCACGTTTGAATTTATAGATAATCAAGAAGCTTTTTCAGCCTGTGATTCATACCGGACTTCGTCAGCGGCGGATCCATGAGGCGTCCGAGCTCCGTCAGCGACAGGCCGGGGTTATCGATATGGACACGGGCAACATCGAGCAGTTCCCTGGGGATCCTCGCCGCCTTGTCCGAATTAAGAAGCTTCTCGAGATCCTTCGTCCTTCGTGCACTGGCCTCCGACTGCTGTTTCACGGTCCAGGTATCAAGGATGACACTTCGTGCGACCATGCTGTTAACGTCGTGCTGAGCGCGGATATTCTGCAGTTCCAGCATCTGGCTGACCGCTCCGAGGATGACAAGGAAATCACAGATCTCATCGTGTTTCTTAAAGTAGATGGACCAGGTCACGTCGAGCACACGGGTCATCGGGCTGATGTTCTCCGAATGGAAAAGCAGTATCAGCATCTTTACAAATGCATCCGTCCGGCACAAGATCTCGATCCGGTATGTTCTGTTCGGATCACTCATCGATCCTCTCGCCAGAAAAGCACCTCTTAACATCGCCCGGCGCAACGGTTCCGACGAAGAGATCTTCTCCGAGATCACATCAGGGAGCAGATAGTCCGTGATGAACGATTCAAAATCCGCCGACGGGAAAAGCACTTCGTACACACTTCCGCCCCTTCTTCCGACTTTGTTCGGACCTTCCGCTTTCATGCCTGTCCCACTGCGCGTGCAGTCGAGGATCAGCCTTGCGGCAACCTCCTCACTCGTGCACATCACCTTCGCAAGGTCCTTCTCACGGTCACAGTCATATCCTGTACAAAGACAAATGGCCGCCATTTCAGCCGCCCATTCATCTTCTTTCTTATATGAGATCTTACAGATCTGTTCTTTTATGTCCTGGGAATACGGATTCCTGGTCATGACTTCTTATCCTCAACAGGCTGATATCTCGGATCCTTCTCGATATCTCTGTGATGGATGGAACAGCGGTATCCCTTCTCCTTCAGTCCCGCATAAAGCCTCTCTGCCATGTATACGGAGCGGTGACGTCCGCCGGTGCAGCCGACGCCCACAGAGAGACGGGCCTTGCCTTCACGGATATAGTACGGGATCGAAAAGCACAGAAGATCCATCTTTTTCTCGTAGTACTGCTCCGTCTCCGGATGCGACTCAAGAAAGTCGATAATTGCCTGGTCCTTACCGCACAGCATCTTCAGTTCCGGGATATAGAACGGGTTCGGAAGGAAACGCACGTCGCAGGAAATGTCGCAGTCTCCCGGAAGTCCGTACTTGAATCCGAACGACTCGATATGGATATCCATCGCGTTCTCATCTTCGACCTCGATAATGTTCAGGATCTCCTCGCGAAGAGCCGAGAGCGCGATCAGGGATGTGTCGATGATATGTGTCGCACGGGCGCGTATACCGCGCATGAGGGTTCTCTCCTTCTCGATCGCCTCGACAAGCGACAGGCCTTCCGAAAGCGGATGCTTGCGGCGTGTCTGACGGTAGCGGCTGATCAGGACCTGATCGTTCGCCTCGAGGAAGATAATGCGGTACGGGCAGCCGAGATTCTTGATCTCCGTCATTGCCTTTCCGAATCCCTTGAGATATTCGTTACTTCTTACGTCGACCACGAAAGCAAGACGGTCGATTGCAAAGCCCTCACCGCCCTGTCCTTTCAGGAAGGTCCTTACGATCTCCGGAAGTACCATCGGCGGCAGGTTATCAATACAGAAATAACCCTGATCCTCCAAAATATGTGCAGCCTGGCTTTTTCCGGCACCGGACATACCTGTGAGAATTATCAGATCCATGCCAATTCCTCCTAATCGTTAATTAAACCCGCGGCCGATAAACCGGACTTCGCGCTGGAGTTCCACTCCATTTCTCTCTTTGATCGTTTTCTGGATATGCGAGACAAGATCATCGATATCCTTTGCCGTCGCATCTCCCGTATTGATGACGAATCCCGCGTGCTTCTCCGACACCTGAGCGCCGCCGATCGAAAAGCCCTTGAGCCCGGCCTGCTCGATCAGTGCTCCGGTATAGTATCCCGTCGGACGCTTAAACATGCTTCCCGCGCTCGGGAAGTTCAGCGGCTGGGACTTCGTCCTCTTCTCCGTATATGTGCGGATCTGCGAATTGATCTCTTCCGCATCTCCTCTTTTCAGTTTCAGGACCGCCTCACAGACGATGCCGCCTTCCTTCATGAAGCGGCTGGATCTGTAGGACAGGTCGAGTTCATCTCTTCCAAAAGCACTGACCTTTCCGTCGGAGGTGATAAACGTGACCTTCTCGAGCACCTCGGACATATCGTGGTCATAAGCTCCCGCGTTCATGAACACTGCACCGCCAAGGGATCCCGGGATCCCGGAAGCAAACTCCAGTCCCGTCAGGGAATTCTTCGCCGCGAAAGACGAAAGGCGCGTAAGAAGCGTTCCCGCGCTCGCATAAACAAGTACAGAATCCGGGTCCTCCGGGTCATCCTCGGACCGGATCTCCGAGAATTTCTCACCTAGGCGGATGACCAGGCCCTCGATCCCCTCATCGGAGATGACGAGGTTGGAACCGTTGCCCATAAGGAAAAACGGAAGCCCAAGTGCTTTTGCCGTATCAATAAGCGCAACGATCTCCTCCGTATCCGACGGCTCAGCATAAAGCTGCGCAGGTCCGCCGACACGGAAAGAAGTATGCGGCTTCATTACTTCCTCTGCGCGAAGATCCTTCGCCAGATCAGCAAAGCCCTTTTCAGTAAGTTTCCCGCGGAATACTTCGATCGTACTGTTGTCCGCCATCATGTATGTCCTAATCCCCCGATCTGTTTCTTCGTTTCATCAGTCCGCATTCAGACCGCCCGGGAATACACGCGTGACCAGATCCTTGGCCGCGTTGTAACCCATCTTCTTAACACGGTAGTTGATAGCCGCCGCCTCGACGATGATCGCCAGGTTACGGCCGGGTCCGACAGGAATCGTGATGGACGGGACCTGGATACCCAGGATCTCAGTCGTCTCATCGGTGATGCCCAGTCTGTCGTATGTCTTCTTCTCATCCCACAGTTCAAGGTTGATAACGAAGTCGATGTTCTCCTGAAGCTTAACGGAAGATACACCGTACAGTTCTTTTACGTCGAGAATACCGATACCGCGGATCTCGATCAGGTGACGGATCACCTCCGGCGCTCTGCCCAGAAGTGTCGTCTCGGAAACTCGTCTGATCTCCACCTGGTCATCAGCGATCAAGCGGTGACCACGCTTAACGATCTCGAGAGCCGTCTCGGATTTACCAACGCCACTCTCACCGAGGATCAGGATACCTTCACCGTTTACCTCAACAAGTACGCCGTGCATCGAGATTCTCGGAGCAAGCTCGACGTTCAGGTATTTCACGAGAGAACTCATGAATTCACTCGTCGCCTGATGTGTGCGAAGTACAGGAATATCCGCTTTCTTCGCCACCTTGATCAGCTCATCGTGCGCCACATGGTTGCGGGTCAGGATGAGGCACGGGATCTTCTTCTCAAAGAGCGCCTGCAGTCTCTCTTCACGCTGCGCCGAAGTCAGCTTATCGAGGAACGCATGCTCCATGTTACCGATCAGCTGGATACGGTCAGGACCGAAGTGGTCGTAGTAACCTGCCAGCTGCAGGCCCGGACGGGTCACGTCTGCCACGTGGATGCGGACCTTCTCAATATCAGAAGGTGCATAAACTTCCTCCAGTTCGAAGGACTTGATGATCTCAGTCAGAAAAACGCTCGAATAGGGCATAGCGTGCTCCTCCGTCAGTAAATTGCTATATTTCATTGTATAACAAAACTACTTAAAAATGTACCTTTTCAAGACATTTCATACAGCTGCGATGAACTGATCTTAGGAATGAAAAAGAAATCTCTCCAGAGCGAGTCCCACGCGAGTATGCTATCTGGCAGAAGCAAAAAGATCTCTCCTGTGGGAGTTTTGCGTAAGCAAACTGTACGAACCACAGGAGAGATACTTTTAACTTCTAGATCAGATACAAACGATTACTCGTCATCAGACAGGAATGCTTTTCTTGCCTCGATAACTTTCGCCTGTACATCACCCGGAGCCTGCTCGTAGCGGGCGTGCTCGATGGTGTACCAGCCGCGGCCCTGAGTCATGGACTTCAGGTCGGTAGCGTAAGTAGCCATTTCGGATGTCGGAACTTCGCAGTTGATGACGGAACCAGTCTCGTCACTGTCGATACCCATGATGCGGCCACGACGCTTGTTCATGTCGCCCATGATATCACCCTGCTTATCCTCAGGAATGTGAACAGATACAGTGCTGATAGGCTCAAGGAGAACCGGGTTAGCAGCAGCCATACCTGCCTTGAAAGCGAGGTTAGCAGCAATCTTAAATGCCATTTCCGAGGAGTCTACATCGTGGTAGGAACCATCGACGAGAGTTGCCTTGAGGTTAACTACCGGGAATGCACCGAGGATACCCTTCTTAACTGCATCCTGGAGGCCCTTCTCAACAGCCGGGAAGAAGTTCTTCGGAACTGCGCCGCCGAATACGTTCTCTTCGAATACGAGCTCTTCGGAATCTGTCGGCTCAAACTCGATCCATACATCACCGTACTGACCGTGACCACCGGACTGCTTCTTATGCTTACCCTGAACCTTAACCTTCTTACGGATCGCTTCACGATAAGGAACACGCGGCTCTTCGAGGTCAGCGTCTACGTTGAACTTACTCTTGAGCTTGCTCTTCAGAACGGAGATCTCCTGCTCACCGAGACCACTGATAACCATCTGCTTGGTCTCTGCGTTGTTTACAACTGTGAATACCGGATCCTCATCCTTCAGCTTGTTCAGACCGGCCATGATCTTATCCTCTTCACCTCTTGCCTTCGGGACAATACCCATGGAAAGACACGGTGTCGGGAAGTTGATCTTCGTCAGTGTTACGATACGTGCCTTGTCGCAAAGAGTATCATTCGTCTGAGTAAGAACGAGTTTAGCGACTGCACCGATATCACCGGCAACGACCTTGTCTGTCGGAATCTGCTTCTTACCAACCATATAAAAGAGACCGCCGAGACGCTCGTCTTTTTCTTTTACAGCGTTATATACAGTGGAGTTACTCTTCATAACACCTGCATATACACGGAACAGGGAGATACGGCCTACGAACGGGTCAGCGATCGTCTTAAATACGAAAGCTGCGAGCGGATCGTTCTCATTGCATACGATCGTAAGCTTCTCGCCATCCGGCGTTTCACCTTCTTGCGGCGGCTTCGTGGAAGCCGGCGGTGTATCCTTGGACAGACAGTTCATCAGGAACTCTACGCCCCAGTTCTTGTAAGCGGAACCGCAGTAGATCGGGTGCAGAACACCGTCTGCAAATCCAGCATGTACGCCACGGCGGAATTCGTCCTCTGTGAACGGCTCGCCTGCGAAATACTTCTCCATGAGTTCTTCGTCGCTCTCAGCAACTACTTCGTTGATCTTGTCCTGAAGCTCAACTACGCGGTCTTCGAACTCAGCCGGGAGCGGGATCTCAGTCTGTGCGCCTGTCTTCTCATCCAGAGTAAACGCACGCTTATTCATAACGTCAACGATACCGGTCATCTTATCGCCGGTCATGATTGGCAGGGACAGCGGAATAACGCCTCTGCCATAGCGGTTCATCATACGGGAAACGACTCCCTCGAAGTCCGCATTCGGTTCGTCCATTCTGTTCAGGAAGAAAAGGAACGGAACCTTTCTCTTATTCAGTAAGCGGATCGCCTTCTCGGAACCTACGGAAGTACCGCCCTTTGCGCTGATAACAACGATCGCGCTGCCTGCTACACGAATACCGGCCATCGTCTCACCGAGAAAATCGAAATCACCGGGGGTGTCGATGAGATTCATCTTCGTGTTCTTCCACTCACATGCCGCTACGGATGTGTTAAGGGAAATCTGGCGCTTGATTTCTTCAGGATCAAAGTCCAGTGCGGTGTTACCATCTGCGGAACGTCCGAGACGGTCGATCGCTTTACCGCAAAAGAGCATCGCTTCTGCAAGCGCAGTCTTACCAGATCCGCCATGGCCCAGTAACGCAATGTTACGGATCTTGTCTGCCGAATAATTGGTCATGTATTCGTCCTCCTAAATTAAACTCTAATGGGACTATTATAACCGATATCGGTATCAATATCCACAAAAACTTTCATTATGTGCGAAAGTTTTTTGTGATACTTAACGGCAATTTTCTTTGTGGTTATTCCTTAGCCAAAAGCACTGTTTTCTTCCGCATAAAAAGGACTGCCCGCGGTTTCCCGCAGGCAGCCCTTCACTTGTAATCTTATACGTCCTCCTGCGCGGAAAGCCCACCGCAACAGGGTTCTGCCATTCTTATGCCTCTTCGGCGTTTCTCTCGAAGACCATGATTACGCGGTCTTCCTTAATGGAAACGGAACTTGCAGAAAGGCTCATGCTTTCGCCGCCCATAGCAGCCTGCATTCTTCCGCCTTCATCATTGATCATGCTGTGGAGTCTCCATCCGGAAGCTGCCTTGGTCGCCAGGATCTCCGCGATACGCTCCGAGTTAACTTCACCATTGGAAAGATGCGGTACAACAACTACGGAATACTCTTTCATACCATCTGCGATGGAAACAGCACCGCCCACCGGCATATTATCGATGCGATCCTGAAGTTTCTTGATCGCATTCTGAGTTTCATTAAGCTGCTTCTCGAGTTCTTCCTTTGACTTTGCCATCTCTGCCAACTCACTTTCCTTCTTCTTAATTTCATCCTGAAGCTTGCCCTTCTCGCTCTCGGAAAGTGCGGACTCCTTCAGTGAAACGGCACGCTTCTCAGCCTTGAGGATCAGCTCCTGAGCTTCAACCTCTGCCAGTTTCTTAGCAATCTTCGAATCCGCGATGATGGACTTGGCTGTCTCCAGCTCATCTTTCAGAGAGTTAATCTGCTTCTCGTAATTGCTCTTGTTTGCCTCCTGCTCCTTGGTCATCTTCGCGATGTCCGACTCAAGAGCTGCCTTCTGCTTCGCGATCACATCGCATCCGGCCTTAGCTTCCGCCTGCAGTCTGTCCTTCTCAGCCTGTGCATCATGAACAGCCTTATTCGCCTGCTCCAGTTTCTGCGCAGCCTCCTGCTCCATCTTCTGCTTCTCCTGCTGAGCCAGATTAAGGACCCGGGAAGCTTCCTGATCGAGTTTCGCCTTCTCAGCCTGGGACTTCTGCAGCTCTGCCTGAGCCTGGGAAGCAATGCGGTTGCTCTCATCATTGGTTTCCTTGATGATGCGGTCTCTCTCGGCAGTTGTCTCCGCAATAATGCGCTCTCTGTCTGCCGTAGTCTCCATGATGATCCGGTCGCGCTCATCGGTGGTTTCCTTGATGATGCGGTCACGTTCAGTCGTTGTTTCCTCAATAATGCGGGTCCTCTCGGACTCCGCCTCTTTCTTCATGGAAGCAACGGCAGTATCCAGGTTTTCTTTCTCCTGGGCAATTGTTTCATACGCTTTCTGCGTCTCATCGAGAGCCGCCTGCATGCGTGCGGAATCTTCCTCCAACTGTTTCTGATGAGCCTGTGCCTTTTCGACCTCCGCCATGATGCGCTGGGCTTCCGCCACATACGCCTGCATCTCGGAGTCAGCCTGCTTCTTCGTATTCTCGAGTTCAGCGAGTACCTGCTGGGCTTCAGCTAATGCTGCCGCTTTTGCCTGCTCACCTTCAGCAATAGATGCAGCCTTCGCATCTTCGCCTTCCTTAAGCATCTTCTTGGTGGTCGCTTCCGCTTCCTCCTCGAGTTTCTTCTTGACCGCTTCGTAATCGGTCTTCATCGTATTCAGAGATGCTTCCATCTCCTTATAGTCTTTCTCGGCCGCATCACGGCGCTCGATGGCTTCCTTCGCTGCCGCCTCGGCGATCTGTGCCTCGTCGATCAGCTGCTGCCTTCTTGCCATCGCGTCTTCATATTCTTTTCTAACCTGGATCGCAAGCTGCTCAGTTTCCTGATGCGCAGACGCCAAAATCGCTTCCTGCTCTTTCTTTGCCTGCTTGATCATCTCTTCACGCTCGACCGCCATCTCTTTTCTGGCTTCCTCGCGTACTTTCTCCTGCTCTGCAGATACGTCCAGCTGACGCTTCTTTTCGATTTCTACCTGCTCACGGACCTCTTCGAGTTCTTTTTCAAGAGCTTTACGTTCATCAAGAGCACGCTTCCTGATCTCGACATACTCTGTCTCGATGCGAAGTTTCTCTGACTCCAGCTGCTGATTGAGTGTCTCGATCTCACGCTGATTTCTCGCCTTCATCTCAACGATGATCTTCTCTTCTTCGGAACGTTTCTGCTCTACACGTGCGCTGGCTTCCTGCTCGCTTCGCTTGATGTTCTCACTGGCTTCCTGCCGTGCTACATCCTCACCTTCACGTGCAGCCTTCTGGAAATCGTACTTGCACATGAAGCAACGCGCTACGTTATCTCCCATCATAACGCCACATACAGGACATTTCTTCATTTGTAACTACCCCTCATCGAAAGAATTGTAAAACAATTATACAACCTTTTTAGATATTTTTCATTGGTTACTGTGGAATTTCACAATAAATAGACAAAATTTTTTCACATTACATGAAAAGAGAAAACGCCGAACCCACGAATTTCAGTGATGATTTCAGTATGCTTCCGTCGAGAAATGCCGTATAGTTTGCAAGATAACGGAGTACATAAATAAGAATAAGAAGGACAACTACCGCGATAATGGAAATGATCGCCAGTACCCGGCAGACATTAAAATGCTTCTTGGCGCGGACCGGATCGGTCTCGCCTGCGCCCAGGCACGAAAGGATCAGCGATACGATACATAGTGGCAGCGGAAAAAGCACTCCGAATACCGTCAGCAGCGAGACCACCATCAGGAAGATGGAAATACCGCGGATCGCCTCGAAATCAGGCACTTCCGTGGCATCAATATGATAATAATCACTCTCTTCCCAATAAGTATTCCGCGGGAAAAGCACTACCGGCGCAATATTCGGCTGGAATACAGGCGCAGCAACGGGCTGTCCCTGTGCGTATGCCGGGGATGCCGGTGCGTAAGCCTGTGTGGCCGGTGCGAACACCGCCGGAGCCGGCTGAGGCCTGATATCCGGCATATTATTGACCGGCATTGTCACATTATCGAAGGAGACGGGAACGAACTCCGACTCGACCTCTTTCTTCGATGACGGCGAGGATGGCAGCGGCGGCAGACCGGGCAGGCCGGAATAGGCCGGAGCATTTTCTGCTCCGACATCACCGGTTTTCTCGATCTTCAGGCCACAGTCCGGACAGAACTTAGCAACATCCGACAATTCCCTGTGGCAGCGTGCGCACTGCATATCTGCACCTCATGCTATATCTCCGGATGCATGAAGACATCCGGTATAGATTACTTATTATTCATTGACTCCATAATGGATTCGTACGATTCCTTGATTGCGTCGATGAATCCATCAAATCCGCCGTACTGCTGGTAAACACTGATGACGAACCATACGATCGAAAGGATGATGACAACGATCGAGAGAATGAGCATGATCAAGGCAACTTTTCTATAGGAGCTCTCCTGATCCGCGTTTGCAGCATTCTTGACCTTCGCGGCAAAGACG
Organism: Clostridiales bacterium; assembly: GCA_024695545.1. Next base: position 15,936 of record JAILHZ010000069.1, read on the forward strand.
ATACCGATGATTGACATTGCAATAGAACCGAATGTAAAACACAGGCAGCACAGAATTACCGACACGATCAGCGTGAGAATATTTCCGGCGAGAAGTCCTCCGGCACCGCCGGGTGTATAAAATGTCGGATTTGTCGGAACCGGCGCCTGAGCCGGCTCATAGGAAGGTGTACTCTCTACCGGGATCGGCTGGGGTGCCACCGGAGTCTCTTCTACCTTAGCTCCGCAGTTCTGGCAGAAAGGTTTTCCGCCTGTCTCATTTCCACAATACTTACATGTAGGCATACTATTTCTCCTTAAAATGTTCTCTTGAAAAGCACAGACACCTTTTTATCTGTTCTTGGCATTCTCCATGATCTCGTCAAAGTATCCGCCCCATCCGCCGTAATTCTGGTAAACCACGATATTTACGAGAATAATACCGATGACCAGGAAAACGATTCCGAGGATAAGCATGATAATAGCGACTGTCCTGTTCGAATTCGATTCCTGCAGGCTTTTCGCATGTCCGGCCTTGACTGAAAAGACGATACCGATGATCGACAGTGCGATGGAGATGATCGGAGTAAGACCGCAGAAGAAAATGCAACTCAATACAAGAACAATGATATTTCCTGCAAGAAGTCCGCCGGCTCCTTTCGGTGTATAGTAAGGCTGCTGCACCGGCATCTGCATCTGCTGCGGATAGACCGGCTGAGGTGCGATCTGAGGCGCGATCGGCGGAGCTTCCTGGATCTGATCTACTTTTGCTCCGCAGTTCTGGCAGAATAAAGACCCACCGGTCTCCTCGCCACAATATTTACACTTTGCCATATTTCTTCCTCCTCTTCCCTTCTACAAAAACATCTTCGATTTACTGTAATAATAAATTGTTTAGATATCTTTAGCAACCATTCCCGTTATCAGAAGATGATCGAGAACAGTCCGTGTGCGAGCGTACCGATGATCTTCAGGATAATAAGAACGACAAATCCAACGGCCAGCGCTACGATTCCCAGTGTCAGCATAAGCGTGGCCACACTCTTGTTTCTGTTCACTTCCGCATCACTTCTGCAGGTTTTGACCTTCGAAGCACTGATTATACCGATGATCGAGAAGATCACGGCAATACTGGTTACACCCAGCGAGTTACAGAACGTAAGAACTCCCAGGATGAGCACGATAATGTTCGCCGTGAGAAGTCCCGTCGCAGTCTGCGGACGGAAGTACTTATTCTCCTGCACCGGCTGCTCTGCACCTTTGCTCTGCTCTGTATAGACCGTATCCGAGTTTTCCAGCTGGCGGTAATCCTCCTCGGTCATTCTCGTCGGAGTGACCGCTTCGACCTGCGCGCCGCAGCTCTGGCAGAACTGGGTCGTTCCGGCTTCATTTCCACAATATCTGCAAATTGGCATTTCACTTTCCTCCTTAAGGAGCCAGTATCGTTAACGGCCACACCGGAATATTCCGAAGCACCGTGAAAAGCACTATTCCCACACCGACAGCGATAACTGACCAGATCGGGATCGTCTGCGGGATCCACATGACCCTTCTTCTGAACAGCAGCGTCGTAATAGCAACCAGATAGTACCACGCCAGAATAAAAGCCGCAAACGGGAACATCAGATTATAGTCAAAGGCCTGCAGGATATGTCC
>JAILHZ010000095.1 GCA_024695545.1 Clostridiales bacterium
TTTCTTTTCCTTATAGTGTTTCATTTCCTTTCACCTCAAATGATTTTGTTTACAACTATATCGTAGCATGGCGAGTGCTTTTCGAAATGACGGATATGTAATGGTATAATGAATGCGGTTAAACACATCAGATGGAGAATAGTAGAAAATGGAGAAGAGAATGAAGAAAAAAGGAATCATTTTCGATATGGACGGCACCGTCTGGGATTCGGCCGAGAACGTTGCCAAATCATGGACCATCAAGATCCACGAAGCGGGATATACGGATAAATCCGTTACCCGTGAAGATATCCAGAGCGTCATGGGAAAACCGATGGACGAAATCGCTAATATCCTTTTCCCGTATACGGAAAAAGGACCGGAAAGGGATGCACTCCGTTTCTCCTGCGAGAAGTATGAGAACGAGTACCTGAGCGAGCACGGCGGCATTCTCTATGACGGTGTTATCGAGACCTGGAAAAAGCTCAAGGAGATGGGTTATCACATCTATATCGTCAGCAACTGCCAGGCAGGGTACATCGAGGCATTCCTCGGATACTACAAGATCGATTACGGAAAGCCGGAAGATCTTGTCGAGGATATCGAGTGCTACGGCAACAACTTCCTGCAGAAGGATGAGAACATCCGACTGCTTGCTAAGAGAAACAAGCTGAAAGCGGCCTGCTATGTCGGCGATATCCAGAGCGATTACGATGCGACGACGAAGGCGGGACTTCCGTTTATCCACGCGAAATACGGCTTCGGTGAGATCGATGCCGAGGTACCATATATCACGACATTTGAAGAACTGACAAAGGTGGTTCCGGAAGTCATCGGCTGATGGATCCGGAGTTAACAGAAGACAACTAAGACAACAGCACGGGAGGAAAGAAAAATGTTTAAAGATGAGATTGCGATCCCTTCGATCCTGAAGATCGAGCGCGGTGTGACTGCGCACATCGGCGACTACATGAAGGATGCGGACATCACGCAGGTTACCATCCTTTTCGGAAACGGCCTGATCTCCATGTTTGGAGATACGGTGTTCAAATCCTGCGAGAAGGCGGGAGTGCAGATCCTTCACCATCAGGAGATGGATACGGTCGACTTTAATGACATTACGAATCTCGCTTTTCAGATCCCGAACAAGACGCAGGCGATCATCGGCATGGGCGGCGGCAAGGTCATCGATGCGGCCAAGTATATCGGATATATTCTCCGCATCCCGTTCATCAGCGTACCGACAAGTTCCTCGTCGGACGGATTCTCCAGTTCGTCCGCATCGCTTACCGTAAACGGACATAGAAAGTCTCTGCCGGCGAAGATGGCTTACGGTATCCTCGTTGATACGGATGTCATCAAGAGTGCACCGGTCAGATTCCTCTATTCCGGTATCGGCGATATGGTCGCGAAGATTTCTTCGACCTATGACTGGCAGCATGAGGAAGATATGGGATACGACGAGGTCAATGACTTCGCATTCATGATCGCGAAGAAAGCGGTCAACTCGTTCGTAAGAACACCTTTTGAATCTATAAATGAAGACCTTTTCCTGAAGGAGCTTCTGGACTCCCTCGCGATGAGCGGAGTGGCCAATGAGATCGCGGGATCCAGCGCACCGACCAGCGGAAGTGAGCACCTGATCTCCCATGCGCTCGACCAGCTTCTCGAGCATCCGCAGCTGCACGGTGTCCAGGTCGGTATCGCGACCTATATTATGTGCAAGATCTGTGATCACAGATGGAAGAGGATCGACACCGTCTTTACGAAGACAGGTTTCTGGGATTACTGCGCGACGCTCGATCTTAAGGTGGAAGACTTTAAGAACGCGATCGATATGGCACCGCAGATCAAGCCGTACCGTCACACTTATCTCCATGAGGAGAAGTACAGAACTATGGCAAAAGAACTGCTTACCTACGATGAGCATCTCAAGGCGATCCTGCATTGAGGTGAAGTGCTTTTCGATGGGAAGAGGACCGCTCCGGCGGTCCTTTTTGTTTTCTGCTTCCTTTTGCTGATTTGATGTATATCGAAATAAATTTATCGAAAAACGATAAAAATCTATTGCAATTCGATTTGCTACGTGCTATTGTTATATCAACAAGGTTGGAACCGGGCGCCTGATCAAGACAATTCACGGAGGGTTGGAAAATGAACATGAAAGACAGTATCGAATTGGCAGAGAAACTCTCGAAGGGATATCATGATCTGGAGAAGATGGATCGGGAGATCAGTGATAAGGAAAAGAACCTGGATACTCCTGTGAGCTCGTATCAGGAGCCGGCGCAGGATGTAAGCCTGTTTGAGACGGGAATTCTTGTGATATTTAAGGTGATTGCGTTCTTCTTTGTCCTGGGTATCGATGGATATATTTATTTAATCTCTTTCGTGACGGACTGGGATGAGCATACACACTGGCATCAGTCCGTGGCCTGGGCAGTGATCCTCATATCCAATATCGGACTCATTGCACTGATTATTTTCGTTAAGCATCGTAATGAGCAGAATACGAGGAAGTACCTGGAGGAGCAAAGAGTTAAGCATGCGGAATTCGCGAGGAAAAGGCGTGCAGAGCTGCGTGAAGAACTTGCCGGGCTTTATCTGAAACGCTCTGAAGTAATTGTGGGTCTTGCGAAATACGATTCTCAGATCCCGCAGGAATTCCGGAGCGGATATCATATGATAAGAGTAAAAAAGATGCTTCAGAACGGAAAAGCACAGAACTTTGACGAAGCCATCGGTTTGCTTGTGCAAACTGCCCAATAAAATGAATAATTGCTCGACAAGAGTTGCGTGGGAAAACAAATAATTTACGTTTTTTATCGTTTTTTGCTCTAAATTTTGCAAGTTGTTGCAATATAACTTGCAAATTGGTATGATGTATCCATCGAATACTAGCAAAGGCGCTAAGTGCTTCCCGGGATCACCGCAAAGATACGGTGAGCTGAACCGGCAGGGCTTGGCGCCCTTGTTGTTTTCTGATCTTTCCCCGGGAACCTTTTCGGACCTGAGGAGGAAAAGAAAATGATGATGCAAAAGCAAGGACTGTATTCTCCTGAATATGAACACGATGCGTGCGGTATCGGTTTTGTCGTAAACATTCACGGCAAGCGTTCCCACCAGACTGTGAAAGACGGTCTTAAGATTCTTGCAAATCTGGCACACCGTGGTGGTGAGGGCAGCGACGAGAACACCGGTGATGGTGCGGGTATGCTCCTTCAGATCCCGGATGCATTTTTCAGAAAAGTCTGCCCGGAAGAAAACATCACTCTCCCGCAGGCAGGTGATTACGGTGTCGGCATGGTATTCCTGCCGAGACAGAGCGATGCCAGAGAAAAGTGCATGAAGGTCATCGATAAGGCGGTGGAAGAAGAGGGACAGGTCGTTCTCGGCTGGCGTGATACTCCGGTCAATGAGAGTACGATCGGTGTGACCGCAGAGGAGAACCGCCCGTATATCATGCAGATCTTTATCGGCAGAGGCGACAAGACCAAGGCAGGTATCGCTTTTGACCGTGCTCTTTATGTTATCAGAAAGAAGTTGGAGAAGCGTACGATCGAGCTCACCGAGACCGATCCGCGCTATTTCTATTTCGCAAGTCTTTCCACAAGAACGATCGTATATAAGGGTATGCTTACTCCGGAACAGATGGATGCTTTCTATCTCGACCTGAAGGATCTTTCCTTCGATTCTGCTCTGGCGCTCGTTCACTCCCGTTACAGCACGAACACATTCCCGAGCTGGGAGCGTGCACATCCATACCGTTACCTGATCCACAACGGTGAGATCAATACCCTGCGCGGTAACATCAATGCGATGTATGCAAGATCCGCTTCCATCAGCAATAAGGCTTTCGGCGATGAGATGGAAAAAGTACTGCCGATCATTAACCCGAACGGTTCTGACTCGGCGATGTTCGATAACACTCTCGAGTTCCTGACCCTGTCCGGAAGATCTCTTGCCGAGACCGCTATGATGATGGTTCCGGAACCGTGGATCAAGCACGAGCAGATGGACGAAGATGTGAAGGCTTTCTACGAGTACAACAGCATGCTCATGGAGCCCTGGGATGGCCCTGCCGCACTGGCATTTACCGATGGACGTTCCATTGTTGCTACCCTCGATAGAAACGGTCTCCGTCCGGCAAGATATGTTGTTACGGAAGACGGTTACGTGATTCTTTCTTCCGAGGTCGGTGTACTGCCGATCGATGAGTCCCGCGTAATCAGTAAGAACCGTCTGCGTCCGGGCAGAATGCTCCTGATCGATACCGAAGAAGGACGTATCATCACCAACGAAGAGATCAAGAAGAAGGTCGCGACTGCGCATCCGTACAAGCAGTGGATCGATGAGAATATGGTCAGGCTTTCCGACCTGGTCGATGACTATAAGACTTCGGCAAAAGCACCGGCCAAGGCGGCTAAGTCTGCATCTTCCGACATCGAAGTAAAGCAGAAGATGTTCGGCTACACCTACGAAGATATCCGCAAGATGGTCATCCCGATGGCGAATACCGGTGCCGAGGCAATTGGTGCGATGGGTAATGACAGCCCGATCGCTGTGCTTTCGGATAAGCCGCAGCTTCTCTATAACTACTTCAAGCAGCTGTTCGCTCAGGTCACGAACCCGCCGATCGACTGCATCCGTGAGGACATCGTCATCATGGAAAGAATGTACCTCGGAAACGAAGGCAACATCATCGAGCCGAAGGCTACCGATGCACGTCATATCGCTCTGCCTTGCCCGATCCTGAAGGATGAGGAACTGGCAGCGGTTAAGAATATTAAAAGAAAAGGATTTAAGTCCGTAGTGATTCCGATCCTCTATGAGGCAAACGGTGACGGACATACTCTGGAGAAGGCGATGGATGCACTCTGCAAGACTGCATCAGAAGCAGTCGAGAAGGGCACGAACATCCTCGTTCTGTCCGACCGTGACGCGGATGCGGATAAGAGCCCGATTCCGGCACTGCTCGCTGTTGCAGGCCTTCACCAGCACCTCGTAAGAAAAGGACAGCGTCACATGACCTCCATCGTGCTGGAGTCCGGTGAGCCGCGAGAAGTTCATCACTTCGCACTGCTCGTCGGTTATGGTGCTTCCGCGATCAACCCGTATATGGCGTATGCAACGATCGCCGATGAGATCGCTCACCAGCGTCTCGATAAGGAACTTGATGTCGCGATCGACAACTACATCGATGCTGCCCGTCACGGTATCGTTAAGATCCTGTCGAAGATGGGTATCTCCGCAGTCAAGAGCTACCAGGGTGCGCAGATCTTTGAGGCACTCGGTATCGGTGAAGAAGTCATCGAGAAGTACTTCACATCGACCGCTTCCCGTATCGGCGGTATCGGACTTGATGAGATCGCGAAGGAAGTCGGACAGCGTATGGAAGCTGCCTACAAGACTGCCGATACTCAACCGGGTCTGGCTACAGGCGGTGTTTACCAGTGGCGTAAAGATGGTGAATACCATATGTTCAACCCGAAGACCATCTACCAGCTGCAGAACGCAGTCAGAAAGGGTGACTACAACCTCTTTAAGGAATACAGCCGCGGCCTGAACGAAGAAAATGAAAGACTCTGCACCATCAGAGGACTTCTGGAATTCGTTCCTTCTAAGCAGCCGATCTCCATCTACGAGGTCGAGCCGGTAGAGAATATCGTAAAGCGCTTTAAGACAGGTGCTATGTCCTATGGTTCCATCAGTAAGGAAGCTCACGAGGCACTGGCGATCGCGATGAACCGTCTTGGCGGTAAGTCCAACACCGGTGAAGGAGGTGAGGATCCGGAAAGATACGAGAGAATGGCTAACGGCGATTCGAAGATGAGTGCGATCAAGCAGGTCGCTTCCGGACGTTTCGGTGTTACCTCTGATTATCTCGTTCACGCAAGAGAGATCCAGATCAAGATGGCACAGGGCGCAAAGCCGGGTGAAGGCGGACAGCTCCCTGCAGGTAAGGTTTATCCCTGGATCGCAAAGACACGTCACAGTACTCCTGGTGTAGGTCTTATCTCTCCGCCGCCGCATCACGATATCTACTCGATCGAGGATCTCGCGGAGCTGATCCATGACCTGAAGAATGCGAACCGCTTTGCAAGAATCAACGTTAAGCTCGTTTCTGAAGTCGGTGTCGGTACAATCGCCGCAGGTGTTGCAAAAGCACGCGCAGACGTCGTTCTGATCTCCGGTTATGACGGAGGTACAGGTGCGGCTCCGAGAACGTCGATCCGTCACGCGGGTCTTCCGTGGGAGCTCGGTGTTGCCGAGGCTCACCAGACACTGCTGCTGAATGATCTTCGTTCCCGTATTACGGTTGAGGCAGACGGTAAGCTCCTGACCGGCCGTGATGTTGCGATCGCATGTCTCCTGGGCGCCGAGGAATTCGGTTTTGCTACAGGACCGCTGGTCGCTCTCGGATGCGCCATGATGCGTGTATGTAACCTCGATACTTGTCCGTTCGGTGTGGCAACACAGAACCCGAAACTCAGAGCGAAGTTCGAAGGTAAGCCGGAATACGTTGTTAACTTCATGCGCTTCATCGCTGAGGAACTTCGTGAGATCATGGCCCAGCTCGGATTCAGAACGATCGATGAGATGGTCGGAAGATCCGATATGCTCCGTGTCAATAAGGCGATCAAGTTCTGGAAGTCCACAGGTATCGATCTTTCTGCGATCCTTTATCGTCCGCAGCTTGACTCGACAGTCATCACACATCACACAGTATCTCAGGATCACAAGCTTGAGAACACACTCGACTATAAGGTTCTGATCCCGCTGTCTGAGCCGGCACTGAATGAAGGAAGAAAGGTCAGCCTTTCTCTCGAGATCCATAACACTGACCGTGCCGCAGGTACCCAGCTGGGTTCCGCGATCACGAGGATCCACGGCGAGAAGGGTCTGCCGGATGACGCGATCGATGTACACTTCAGAGGATCTGCAGGACAGAGCTTCGGTGCATTTATCCCGCACGGCCTGACACTGCGTCTCGAAGGTGATGCGAATGACTATGTAGGAAAAGGACTTTCCGGCGGTAAGATCGTGGTCAGAAAGGACAGAGACGCTTCCTTCCGCTCCGAAGAGAATACGATCATCGGTAACGTTTCTCTCTATGGTGCAACATCCGGTACAGCATACATCAGCGGTATCGCAGGCGAACGTTTCTGCGTAAGAAACAGTGGTGCAACAGCGGTTGTCGAGGGTGTCGGTGATCACGGATGTGAATACATGACCGGCGGACGCGCGATCGTCCTCGGACCTACAGGAAGAAACTTCGCAGCAGGTATGTCCGGCGGTATCGCATATGTATATGATGCCAACGGTGATTTCGCCCAGCGCTGCAACCAGGAAATGGTCGAGCTCCTGCCTCTGTCCGATCCGGAAGAGATCGAGTTCGTCAGATCCCAGATCAGTGAACATGTACGTGCGACACAGAGCACATATGCAGAACATATCCTGACCAATTTCGATGACCTCATCGGACGTTTCGTTAAGGTACTGCCGCATGATTATGCGAAGTTCAACGAGAAACTTGCTCAGGTAAAGATGGACGGTTACGAAGGTGACGAAGCCCTGATGATGGCATTCGAACTGGCAACCGGCAAGGAACAGGCACCGATCAAGGTGGTAGAAGAAACGAAGCCGGAAGTTAAGAAGACTTCCGCAAAGAAGACAACTGCCGCGAAGAAGACAACCACAGCTAAGAAGCCGGCTTCTTCGACATCTCGCAAAGGAGGGAAGAAGAATGGGTAAGAATACCGGATTCCTGGAATACGAGAGAGCGATCGGACCGGACCGTGACATAAAAGAACGTGTCCGCGACTACCGTGAAGTACATCAGATGTACCAGTCCGAAGAGGCGGCCAGAACCCAGGGCGCGCGCTGTATGGACTGTGGTGTTCCGTTCTGCCAGACAGGTATGTTCTTAGGACGTGGCGCGACAGGATGCCCGCTTTCCAACCTCATTCCTGAGTTCAACGATCTCCTGTATAAAGGTCATTTTGAAGATGCATACAGAAGACTCCGAAAGACCAACGGCTTCCCGGAATTCACGGGACGTGTATGTCCGGCACTCTGTGAAGGTGCCTGCACATGCGGTGCGGGATTTGCTTCCACTTCCGTAAGAAACAACGAGTGGTTCCTCTCGGAGACCGCATGGAAAAACGGCAACATGAAACCGAATCCTCCGAAGAAGAGAACCGGAAAGAAAGTTGCCGTGATCGGCTCCGGTCCGTCCGGCCTTTCCTGCGCAGACCAGCTTAACCACGCTGGACACAGTGTCACGGTATATGAGAGAGCCGACCGTCCGGGTGGACTTCTCATGTATGGTATTCCGAACATGAAACTCGATAAGCAGGTCATTCTCCGTCGTGTGAAACTGATGGAAGAAGAAGGCATTAAGTTCAAGTGCGGAGTGGAAGTCGGACACGACATCACGATCGAAGAGATCAGAAGTTCTTTTGACGCAGTCGTACTCTGCTGTGGTGCAACCAAACCGAGAAACCTCGTCGTCGAAGGAAGAGAACTGAAGGGGATCTATTTTGCAGTAGATTATCTCCGTACAAATACACAGGCGCTTTTCGCGAAGGATCACTTCGATAAGGAAGGACCGGCTCCGGATCTTGCGATTTCCGCAAAGGGTAAGCACGTCGTTATCATCGGCGGCGGTGATACCGGTACGGACTGTTCCGCAACCGCGCTTCGTCAGGGTGCAAAGAGCGTTACTCAGCTCGAGATCATGGGACCGCTTCCGGATGTCCGTGCAGTAAATAACCCGTGGCCGGAATATCCGTTCGTAAAGAAAGTGGACTACGGTCAGGAAGAAGTGGCGGCAGTTTATGGCGAAGATCCGCGTCAGTACTATATGTCGACTGAGAAGTTCATCGGCGACAGCAAGGGCAACGTCAAGAAACTCCAGGTCGTTGAAGTCAACTGGCAGAAGGACGAGAAGACCGGACGCATGATCCCGGTTCCGCTCGACTGGTCGAGACACACGATCGATGCCGATCTCGTCATTCTGGCGATGGGCTTCCTCGGACCGGAAGATACGATCCCGGCAGCTCTGAAACTTGACCGTGACGGCCGATCCAATGTATCTGCCGAGTTCGGTAAATTCCAGACAAATGTGGACGGTGTCTTTGCCGCAGGTGATATGAGAAGAGGACAGTCGCTCGTCGTATGGGCCCTGACCGAAGGAAGAGGCGCCGCAAGAGAATGCGACAAATATCTCCGTGGCGGACAGGGGATCCTGCCGTAAAGACAAGTGCTTTTCAAAAAGAAAAGAAGTGCTTCCGGAATTGACCGGAGGCACTTTTTGTTTTCTTCAAAAAATGACGATTCCGTGATACTTTTTTGCTGATGTTAGGGTATACTTGTTTTTACTATTCAAAGAAGGCAGGTGGTCGAGATGGAACAGGATAAGCGACTGGTATTTGATACCATTCCGGAGAAGTTCGATAAGTGGAGAGTAAAGTATAATCCCGAGTTGTTTGAACGGATCATAAAGGAAAGTGATCTCGGCCCGGGGAAGTCCTGCCTTGAGATCGGACCCGGCACAGGCCAGGCATCGGACTTCGCAATCGAGAGCGGATGTGATTATCTGGCGATCGAGCTTGGCGAGCACCTCGCGGCGAAGATGAAGGAAAAGTATTCTTCCTATCCGAATTTCGATATCGTAGTGGATGATTTTGAGACGCATGATTTCGGAGATAAAAAGTTCGATCTGATCTTCTCGGCGGCGGCGATCCAGTGGATCGATCAGGACGTTGCGTATCGAAGGGTCAACGAGCTTCTCAAGGACGGCGGTATCCTCGCAATGTGCTTCATGAGAGCGGATTACCAGAAGAGCAATCCGGAGCTGTTCGACGATATCCAGAAGGTCTATGACAAGTATTTCGTGACGAATCAGCCGTACACCCAGAAGTTTGATTACATGAAAGGTGAAGAGTACGGGCTGACATTCCTGGATGCTCTTTCATATCCCGGAAGAAGAGAGTATAACGCGGATGAGCATAACGAATATCTCGGGACGCATTCCACGCACATTACGCTCAAGGATGAATACAGAGATCTCTTCTTCAACGGAGTGCATGACGCAGTTGTGAAACACGGAAACAAGATCGTATTTGATGATCAGTACATGCTCTATCTTTATCGGAAATGAGTTTGCCGCGAAGGTAGAACTCTGACAGCCGCAACCTGATGAAAAAGAAGTCCCTGCCCCGGAATACGGGACAGGGACTTTTGCAGTTTATCGATAGGATGATTAATCCTGTGCCGGTACCGGTGTCGGAGTCGGTGCCGGAGTTGCTTCCGGTGCTTTCTTCTCGCCTGTGGCATCAGGAGAGATCAGGATCGAGGACATGGAATCATTTCCGACGATCGTGGTCGGGAGCTTGCCGTCCCACTTCTCGTAATACTTGTTGCGGAGAACGTTCTCATCGATAGAATCGGAGATCGCCTTGTTGGCATCTGCCTCTGCCTGAGCTTCGATGACCTTGGCATCTGCTTTGGCCTGCGCGTTTGTCTTCGTTACAGCAGCATCAGCTTCCGCTTTTTCGATGTTCTTCTTGTTCTCGATCTGCTGTGTTTCGTAGTCGATCTGCGCCTGCTGCTTCTTCGCGATCTTCTCATCGTATTCTGCATCGAAGGATGCATCGTTGATGACGACCTTGTTTACATATACGACTTCTGTTCCGTACTTCTCATCAAGAGATTTCTGGATGTTATCCTTTGCCTTCGGCTCGATGATGGAACGGTTCGTACAGTCGTTCGGCGACAGTGTTTTTGAAGTGGTCTTAATTGCGGATGCGACGAGTGACTCGCTGACCAGGCCGGCTTCATAGTTCGTTACGTTTGCATAGATCCATGCCGACTTCTGCGGGTTGATCTGGTAGGTGACTGTGATGCCCTGGAACATGACAGTGTTTCTTTCGGATGTCTCCGAAGAGATGGAGTTGTCGTTAAACTTGATGTCCTGCTGCTTGTTGTTGACCATTACGATCTCCTGGACAAAAGGAATCTTGAAATTGATACCGTTGTTCAGTGTCTGCTCCTCGACCTGTCCGAATGTGACACGCACGCCGGTATAACCGGTCGGGATGATGGTGAAAGCATACGAGAACAGAAAACTGACGAGGCCGAGACCGGCGAGAATGATCACGAGCTTCTTGTTGAGCGGGACTTTCTTTACGCCCTGCACCGAGGTGCCCGCGGAGTTGAATGACTTCTTGGCGACGAGTGCGATCGCGCCCAGGATCAGTAAGATTCCTAATACACGAAAAATAAGATTCAGCATATCTTTATCCTCCTTCATAATGAAGCGTTTTTCCTGCTTCGAAGGATATTATATCATAGCGTGTAACCGCATAAAGACAGAGCGTATTCGGTTTTATACGTGTCATTTGCAGGTGGAAGAAGAAATAGAGTTATTCCAGTTGACTTCACCGGGCAAAATGGATAAAATGTTAGCGTCCTAACAATTATTTGTTCAGGACACTTTATTTTGTCCGTATAAACGGACTGAAGGCTTGGTAATCTATGACTAAAAAGAATGACACTTCGGCAAAAGCACCGGTCAGGGATCTCCATATGGGACCCTATGTCCGTCATCTGTCGAAGTCGATCCGGCTGGCCATTGATGAAGCTCTTGATAAGGAGTTTTCTTCCTCGGGCGAGACGAGGCTGACTTCTGTGCAGGCACATGTCATGGGGTATCTCAACATGCAGCACGAACTCGGCAATGTGGTCTATCAGAAGGATATTGAGCAGGTGTTTCATATCCAGAGAAGTACGGCCACGGGTATCCTGAAACTTCTTGAACAGCGGGGATCGATCCGCAGGGTGAGCGAGCAGAGGGATGCGCGTCTTAAGAGGATCGAGGTCACGGAGAAAGCGAGGCTTGCAAAGAAGCGCGTAGACTCGACGATCGAAGGCGTAGAGAAGAGACTTGTCCGCGGACTGACAGATGAAGAAATCAAGACATACATTGAATTGACAGAAAAAATGAGAAGGAATTTGGAAGAATGATTAGACGATTATTGAAATCAGTACGAGAGTACAAAAAACCGTCGATCCTCGCTCCGGTCCTTGTCTCCTGCGAAGTCGTCATGGAGGTACTGATGCCTCTTCTGATGAGTAAGCTGATCGACAAGGGTATCGAGAAGAGCAACATGAACTATGTGTGGGCGATGGGTTCGCTTCTCCTGGTGTGCATGTTCATCTCTATGGCATTCGGAGCTCTATCCGGAAGAGAAGCGGCAAAGGCCAGCGCCGGTTTTGCGAAGAACCTGCGTCATGACATGTTCCACAACCTGCAGACGTTCTCTTTTTCGAACATCGACAAGTTTAAGACAAGCAGTATCATTACAAGATTGACCACCGATGTTACAAATGTACAGAACGCATACCAGATGGTGATCCGTAT
>JAILHZ010000142.1 GCA_024695545.1 Clostridiales bacterium
GCAGCAGCAACCTGGTCACGGTCGAGACCTCTGGTCTTAAACTCATGCTCGCCGTCGCGCCATGTGATAACACTCTCGACAAATGCGTTCGTGCGGCCTCCCGGCGGAATCGTGACGGTGTAGTCGGCGAAGAACGGGAGCGTCCTTCCGAACTGCTGGTAGACCTTCTGCAGCGCGCGCATGAAGGCGTCGAACTGACCTTCACCGGAAGCACTGGCTTCGTGTACATTATCGTCGATCTGGATGCGCATCGTCGCAACCGGATTGAGGTCGCGCGCGTGGCAGACATAGTAGTTTAAGATCTTAACGTGGGACTCGCCGTTGCCCTTGCCGAGAACGTCCGCAACAATGTACGGGAGCTCGTCGGTCATAACACTCTCCTTGTTATCGCCCATCTCAACGATGCGCGCCGTAACCTTCTCCAGCGACTCCTGATCGAGATCGAGCCCGAATTCTTCAAGATTCTTCGCGATGCTCGCGCGGCCCGAAGATTTCCCGAGCGCGTACTGACGGAATCTTCCGAAGCGCTCCGGTGCGAGCTTATTGCAGTACAGGGAATCCTTCGTATCGCCGTCTGCGTGGACACCGCAGGTCTGCGTAAATACCGCGGAACCCGTGATCGGCTGATTCTTCGGGATACGCATGCCGGAAAAGGACTCGACCATCTTACTTACGTGCTCGAGCGCCGTTTCATTGATGTCCGTCGATCTGTTCTCACAGAAGTCCGCAACCGCGCCGACGATCGAAGCCAGAGGTGCATTGCCCGCTCTCTCACCGAGACCGTTAACAGTAACATGAACACCCTTCGCGCCGGCTTTTACCGCCATGATGGTGTTTCCTACGGACATATCGTAGTCATTATGTGCATGGAAATCGAAGTGTACCTCCGGGAAAAGAGAACACATCTTCTTTACGTATTCAAAAGTCATATCCGGTGTCAGAACACCCAGTGTGTCGCACAGCATGATGCGCTCCACCGGAAGGACCGAGATCTCGGAAACGAGCATCTTTACATAATCGAAATCATTCTGGACACCATTACTCCAGTCCTCGAGATAGACATTGACCTTCATGTCGCGGAAAGCAGCGTCCTCGATAACACGACGGATCTCACCGACATGCTGTTCCGGAGTCTTTCCGAGCTGCGCGGTCAGATGGTGCATCGAGCTCTTGCAAAGGAGATTCACAACGCGTCCGCCGGCATTCTGGATCCAGGAAAGCGAGTGCCCTCTGTCAACGAAAGCAAGTACCTCGACCTTGTCGAGATAGCCCTTGCGGCCGGCCCACTCTGTGATCTTCTGAAGTGCTTCAAAATCACCGTCGGAAATACGTGCGGATGTGACCTCGACGCGATCGACTTTAACCTCGTCCAGAAGGATCTTGGCTATGCTGAGTTTCTCGCTGGGAGTAAAGGAAACTCCCGGGGTCTGTTCACCATCCCGAAGGGTGGTATCCATGATTTCCAGTTTCATGCGGCTCACCTTTCCCGTATTTCGATAGACCCAGTATAGCAGAAACGAAACGGAAATGCTTTTGCTATTTCTTTTTTTCATTTTTTTTGAGATAATGGGGAACGTGGGAGAAAGCATTTACATAAAGGAAGTTTTTTTGGAAGGAAAAGCCTGTAAGGAGTTACGACCATGAGCAAAGGTAAATTGAATCCCTTCTTCTCCGATGAGAAGATCCTGGAAATCATACGTGATTATTCGAATGACACGATCTATTTCAAGGACACACAATCCCGTTTTATCTGGAATAACCGTTCCCATGCGGCACAGTTCGGTGTGACCGATCCACGGGAGATGGTCGGCAAGACAGACGCCGACTTCTACCCGAAGGAGTTTGCCGCGCGCGCCAGAAGAGAAGAGATGGAGATCATGGACACCAGAACTCCTCTCGTTTCCAATATCGAGAAACTTGAGAAAGCGGATGGTTCCATCGTCTGGTATTCCGCTTCAAAATATCCGATCATCGACAATCAGGACAAGGTCATCGGCACCTGGGGCATCAGCCGCAATATCACGGCGCTGAAGATCGTCGAGGAAGAGCTCAGCCGTACCAACGAGAAGCTGAAGAGACTTTCGCAGGTCGATGATCTGACCGGTCTTTTCAACCGCCGTTATTTCTACGAGATGATCGAGAAGACCGCTTCGCAGTATGACAGAAGAAACAACCGCAAGAAGGATGATCCGGATGACACGTTCTCCCTGATCTCCCTCGACATCGATTTCTTCAAGAAGATCAACGACGATTACGGTCATAACAAGGGCGACGATGTTCTGCGTCTTGTCGCAGGTATCCTCACCTCCCAGTGCAGAAAGTCCGATATGGTCTTCCGCATCGGCGGCGATGAGTTCATGATGCTTCTGCCGGACACACCTCTCAAGGGTGCCAAGGTCCAGGCCGAGCGCGTTCGTACCGCACTTTCCGGTGCGCCGATCGTTCTCGATGAGAAAGCCGATCCGGTCCGCCTTACCGCAAGCATGGGCATCTCCTGCTACAAGGACTGCAAGGATGTCGCCGAGCTGATCCACGCAGCCGACGAGCGTCTCTACACATCCAAGAATCTCGGCCGTGACCGCGCCACCTGATTACGGAGCGGTATTCCCCTTCTCTTTATAACGCAGCAGCGCGGCTCTCGCGAAATCCTCGTTCTCCGTAGAGAGTTCCGGCAGCTCATAATCCTCCCCGTAGCGGCGCTTCAGCGCGAGGCGAAGGAGATGGTCCGTCATGCGCGGATTCTTCGGCAGGAAAGATCCGTGGGAATAGGTGCAGTAAACGTTATTGTAGACCGCGCCCTCGAAGCCGTCTTTTCCGTTGTTTCCGGCTCCCTCGAGCACCTTGGCCATCGGCTTGACGGAAGGTCCGAGATAGGTGCGTCCGCTGTGGTTCTCAAATCCGTAGAGGATCCCGCTGTCAGAAACGCCGTCCTCTTTCAGAAAGTCCGCTTCGTACGTGGTGTCCTGGATATATCTGACGTCCTCTCCGACCGTGTAGATATCGATCGCGCCGAGGCACTCGATCTTCGTTCCGTCATGCTCCTGATAGTAATGTCCGAGCATCTGATAGCCGCCGCAGATACACAGGAACACCATGCCGTTCTCTATGGCTTCTTTAACCTTCGGGCCCTTCACTTCGACAAAATCCTTTCGGATCACGTTCTGTTCGGCATCCTGTCCGCCACCAAGGAAAACGATATCGAAGTCGTTCTCATCAAATTCATCGCCGATCGATACCGGCACCATCTTGACCTTGATGCCACGCAGCTCGGCCCTTCTTATCAGGCTCAGGACATTTCCTCTGTCTCCGTAGAGATTCAGGAGGTCCGGGTACATATGACAGATACGGAGTTCAATTTCAGCCATTTCCTTCTCTCCTTACTTCCAGAAATCCTTAAGGTGATATCTCTTTACGAGGATCGACCGCAGAGCAAGCATCGATGTGTAGTTCGGCAGAATATACAGGCACTTGCCAGGTGTCGAGTCGGAGATCGCCTGATCGAGGAGCTCCGCGCATTCTTCCATCGGCTTGGCGATGATGCGTGATCTGTCCACGCCGGAATAAAGGACGCGGAGCATCATGTCGCCATAGCGGTCGCCCGAAACATAGACCTTCTCCGGGAATTCCTTCGATTCGAAGTCAACATCCCAGATCCAGGAAACGTCCTTACCGTCGGCAATGTTACTGTTGAGAAGCATGTAGATCCCTTCGGCATCCGATGCGCCGGCAACGAAAGACAGCGCACGGTCGAGACCGACCGGGTTCTTTACGAGAAGTACGCAGATCTTCTTATCGCCGATAGCGATCTTCTCCATTCGTCCGAACGCCGCTTCCACGTGTTCTAAGGCTGCGGCGCACTTTTCAAACGAGAGCTCTTCCTTATCGCCGATCTTCTCGCCCATTCTTACACAGGCAGATACCGCGGCGATGGAGTTATAGAAGTTGTGCATGCCCGGGATCGGGAGCTTGACGCGCTTTTCCGTGATGCCGGATGAAGCGGTCTCATCTCTTCCCTCGCCCGCGTCAAGGAGCGAAAGCTCGTATCCCTCATCGGACGGGTTCTTCGCGAGATCATACTTTACGAAGAAGCGCGGTGCTTTTCTTGTCTTGCCGCATTTTTCGCAGGCAAAAGCACCGAGGTGGCCGAAGGATCTTGCGGTATAGGTGTACTTCGTCTTGCAGCCTGTGCAGTACTCGGCGTCCGAAGATGCCGGAAGCACACCGGACTTATCCGGATAGGTGATGTTATTGTAGTGCATGGACTCTTCGGAAAGACCGTAGAATACCGTTCTTCCTTCGCGTCCTTTGTAAAGCTCGGAAACCAGGGAGTCATCGCTGTTCAGAAGGATATCCGCTTCGCAGGAATCCAGTCCTTTCGCGATGAGATCACGTGTGTGCGCCAGTTCGCCGAAACGGTCAAGCTGGTCTCTGAAAAGGTTTGTGACTACGGATACTTTCGGCATGATCTGACAGGCGATCTTTCCGTATGCGCCTTCGTCGGTCTCCAGTACGCAGATGACCTTCTTTCCGGCCTTATCGGCTTTCTTCATCTCTTTTCTTCCGAAGATCATGGAAGTGGCGACACCCGAGAGAAGGTTCGCGCCGGAAACATTCGTGACGACGGTATAACCGCAGTTTCTGAAGATATCAGTTATCATGTGGGTCGTGGTCGTCTTACCGTTCGTGCCCGTGATCGTTACACAATCGCGGCCGGCACAGAGCTTTTTCAGGATATTCGGATCAACCTTCGCAGCAACCTTTCCGGGAAGTGTCGTTGCACCTCTTCCGAGGACCCTAAGTCCCAGCTTCGTACACTTCGCGGAAAAAACAGCCAGATGAAATCTCAGTGATGCCATTTACCTCTCCCCGTCACTCTACAAGATGTCCGACGATCAACAGTCTGTGTGTTGCAACACCGAGAGGGGTACATGTCACCAGTGTCACCTGCTTGCCGGTACCATCATCGATGTCGATATACTTATCCAGATCTGCAGGATCTACTGCCTCATAGATCGTATCTACTTTGTAGGTGTATTTGTTTCCGTCGATGCCGGAGATCTCGATCGTATCCCCGATCTTCACTTCTCCGAGGGAGTGGAAGAGCTTACCGGCGGCGCGCATTCTGTGTCCGAGAATGACCATATTGCCTTCCTGTCCAGGATCCGCCGTACCCTTCAGTCTTCCCGCGCCGTAACGGAGAGACACGATCGTCGCGTCATCCCAGAGCGGAATATCGATATCGACGGACGGGATCTTGATCGTACCGAGCGCTGTCAGTACGACTTCTTCCGGAAGCTCGGCCACAATGGTCTTATAGTCCGCATGTGTGCCGTTGACTTCCTCTTCGCCGTAATAGTATTCAAATTCTTCGCCGCTGACCTCATTACCCGAGGACTTTACAACGAAAGTCGACTGGCTCTCTTCCTTGATGCTCTCCATCATGTCGTCCGTGACTTTCTGGCGTTTCATATTCTTGATAGGATCGATCAGAAGCAGCACAACACCTACAACCAGACAGATCACAGCTATCAGGATGAGGATGATATTTCTCCAGTTGATGTCACCGTTTTTCTTTCTAAACATATATTCTCCAATTAAGAATTTCTTTGCGATTTATTATATCAGATACTTTCAGAAAGTGATAATTTCTGATATGATGATTCTACTTTTTATCTTCGCCGTGGGCTCTTTACGAGAAGGCGATATTTCTAAGCGGGTGAATCAAGGATGGATGTGAATAAGATCTGGAGTAAAACTCTGCCAATCTTAAAGGATGAGGTGTCTGACATTAAGTATAAGACCTTTATTCTGCCGATGGTTCCGGCTTTTGCGAACGATGATGTCTTTATCCTCACCGCACAGGATGCTTTTTCCCAGGAACAGATCATTCCGATGATTCCTCTGATCAAGAACTGTATTTCCGCTGCCGTTGGAAAAGAACTGGACGTCAAGATCGAGCTTCCTGATTCTTCTCTTACTCTGGAGATGATCCATCAGCACACATCCTCCGCGCCGGCTGTCTCTTCCGAGAACTCCGCATCGCAGCTGAATCCCGCATATACCTTTGATTCCTTTATCGTCGGTGCCGGTAACCGCTTCGCCCATGCGGCCTGCGTTTCCGTAGCCGAAGGCGGTAAGCAGTATAATCCCATCTTCCTTTACGGTGGTTCGGGCTTAGGTAAGACCCACCTGATGCATGCCGTAGGTAATGCAGTGAAGCAGAAGATACCTTCCGAGAAAGTCGTTTACGTCAACTGCGAGCGTTTCGTCAACGAGTTTATCGCGACGATCCAGAGCGGCAAGTACGACGATTTCCGCGAGAAGTACAGAAATGCGGACTTCCTTCTGATCGACGATATCCAGTTTCTCGAGCGAAAAGAACAGACTCAGGTCGAGTTCTTCCATACTTTTAACGAATTATACGAATCCGGCAAGATGATCCTCATGACCTGTGATAAGCCGCCGCAAAGCCTTTCTTCCCTCGAAGAAAGACTCCGTTCGCGCTTCTCTTCCGGTCTGATCGTTGATATCCAGCCGGCGGACTATGAGACACGTATCGCTATTCTTAAGAGAAGAATGCAGGATGAGCATATCAATCTCTCTGACGATATCGTGGATTACATCGCATCCAACTTTGCATCGAACATCCGTGAGCTCGACGGTGCTTTTAAAACAGTCGTAGCTTACTGCTTCCTGGCCAATTCCTTCACGCTGGACGATGCGAAGATCGCGCTTAAGGACATGATCTCTCCGAAGCAGGCCAGACAGGTCACACCGGAGATCATTGTCGAAGTCGTTGCGCGTGCTTATAACATCACTGTCAATGACATCATGTCGAACAAGAGAAGCAAGGAGATCATCGTTCCGCGTCAGGTCTGCATGTTTCTCTGCCGCTCCGAACTGAACATGACTTATCCTAAGATTGGTGAGTTCTTCGGAGGCAAAGACCACACGACGATTCTTCACGCCTGTAACAAAATTGAAACAGGGCTGAAAGAAGAAGGTTCCGAGCTCAGCATTCGCATCGAGTCCATAAAAAAGCGTCTTTTTAACTAAAGTTTTCCACTCTTTTTCGTTCATTTGTGGAAAACTTCTTTGGGAAAACAAGTGCATGAATTGTGGATAAAATCTCACTGTGAGTAAGGTGGATAACTCTTCTTCTTTTGCACAGTGCTTTTCACTCGTTATACACATAAGAAATGCTGATATTTCAGCCTGAAAAGCACTTTTTCACTATTTTCACAGAGCATAATATTAAGAAGGAGAATTACTTTTCTTCTGACTTTTATTGTTTGTATTTATGCAGCGGCGGAAGATTCCGCTCTCTAAAATAATAATTATCAAAGAGAAAAAAGTGGAAAACTTTTCGGAAGGTTGAAAATACGAAAAGATGTTGAATTTCTCTAGCTTTTCGAGTTTTCAATGTAGCATTTTTGTAATTTTCCTGTATAATATATAGTGTTATTTGATATTTAGACGGAGGAAAGAAACGCATGA
The DNA here is from genome assembly GCA_024695545.1 of Clostridiales bacterium. The sequence continues at coordinate 7,498 of JAILHZ010000142.1, forward strand.
AACTTGTTATTTCAAGAGATAGTCTGGTCGAAGCGATTTCGATCGTTCAGAAGGCAGTTTCAACTCGTTCTACTTTACCTATATTAGATGGTATTTTAATTGAGGCCGGTTCCAAGGGCGTCAAGCTCACAGGCTATGATTTAGAGACAGGTATTGAAGCACTTGTAGAAGCAGATGTAATGGAAGAAGGCTCCATCGTCATTCCTTCCAAGGTTTTCGGTGAGATCGTCAGAAAGCTCCCGGATGACGAAGTAGCGATCGCTTCTAATGAAAGAATGGTAATCGATATTGAGAGCGGCACGTCCAAGTTCTCGATCAACGGTATTTCCGCAGAAGGATTCCCGACGATTCCGGTAGTAGGCGATGACAACAAGATCATCCTCAACCAGGAGATCTTAAGAGACATGATCAGCCAGACGATCTTCGCGATCTCTACGGACGAAGGACGTCCGATCCTGAACGGTTCTCTTTTCGAATCCGATGGCAAGAACATCAACGTCGTATCCATCGACGGTTTCAGAATGGCTCACAGAAAGCAGGAGATTGGTGAAGACCTCCCTGTGATGAAGTTCCTTATCCCCGGAAAAGCACTTCATGAGGCAGCCCGTATCCTTACAGGAAAAGACGCAGAAGTCGTTATCTACGCTTCTACGAACCACATCCTCTTCGATACAGGTAAGTTCAGAATCGTATCCCGTCTCATCAATGGTGAGTTTCTGGATTACCACGCGATTGTTCCGAAGAATTCTTCTACTACAATGATCGTTGATAAGAATGCTGTTCTTAACGCTGTAGAGCGTGCTTCTCTTATCATCCAGAAGGAAGACCGCCGCTGTCCGGTAAATCTTTCTATGGATAACGAAGAGACACTCGTGATCAGATCTTCCACAGAGCTCGGTAATCTCCGTGAAGAAGTTACCTGCCAGATCACCGGTGACCTCATTAACGTAGACTTTAACCACAAGTACATCATGGATGCACTCCGTGCAATCGATGAGGATACAGTCAAGTTCCTCTTCTCCGGCTCGAACGGTCCGTCCGTAGTCGTACCTGTTGAGGGAGACGGTTATACATATCTGATCCTGCCGCTGCGTAAGTAATTCTTTTACGTAAGCCATATTTTTAAGGACGTACGGCATGTATATACGTTCCATTGAACTTGAGAACTTCAGGAATTACAGAAGGCTTGATCTTAAGGTCGAGCCTTCTGTTAATGTTTTCTACGGTTCCAATGCCCAGGGTAAAACAAATATATTGGAGTCCATCTATATATGCACTTCTACCCATTCTCACAGGACCTCCAAGGACAGTGAGATGATTCTTCACGGTGAGCACAGTTATAAGGTTAAACTCAGGCTCACGTCATCATTTAATGCTTATGATGAGTCCGTTTCCATCATGTATGACGACGGAAACAGTGATTTTTCCACATCAAAGAAGGCAAAAAAGACGGTTTGTCACGATGACGTCCCTTTTGACAAAATATCCGATTATTTCGGGATTTTTAACGCTGTTATATTCGCTCCTGAGGACTTAATGCTCATCAAAGAGGGCCCTTCTGTGCGAAGAAAGTACTTAAATGTGCTTCTTTCGTCCGTAAAGCCATCGTATTATTACGAGCTTTCTAATTTCGTGCGTCTTCTCATGAACAGAAACAGGATCATCAAGAATGCCCGTTCCGGGAATAATAAGGTGCTCACCGATGCGATTAAGGAAGAAATGTCCATCTGGCATGAACCGATGGCAAGATCCGCGGTAAAGATCATGCGTGACAGATACCTCTTCTCTCTTCGCATCGACAAGTTTGCCAAGGTACACCACGAAAGGATCTCTAACGGCACAGAATCGCTTTTCGTGAAGTATAAGACATGTGTACCTGTCGATATGTTTGAAAAGAACTCAGATGAGGAAATAATCGCCGCTCTGATATCCAAATGGGAGAATACCCTCGAAGAGGATTTCTATCGCGGAACGACCAATGCAGGCCCTCAGAGAGATGATCTTCAGATGTCCCTGGATGGAGACGGTCTTCGTATGTTCGCTTCCCAGGGCCAGCAGAGATCCGCAGCACTGTCCATGAAGCTTGCCGAACTGGACATCATGAGGGAAGAAACCAGCGATTCTCCGGTCCTTCTTCTGGACGACGTTTTCGGGGAGCTGGATGCCAGCAGAAGAAAGTGCCTCCTGTCCGAGATCGGAGACGCCCAGATCTTCATTACATGCACCGATAAATCCTTTATTGAGCAGGAACTTGCGGATTCTCTCGAGAAAGCGTCAAAGATCGCCTTTTTTGAGGTATCTGAGGGTTCTGTGCAAAGAGTAGAAAATACATAGAAAATTGACCTTTTCCACCCCTTTTATGGTATAATATTTAGGTCAAATCAGATAAGTTTAAGGGGCGTTTGGATGTTCGTTCATATCGGCGGAGAATATACGATCCTGATCGATTCCATTATCGGGTTGGTCAACCTTGAGACCGTACAGGCTTCTTCTACAGATATGAATGATTTTCTGCGGCAGCAGGAAGAAGAAAACATCCTCGAATATGTCTCGGAAGAGATCCCCCGGTCATTGATCCTGACGGACGACCGGACCTATGTCTCCCCTCTTTCGGTTGTGACACTAAAAAAGCGCATCGAGAGCGCCAAAAACCAGCCGGATACTGTACAGTAACATTGTTACAGATCTAGATATATCAGCAGTTTTCCCGATTTACGGATTTCAGCGGGAAAATAAGGAAGGAAAGAACAAAAATGGACGACGAGAAGAATCTGCAGAACACTTCAGCCGAAAATGAGAAGCAGAATCAGCCGGAAGAACAGAGAGAATTCTACTATGAAGTTCAGGAAGAGACCGATGGTCTCGTGAACCTTGCCGCTGACCCGCGTGCACTGACCGAGGACTATAAAGAGGACTCCCTCGAAGATCTCGAGCAGGCTACCCAGGGACAGGACGATTTCGATACCACGAACAAGAAAGAATATAACGAAGAAGATATTCAGGTTTTGGAGGGTCTGGAAGCTGTCAGAAAGCGTCCGGGCATGTACATTGGTGATACGACCCTTCGAGGTCTGCATCACCTCGTATACGAGATCGTAGCGAACTCTGTCGACGAAGCTCTCGCCGGCCGCTGCGATACCATTAAGGTCACAGTAAATACAGACGGTTCTGTTACCGTTACAGATAACGGTTCCGGTATTCCGGTCGGAATTCACCCGAAAATGGGCATTCCTACCGTTGAAGTCGTACATACGGTACTCCATGCCGGCGGTAAGTTCGGCGGCGGCGCATACAGCGTTTCCGGCGGTCTGCACGGTGTAGGTGCTTCCGTAGTTAACGCTCTTGCTTCCAAGATGGTCGTAGAAGTACGCCGTGAAGGCAATATCTACCACATCGAGTTCGAGCGTGGTAAGACCACTTCTCCCCTCGAGATCGTCGGTAAGTGCGACGAGAACGATACCGGTACGAAGACTATCTTCACACCAGACCCGGAGATTTTCCCGGACTGCCGTTTTGACTTCGATGCCATGATCACACGTTACCGTGAAATGGCTTTCCTTAATAGAGAGATCACCATCATCCTGCGTGATGACCGTGCAGATGAGCCGACAGATAAGGTACTCCACTATGACGGTGGTATCATCTCCTTCGTAGAGTACTTAAACCGCCACAGAGAGGCGCTTCACAAGCCGCCGATCTATATCGCTCAGAGAAGCGGAGAGTGCTTCGTAGAGGTCGCTATCCAGTATAACGATTCCTTCGCGGAGAACGTCTATTCCTACGCGAATAACATCGCTACCGTCGAGGGCGGTTCTCACCTCACCGGCTTTAAGAGCGCGCTGACAAAGGTCATTAACGACTATGCAAGAAAGTATAAATACATCAAGGATTCCGACAGAAACCTCCAGGGTGAGGACACCAGAGAAGGTATCGGCGCCATCATCAGCGTCAAACTTCCGGAGCCGCAGTTTGAAGGTCAAACAAAGTCAAAGTTGGGAAATGCCGAGATTAGAACACTTGTAGAGACTGTCATGTCCGAAAAGCTCGCTCAGTATCTCGAGGAAAATCCGAATGTTGCTAAGATCGTCATGGACAAGTGCCTCTCTGCTTCCAGAGCCCGTGAGGCCGCCAGAAAAGCCCGTGATATGACGAGAAGAAAGAGCGTATTTGAGTCCACTGCCCTTCCGGGTAAGCTGGCTGACTGCCAGGAGAAAGACCCGACATTCTGCGAGATCTTCATCGTAGAGGGAGACTCCGCTGGCGGATCCGCAAAGCAGGGACGTGAGAGGAAATATCAGGCTATCCTCCCTCTCTGGGGTAAGATGCTGAACGTTGAGAAAGCCCGTATTGACAAGGTTTACGGCAATGAGAAGCTCCAGCCGGTAGTTATGGCACTCGGTGCCGGAATCGGTGAGGATTTCGATCCTGAGAAGCTCCGTTATCACAAGGTCATCATCATGGCCGATGCCGATGTCGACGGTTCTCACATCAGAACACTTCTTCTCACCTTCTTCTTCCGTTATCTGAGACCTCTCGTAGAACTCGGATATGCCTACATTGCCTGCCCGCCGCTCTACCGCGTATATCAGGGCAACGAAGGCTACTACGCTTATGACGATAAAGAAGTCGAAGAAATCAAGCAGAAAACAGGCTGGAAAGAGCCTAAGATCCAGCGTTATAAGGGTCTCGGCGAGATGAGCTCCGAGCAGCTCTGGGAAACCACGATGAACCCGGCAACCAGAAAGCTCCTCAAGGTTACCATCGAAGATGCGCAGGCTGCAGACGAAGCAATGACACTTCTCATGGGCGATCAGGTTGAACCGAGAAAAGAATTCATCCAGGCCAACGCGAAGTTCGCACAGCTGGATATGTAATCAGAAACAACAATCTTAAATCAATAAGGAACTCCGTACCATGTGCGGAGTTCTATTTATATATTTAATATTTCATAACGTGAAATGTTTCACGTGAAACATTAGTCGTGTTGTTATTATTGATTTGAATTATGAGTTACACGAATCCATTATTTGAGTTTTGAAAGTTAATGTTTGAAATGATGATTTTGAAGATGACAATGAAAATGGATCTTGTATCGATTCCATCATCATTAAACAAGAATCAGAATTCTTCTTCATGACAATTCTTGTTTAATATCTCCGGATTGTTTCACGTGAAACAATCCAGGTTTCATAAATTCAAAAATGCACATCGAATAGAAATCTTTAAAACGACTCAATGTTTCACGTGAAACATATAAACGAAAACTATAAAAGTGCATTTTTGGTATTCAACTTTGAAATTTCTCTGAACTTTTCACTGAAAAGTGTAAAGTAACTGACATATATTGAATGTTGTTTTCTGATACTATTAAGTTAATACGAATGATAAAGGAGCACATATGGCATACGTAATTTCAATCGTTAATCAAAAAGGTGGCGTGGGAAAGACCACAACAGCGGTCAATCTCAGTGCTTTTTTAGCGAAAAAACGCAAGAAAGTGCTGATTGTTGACCTGGATCCTCAGGGAAATGCAACCAGCGGATACGGTTTTGATAAATCTGCGCTGGAAAATACAGTGTACGATCTTCTCGTAAATGAAGAAGATATCAACACAGTAATTGCATCCACATCAGTTAAAAACGTGGATATGTGTCCGACAAATATCAATCTTGCTGGTGCAGAAGTTGAATTAGTATCTGCAATCAGCAGAGAAACGATTCTGAAAAGAGCAATCGAACCGGTTCTGGATAATTATGATTACATTATCATCGACTGCCCGCCATCTCTCGGATTACTTACTATTAATGCACTGGCAGCCTGTGAAGGTGTTATCGTTCCGATTCAGGGCGAATATTATGCACTCGAAGGACTTACTCAGTTGATCGATACTATTAATATGATTAAGAAAAAGTTGAATCCTTCGATCGGTATTCTCGGTGTAGTTATTACTATGCACGATAGACGTACCCAGCTCACCAAGCAGGTCGTAGAAGAGGTACAGAAGTACTTCGGAGACAAGGTATTTAAGACCTTTATCCCGAGAAATGTACGTCTTGCCGAGGCTCCGAGCCACGGTCAGACAATCGATGAGTATGACGCCAAGTCCAAGGGATCTCTGGCATATCAGGCTCTCGCAAATGAAGTTTTGAAGAGAACGAAATAAGTAATAAAACATAGACAAACATCAATATATGAGGTGATGAAATGGCTACGAAGAAAGGTTTAGGTAAGGGTTTAGGCGCACTTCTTTCTGTGGACGGAATTCCGGAAACACAGAAGGATTCAGTTGTTGAACTGAAGATCAATGATATCTCTCCGAACAGTGATCAGCCGAGAAAACAGTTCAAGGAAGATGCACTCCAGGAACTGGCTGATTCAATCATGGAAAACGGCGTGATCCAGCCAATCATCGTTGCAAAGAGAGGCAGCGGGTATCGTATCGTTGCAGGTGAGAGAAGATGGAGAGCATCCCGTCTTGCAGGTCTGAAAGTTATCCCTGCAATCGTACGTGATCTTACTGATCAGCAGACCATGGAACAGGCACTGATCGAGAACATTCAGCGTCAGGATCTGAACCCGCTTGAAGAAGCTTTTGCCATGGATAACCTTATGAAGGAACATGGCCTTACACAGGAGGCTTTAGCGAAGAAACTCGGAAAGAGCCGTCCTGCCATTGCGAACACACTTAGATTGATCAATATCGATGAATCCTTGCAAGATTTCATCCGAAACGGCGATCTTTCCGCAGGCCACGCTCGAGCACTTCTTTCAATCACTGATAAAGAAGAACAGAAAAAAGCTGCTGATGTGGTCATGATCAAGGAGATGAGCGTACGTGAAACAGAGGAGTATGTGAAGAAGATCCTGAGCGGTGCAGTAGCAGCACCCCGTAAAACGCGCGTAAAGGCCTCTTCCGCGGTCGCTATCAGTGCGAAGGATGTGGAACACAAACTGACCGCCCATTACGGCACAAAGGTCAAATTAAAGCTAAAGGACGAGTCTAAGGGTAAAGGTTCGATCGTGATCGAGTTCTATTCCTACGCAGATCTGAATGCATTACTTGATATGATGAGCAACTGATTGCCATATATTTCACCAAAAGTGAAGAGGGGTCCCTTCTAAGAAGAGCCCCTCTTTGCTTTAGTTGACATCAACCCTCAAAGTTAGTAAAATTAGCAGGCTATCAGATACGGAGCTGTATCGAAGCGGTCATAACGAGGCGGTCTTGAAAACCGTTTGCCCAAAAGGCACGTGGGTTCGAATCCCACCGGCTCCGCCAAATTTCAGATCCTGAAAGCTTGATATATAAGGCTTTCAGGATTTTTCTTTCCTATGAATCACTGGTTTGACCAACAAATTGACCACAATTACAATGATTCAAGATATGTTTATGATACGTTTTTGATGTATTTTTCCATGTTTTCTGCAGACTTCATTTGCATCTTTCTGGATACATGTCCGTAGACATCGAGCGTGAAACTTGCTGTAGCGTGTCCCAAGTTGCTCTGAACAGTCTTGATATC
>JAILHZ010000157.1 GCA_024695545.1 Clostridiales bacterium
ACAACACCTGCAGGTTCTGACTGGACCAAGGTAACAGCTACCTTCGCTATTCCGGCCGGTGGTGTAAGTGCGAAGCTTTATCTCGAGACTAACGGAAATGCAGATATGTATGTGGATGATTTCTCGGTAAGATATGCTGAGTTTACAGATGATGTCGAAGGAGCAACGAATATCTTCGGCACCAGATGGGGCGGCGCAGGTAAGCTTTCTGTTGTTGATGATGAAGACGGAAAGGCTGTCGTTCTTACTGATAATGATCAGACCTATTACGGAATTGTATTTGATGCAAGTGCATATCTCGGAAACGAGATCGATGTACAGTTTGATGCCAAGACAAACGACGAACTGGTGAAACTGTCGGGAGATATCGACAGCGTATGGCCGAACTATCTCTCTACACCTGCTACAGCCGGTAAGTACAAGTCTGTAGGCACAACGATCCGTGTTCCTTCGGAATACAATGCACTTAAGATGTATGTTGAGACCACAGGAACGGAAGATCTTTACCTGGATAACTTCCTGATCAGAAGAATCCCGGTAGGTCCGGAAGCAAAAGTTACATTTAACCTTTCCGCATTCGGCATGGAGAATGTAACCGTCCTTGACCGTATCGGATACAGAATCCCGGCCGAGACATTTGCACTTCCTGAAGATAAGGAGATCACCGGCTGGTACAAGGATGCGGCCTGCACGGAGAAGTTTGACTTCGGAACCGAGATCTTAAGCGGTAATATCACCCTTTATGCTACAGACGGAACGTCGCTTCCTACAACGGAAGACCCGACAAACGAGAATCCTTCTACAGAGCAGCCTTCGACCCTTAAGGAATATAAGATCCTCGATGGCGCAGATCCGACGTACACACTCGGAAGCAGAAAGAATATCGTTATCCGTTCGGAAGGCCCGATGTCAAATTACAAGAGCATCAGCTTTAATGATGTAAAGGTTCCTGGCATGGCTCTGACTATCACAGAAGGTTCAACGATCATTGATATTGATTCGCTCTACCTCGAGAGCCTTAAGGCTGGCCAGTACAGTGTCTACATTGAATTTGCCGACGGTTATTCGAAGACGACACTTACGATCGTTGAGGCCAGTGCTGACAAGGCAGCAGCGGCAGCGGACGCAGCAAATGAAGAGAAGAAGGGTGCTGTTGTTAAGACAGGTGATGTAGGTACTCCGATTCAGATCATCGCAATCTCGCTGGTTGCCCTTGGCGGAGTCCTCGCTGTTACGGTCATCAGAAAGAAGAAAAATCTTGAGTGATCCGAAACGGCGGACAAAACGTAGTGGTTAAACTGCAATAAAAACCCCGGGAATCTGGAAACAGACTCCCGGGGTTTTTCAACATATATCTGCGCTGTTTTTCAATCTCTGGATCTGCTGTTTCCCAGGATCTGCAGGATACGGATGAACAGGTTGATGATGTCAAGATAGATGTCTACTGCGCTGTCGATTGCATTATCTACTGTCTTCGGATACTGCTGGGCTTTCCAGTAATCGTAGCCGATATACAGGGAGAAGATGGCAGCTCCGAGCCATGCGAAGATATCCGAGCGGGAACGGAAGATCAGAAGGGAGAGAAGCTCTCCGACGATAAGACCGATCAGTGCGGCACAAAGGATACCGCCGATCTTAGCGAAGAAATTCGGGAATGCACATGAAAGAACGATCATGGCAAAGGTCGTTACCGCAGTAATTATGATCGCCTGGAAAACAACGTCACCCATGCCTGCGGAAAGATATGCGGAAACCATAACGGAAACCATCAGACCCATCGGAACCACAAGTAAGTTATATCCGAGAAAACTGATTGCCGGTGAACTCGATTTATGTGAGATGATGATGCCGACAGCGGCGAAGACAAGATATCCTACGCAGAGGATGATTGAATTTGATTTTGACTGGACCACCCAGTCCAGCATCGTCTCGCCGGCTACCGCACAAAGGATAATGTTTACCAGAAGACCGTAGAATACCGTGCCTCCGAGAAACAAGTTATATTTCTGTTCGCTGATGGTATTCTCCGCGACCTCGGTCATTCTTTTTTCTTTTCTAGCTGAAGTCCAACTCATGTCTCAACCTCCTAAAGTTATCTTTTTCCCAACTCAACTTCTATTATAACATGCATATTTCCACCTTTATATCATTTTTGTGTAAGCAGAAGAGATGGTATAATGTGTTCCGGGTTAATTTTTTGGGGTGGTGGTTTTATGTCTTTTAATGATACGCAGGTTTCAGGTTTAAAATCCTCTGGGATGAAAGACACCTTCGGAAGAATCCTCGGTGTTGCAGCTGCTTTATTAATGATAGCTAGTGTGCTCACTCCGCTTGTCACTACGACTCTGTCCCGAGGCAGAACGGATTCAGCGAAGTGGGATGTTTTCTATGAGGGATATGACATGGCTGTCTTCTTTTCGACGTCCTTTGTGATCGTGGTATCGGTTGCGGCCATAGTGCTCGCCATTATTCAAACTAAAGAAACGAAAATAGCATATGTCGTTTGTTCCTGCTATTCAGTCATTTTCGGAATCTATGCGATATCGAAGATCAGTGATTTTACCAATGCTTTAAACAATCCGGGTCAAATATCAGATGGTCCGGTAACTTATCGGTACAGTTTTAAAAACAGAATGGAAAAGACATACGGCTACTACATTCTGATCGCCGCTGTTGTTGTTGCAGCCGTTGCCGGAATCTATATGGTTATCAGCTTAAAAGGACGCGGGAAAACGGCTGCTCCTGCTGCTGACTATTCCCAGTTTGAACAAAAGTAAATACATCGACGTAAGAGGTTATGACATGAAAAAGAGACTGCTGAGTGTTTTGCTAGTTATTGTACTGATTATCAACATTATGCCGGTTTGTGTCTGGGCGAAGGAAAGTTCGCAAACGGGAGATTACGGTACTTTTGTCGATGGAGAAACAGTTATCGACGACATCATCAATAAGTACGGAGAGAATGTTCACCCGAGACTTATCATGACGGAGGAGAGGTTCGCCATGCTCCGGTCACACATCGGTGATGGTTCGGTGACGGATACTCTTCTCAAAGATCTTCGTAGCGAAGCGGAAAATATTATCAGTCGAAAAGCTAACAAACCCGCTGAAGAGGCCATCAAATATGCAAAAGATGGCGATGAGGGCATTCTCGAAATGTCGAAAAAGGTTCAGCGCAACGTTGCCACATTTGCTCTGGCATATAATATTTTCGGCGACAAAAAATATGCCCGATATGCCTACGCAGATCTTGAAGCGGCTTGTAATTTTCCGGATTGGAATCCGCATCATTTCCTGGATACAGCTGAATTGTGTACAGCCTTTGCATACGCGTATGACTGGCTCTATCACTGGATGACTCCGGAGCAGAGGGATCTGATCAGGACCACCCTGATTGAAAAAGGCTTAAAACAGGTCATGGTGGATTATACGAAGTCGAAGAATGAATACTCTCGCTCGTACTACTGGTATCTGAATAATGAGGGAGACAACTGGCAGTTCGTGTGCACCGGCGGCACGAATCTCGCAGCTCTGGCGATTGCAGATGAATCGGATGCAAGAGATATTGCCTCGCAGGTTATAACCTACAGTTACAAAAGAGCTTATTACTGTGTACGTCTTGGATATGGCGCCGTAGATGGCAGCTACAAAGAGGGCCTGGGATATTGGGATTACGCCACATATTATCTTGGTCTGCAATCCTCCGCACTGAAAAGTGCAACCGGAACCGACTATGGCCTGGCAGATTTTGATGGTGTAGAAAGATCTGCTGACTGGGTCCTCAGTATGAGCTCCAACACACATATATCATTCGATTTCGGTGATGACCGTACGGAAAGAAGAACCGACTGGGCTGTTTTTCTGTGGCTCGGCGAGCAGCTCAATTTACCGGCATTGTCTGCTATACGTCTCGAAAATCTCGCAAATAAACCGAAAAGTCAGGACTTTAACTACCTGGATGTGTTGTGGATCGACGAGAGTAAACAGACAGGCGAGAAATTGAACAAAAAAACCGATGCCGGATTTGTCGGCGCATCAGATGCAAGCTTTAGAACCAATTGGAATAAAAGCGGTCTTGTCTCGGCACTTCATCTCGGCAAAAACGATTATGTGTTTCACGGACACTTTGATCTGGGCTCGTTCTATATCGAATCTAACGGACAGCGTTTTTTTACACATCTGGGAAATGAGAACTATCAGCTCAAAGACCGTAAGTATTCTTATCGGATCAAAGCGGAAGGGCACAATACGCTTGTCATCAATCCGACGTGGGATATTGATCAGGCGGACCTGGTGCAATGCCTCGTAACTGAGTACAAAAGCGGAAATGAAGCCTACGCTGTAACGGACTTAACTGCCGCATATGCGCCGAGCGGCGCCAATAAAGTGATCCGCGGCATGAAAATGATAAAGGATAAGGAATGCGTGATCATCCAGGATGAGATCTCTCTTAATAATGCGGGTGAGATTTACTGGTTCGCGCATACCAAGGGACAGATCCGGGTTTCATCTGACGGGAAAAGTGCGATAGTAACTGTCGGCTCTGACAGATTATGGGTGCAGCTTCTTAGTAGCGATGGTCAGTTTACTGTCATGGATGCGAAGCCTCTCCCGACATCCATGAATGTTCCGGGTGCAACGGATAACAGTGAGTATAGAAAGCTTGCGATCCATCTTACAAATACCAGGGATACAACGATCTCCGTGGCCTGCATCCCGTTAAAAAGCGGCGAAACAAGTCCTTCGTGGACTCCGTCCGTGAAAGAGATCTCCGAATGGTCTAATGCGGGAACGGCGGACTTTGGTGAGAAACTGTGCGGCTGTACTCTGAGTCTTTCCGGTGATATCGGCGTGAATTTCTATATGGATCTTTCGAAGGCGACTCTTTCTGATGACGCGTATGTAGAGTTTGATGTTCCTTCCGGCAACAAGACCGTGACCCGGAAGATCTATGTAAAAGCGAAAGCGGGCGAGGACAGAACGGTCGCCGAGACCATTTCCGAAGGGAATACGACTTACCATATTTTCAAGTGCCAGGTATCGGCGAAGGATATTTCCTCCACGATCGGGCTTCGGATGGTCGATGGCGGAGAATACGGCAGGGAATATACTTATTCCGTGAAGCAATATGCCGATACGCTTCTTTCCCAGACAAACGTTAATGCCGAGTATAAGAAGGCCGAGCCTCTGGTAAAAGCACTGGTGTGCTACTGCACGTGGGCCCAGGATTACTTTGAAATGGATGCCTCTCTTATCGATGAGAATTATCGGAATTACAATACTGTCTCTTCCGTTACCGCGCAGGAGGTGACTGCGGCGGCACCGGCTACCAAAGTTTCTCTTGATAAGCTGTCAGGCGTGACCTTTGAAGGCGCGACGATCTCACTTAAGTCGGAGACGACTCTGTCGCTTTATTTCAGCAGCAGCGAGAAACTGACCTTCTCCTGCAATCGCGGCAATAAACTGGAAACATCGAAAGTAGACGGTTATCAGGTCGTTCGTATCCGCGGGATCGCTGCTTATGAACTCGATGAAGTCTTCGAAATGAAGGTCACCTGCGGAGGAAAAAATGATACGGTCAGATACAGCGTCATGAACTATATGTCCAATATCTTCAACGGTGAGTATTCAGATACATGGGAGAATCTTGTAAAAGCACTGTATCTGTATCACAAGGCAGCAGTGGATTATATCAAATGATACCTGATGCAGCCCGGTTCGTGCCGATTAAAAAGGATTCCTGCCGTTTGCTATAATAGGTTTATTCTTTATAAAGCAGGAACAGATCGATGAAGAAACTGGATATTTTCGGAGAGAACTATTTCGGAAACTGGACGAAAACAAGAGCAGGCTGCCGGGCGGTCATCATTAAGGATGAGAAGATACTCATGTCCTATGAGACGAAGACCGGCCAGTGGATGCTTCCGGGCGGCGGGCTCGAGGACAACGAGAGCGATGAAGAATGCGTGATCCGGGAAGTTTCGGAAGAGTGCGGTGTTCGGATCCGTCCCTCTTCCTGCGTACTTCAGATCGATGAATACTACGAAGACTTCAAGTGGGTCAATCTCTATTTTTTTGGAGAAGTGACCGGAGAGACGGAGATGCAGCTGACTGACCGGGAGATCGAGTGTGGCTTGGAGCCGAGATGGATGCCGATCAGTGAGATTTACCGGATTTTTTCGAAACATCAGGAATATGACGGCACGGACGAGATGCGCCGCGGAATGTATCTTCGCGAATATATGGCGCTGTCGGAACTTCTGATCGACCGCCTTCCGGAGCCGATCCGTGAGAAGGTATCCGGAAAGTCTTTTTCCTTAGACAAGACCGGCAAGTCCGGATCGACAGTCATGCTCTTTGACGACTGCGTCCTGAAGGTCATGCCGCTGGGGATGGAAGATGAGAAAACGGTGCAGATGACACGCTGGCTTTCCGGCAAAGTGCCGGTACCGGAGATCCTCGCTTTTGAACAGGATGATCAGAAACAGTATCTTCTCATGAGCAAGGTACGGGGAACAATGTCCTGCGACAAATACTATCTGGAGCATCCGGATGAGATGGTTACGGTCCTTGCGGATACGCTGAAACTGCTCTGGAGTATCGATATCTCGGACTGCCCCCGGGACTGTGGTCTGGAGCAGGAGCTTCAGAAGGCGAAAAGACAGGTGGAGGAACACCTGTATGATTTAGAGGATGCCGAGCCGGAGACCTTCGGCGAAGGCGGGTTTAAGAATCCGGAGGAGCTGCTCCAGTGGCTCTTCGACCATAAACCTTCCTATGAACCGGTCCTCTCCCACGGCGATTACTGCCTGCCGAATGTCTTTATCGAGAACGGGAAACTCAGCGGACTGATCGATCTGGGGAATGCCGGCATCGCGGACAAGTGGGAAGATATCGCCATGTGTTACCGGAGCCTCAAGCATAACTTCGACGGGACATACGGCGGAAAAGTGTATGAAGGCTTCCGCCCGGAAGTGCTTTTCGAGAAGCTTGGCATCGAACCGGACATGGAGAAGATCCGATACTATATTCTTTTAGATGAACTGTTTTAAATATTCAGACAGCATGTGATCCTTGTTGTTCTGTCGGGGAATTTGTTTCGAATATTTCCGCTTCGTCATGTGTCTTAATGGCAGATGCGGAAATAAAGGAGGACAAAAATGTCAGAAAAAAACTCGAGAAACTGTATAACGAAGCTTATAAAGCGGTGTACTGGACGGCGTTTTCTATTCTTAAGAATAACGAAGATGCCGAGGATGTTGTCCAGGAAACATTCGTCACTGCTTTTGAGCAGTACGATTCCCTGAAAGACAAGTCAAAGGCTGTATCATGGGTCAAGAAGATTGCGGCGAATAAGAGTCTGAACATCGTGACGCGGAAAAGAACGGTCAATGTCGGCGATGAAGTCCTTGATGAGACTGAGGATATCGGAGAGGGTTTCCTTCCGGATTCACTTGTCGAGTCGGCAGAGACCAGAAAGGTCATCATGGACATTATCCACAACACTCTTTCCGAAGATACCGCGATGACCATCATTCTTTTCTACTTCGACGAGATGTCGATCAAAGAGATCGCCGAACTTCTTCATATCCCGCAGGGAACCGTCCTTTCTCGATTGAATTACGCAAAGAAGAAGATCAAGAAGGAGGTTGAAAAGTATGAGAAAGATAACAAGGATAAACTGTTTGCAATGGGCATCCCATTCTTAACCAAGCTTTTCGAGAAAGAAGCCGAACAGGTACCCTTCCGGCCTATACCGGCTTCACTGTTGAGCCTTACTACCGCATCTTCGAAAGCAACAGCCGCTGCAGCGGCAACAGCTGCCGCAACGGCATCCGCGGCAATCGTTGTCCGTAACATCATCATCGGTATCGTGACCGCAGGCGCAGTCGGAGGAGCCGGTTATTTCGGATACCGCGCCCTGGTCAGCAGAAAAGAAAAAGCACCGGAGACGTCCCCGGCAGTGGTGGCATCGGATGTGTCGGAAACAACGGACGGATCCGCATTTGTTCCCGGCTCCTCGGACAAAATCATCAACGTCCGGGGTATGACTCCGGACCAGCTCGATCTGTCCGGCGGGTATGTGAGAACGAGTACCTATCATGATGCGAAAGACGGAACTTCCAAACCGGACCATCAGCTGTACTACGATGCCGACGGGCATCTGGTCCTGGATTGCCTGTACAACGACGATAACGTTGTCATCGATTCCAAGTACTACATCTATGACAAGGATGAGCGGCTCGTCCGCGAGGAACTCTGGGATGTCTCAGTAAATGATTACGGGTTATATAAAGAATATTCTTATGGTGCACATGGCATCGAGCGCGTAGACAGGGGAACTTTCGAACGGGACCCGGATCACTATTATCTGTATGAGTATGATCCGCAGGGCTGCCTGATCAAGGAGACAGAATACACTACAAAACAAGGTCTTACGTACTGGTTCTGCGACTATGAGTATGAGGCTGACGGCACGTATATTACCAGAGTTACTTCGTGGGATACGCTGAAACAGGAGATGCGGCAGTCCAAGGACTACTGCAAATACAGTCCCGACGGAAAGCTTCTTGAGGAATATGACGGTTCCTGGAAAAGAAGCGACGTCTATACCTACGACAACGAAGGTAAACTTACCCTTTTGGAGAAATACGACGGACAAAAACTCATGCGTTCCAGCACATACGAATACGACGCGGAACTTGCTTCCGCAAGTCCTTTTAAAGTGCAGTACGATTACGAAACAGCTTCTTTTACAAATGAGAACAGAGTAACCCTGGAGTTTACCGTGGAGGATATAAAAGATGCTGCTGCACAGGAGAACATCCAGCGTATCGTCAAGGAAGTTTACGGAGAAGATCTTGCGGATATCCTGCTCTTTGCCAAAGGGAAGGATGCGAAACAGTACGAGAAGGACCCGAACCATCTGATGGAATCCGTAACAAAAGACGATCTGAAGTATGTATTCTCCCGCTCGGTAACGGATTTCGGATCCTTAGGAATGCAGGTGCTTTTCCGTATGTAAGTCAGAAATACGAAGAAGATCATTCACCCGTACGATGGCGGTTACCAGGCAAAGGTCTCCGAGTTCAAAGCACTGCCGAATGCGGTTTTCAGCGGTGACATCGGAGCTCAGGACTTTATGGATGTAAGAAACTTCGGAAACAAGTTCTATGCCAACATGAATTTCGGCGATAACCTGCTTCCGGGTCTGGAGACCAATGAGTACACGATCGAGCAGTACATCTGCGAGGATGGCCGTGAATTCTACACAGCCGAGTTCTATAAGTATGAGCCGAGCGACCTGCATCTGCAGTACAACCTGGGACTGAACAATGGTCAGCTGGAAGACGGACGCCCCGGATTCTCGCTCAAGGCCAGCTCGACCCGTCTGCACGGTGATATCAGAGATGACCGCCAGTCGATCCTGGATCAGGCAAATCATATGCTCAAAGCACTGTTCGGCACGGATTACGCGCTTCAGATGAGCGAAGGTCAGGAAGATACCAACGGCGAGGTCATGATCGAGAAAACAGTCAATGTCTGCTTCTATGGCAAAGATGTTGAGCATGTAAAGCTTAAGGTATGGCTGAAGAAGAGTGAAGTCAGCGGCAATATCGCATCTATCACGATCGGCACATAATGCGTCCCCGCAATCTGGATCGCCTTAGATACTTCTGTCCCGGAAAAGACAGATAAACTATTGATTTTTCGTTTTCCCATATTATAATAGGCAATGCAGTGACAGCTGTCACGCCAAGCAGTTCGGGTCCGATATCCTGCTTGTAAAAGATTAAAACCAAAGGAGAAACTGATAATGTCTGCGATCTCTCGCGTGAAAGAGGACTACAAAGCCCTTCTGCACGGTGTGCCTGCGATGGTCACCGTTACCTTCATTCTTTCAGTTGTTTTCATGAACCTTATGGCGAGTAAGGAGCTCTACCGCTCGGAGTATTTCTGTCTCAACTGCGGTCTGG
Source organism: Clostridiales bacterium (assembly GCA_024695545.1). Next base: position 9,978 of record JAILHZ010000157.1, read on the forward strand.
CGCTTTCCTGGATCTCGTTTCTTTGTATGGATTGTATCTGTAAGCGTTTCGGTGCGAAAGCCGCGACGAAGATCTCGATCCTCGCGATGGGCGTCAATGTGATCTGCGTACTGGTCTTTAAACTTCTGTCGATGGCACCGGGATCATGGGCGGCCTACTATTCCGCACCGGATGCCGTAACAGGCGAGCTCGTTTCTTCCGGAATCGACAGTACTTTTGCCGGCTCCTGGTATGTCGTAGTCGGTTCGGCAACGGCGATGCTTCTTTCCACGCTCGTAAACTCCGGTCTCAACCACCTGATCGGACGCGCCGACAAAGGAAACTTCGCCGGATTTGCCAGGAGATCCCTGATCTCTACAGGTGTTGCCCAGTGGGTCGATAACTTCGTATTTTCCGCGATGGTCTCCCATGCCTTCTTCGGCTGGAACTGGACGCAGGTCCTGATCTGCTCGACTACTTCGATGCTCGTGGAACTTATTCTGGAAGCCGTATTCTCCCCGATGGGATATCGCATCTCGAAGCGCTGGGAGAGAGAGAAGATTGGCCAGAAGTATATTGACCGGATGGCAAAAGCCGAAGCAGTGGCTTGATCTTCCGACAAAGAAGAGGAAGTTTTCTATGGAACTGGAGAAGCTTTCAGGTGTAGAACTCGGAAAAGAAGTGCGGTCCGGCCATATCACTCCGACAGAAGTGATCCGGTATTTCCAAGCGCGGATCGAGAAGAGAAATCCGAGCTTAAATGCTTTCACATATACGAAATTCGACGATGCTTTTTCCGATGCAAAAGCACTGGAAGAAAAGCTTTTGCATCACGAGGAAGTGGGACCTCTGGCGGGCGTTCCGGTGGGACTTAAGGACTTCCTTCCTTCGAAAAAGGGCTGGACGAATTCCCACGGCGGAGTAAAGTCCCTGATCCGTGAAGATCCGGAAGATTCCATGTTCTATATCGCGGCAAGAGAAGCCGGTGCGATCGCGGTCGGCAAGACCAATGCTCCGGCATTTGCGATGCGCGGCACCTGCGACAACTACCTCTATGGTCCGACGAGAAATCCTTTTGATACGAAGTTTAATTCCGGAGGTTCATCCGGAGGCTCTGCTGCTGCGGTCGCGGA
>JAILHZ010000176.1 GCA_024695545.1 Clostridiales bacterium
GAGAAGACAGAGAGATTGATCTTCGATATTGCGGATATGCTCTGATACCCCTTGACGTACCTTTATTTCAAGTGGTATTATTCAGAAAAACCGAAGAGGAAGAGTGAGTAGGCTCCGTATACTTCCATCCAGAGAGTTGCCGTTGGTGAGAGTGCAGCAGGGTAGAGCAGAGCCGAATGGACTTCCGAGGGCAAGGGGAAAGTTCCTAAAGGAGCGAGTATCTGCGCCGGGGCAAGGTTCCCCGTCAACAACGACCAGCATATGTCGGTATGCGTGAGAGGATCACGAAGGCGAAAGCCGGAAGGATCAAGCCGGGTGGCACCGCAGGAAAGAATATCGTTCCTGTCCCAGCAGAATTAAGAAGCTGGGGCGGGATTTTTGTTTTCCCGGCAGAAAAGAAGGATCTGCCCCAATAAAACGAAAGGAGACAAATTATGTCTGAGAAAATTCCTTACAAAACCTACCTTGACGAAAAGGAGATCCCAACCGCATGGTACAACATGCGTGCGGACATGAAGAACAAGCCGGCACCGCTTCTCAATCCGGGTACCCATCAGCCGATGAAGGCTGAGGAACTGGCTCCTGTATTCTGCGAAGAACTCATTAAGCAGGAACTGGATAATGATACTGCTTTCTTCCCGATCCCGGAAGAGATCCTGAAGTTCTATAAGATGTATCGTCCGTCTCCGCTAGTACGTGCTTACTTCCTTGAGAAGAAGCTCGGAACTCCGGCGAAGATCTACTACAAGTTCGAAGGTAACAACACCAGCGGATCCCATAAGCTGAACTCCGCGATCGCACAGGCTTACTATGCTAAGAAGCAGGGCCTCAAGGGTGTGACCACTGAGACCGGTGCAGGTCAGTGGGGTACAGCTCTTTCCATGGCTTGCTCTTACTTCGACCTTGACTGCAAAGTCTATATGGTTAAGGTTTCCTATGAGCAGAAGCCGTTCCGCCGTGAAGTCATGAGAACCTACGGCGCATCTGTTACACCTTCTCCGTCCAATACGACGAACGTCGGCCGCGCGATCCTCGAAAAGCACCCGGGTACCACAGGTTCCCTCGGCTGCGCGATCTCCGAGGCGGTTGAAGTTGCTGTAGGTACTGAAGGTTACCGCTATGTACTCGGTTCCGTTCTGAACCAGGTGCTTCTGCATCAGTCCGTGATCGGTCTGGAGACGAAGGCTGCTCTTGATAAGCTCGGCGTAAAGCCGGACATCATCATCGGCTGCGCCGGCGGCGGATCTAACCTCGGCGGCCTTATCGCTCCGTTCATGGGTGAAAAGCTCAGAGGCGAAGCAGATTATAGAATCATCGCTGTCGAGCCGGCATCCTGCCCGAGCTTCACACGCGGAACATTCGCATATGACTTCTGCGATACCGGTATGGTATGTCCTCTGGCGAAAATGTACACACTGGGTTCTGACTTTATCCCGTCTGCAAACCATGCCGGCGGACTTCGCTATCACGGCATGAGCTCGACACTGTCCCAGCTCTATCATGATGGATACATGGAGGCCCGTTCCGTTAAGCAGACAGATGTATTTGAAGCAGCAGAGATGTTTGCACGTGTCGAGGGTATCCTCCCGGCACCGGAGAGCTCCCACGCGATCCGCGCAGCGATCGATGAAGCACTCAAGTGCAAAGAGACCGGCGAAGAGAAGACCATCGTATTCGGTCTTACAGGTACAGGCTACTTCGACCTCGTTGCTTACCAGAAGTTCCATGACGGTGAGATGGATGACTACATCCCGACCGATGCAGAGCTTGCCGAGTATGCCGCGAAGCTCCCGAAGATCGACTGATAATCACTTCGATTGAAAAGCACTGTTACTCCCCGTGGTTCCGAACTTTGGAACTGCGGGGAGTATTTTTGTCTGAAAAACTTTTGAAATGCTTGTTTCCCTTGCTTTTGTAAGGCTTGATTGATAATATAACTATGTATGTATTAAGAATTTGATAGGTTATCTATCAACGGTTGGCATGGGAATAGGAGAGTGTATATGGCAAAAAAGTGCAGGCGTGTATTTGCGCTATTAGTCAGCGTATGTATGGTTTCAGGTTCGCTCTGTATGCCGGTTCTGGCAGATGGTGATACATTGGAACCAATTACTTATTACAATGGTTATAATTCGACAACATCACAAGCGACAGATTATGAGGTTTTAGACGCTGCCACGACAACGTTGGAGGGTGGTAAATGGTATTATCTCGATAGTGATATTACCTTTAATGAAAAACTTTATCTATCAGGCGCTAATCTGGTTCTGAAAGATGGCTGTACGCTTACTGCGAATGCAGGTATCGAAGTCAATGCAAAATCTTCCGTGTATGATATCTCAGATCAGAATAATGGTAAGATCGTTACTACTTCGACTGACTCTGCGGGAATCCAGATTGCTTCCGGAATAGAATTTACTGTCTATAGCGGAACGATCGAGGCAACCGGCGCGGATGGATATGCCGGAATCGGCGGCGCGACTGCTGGTTCTTGCGGATATTTCTATGCGTATGGCGGAAACATCACAGCACAAGGTGGTGCCGGCGGTGCCGGTATCGGTGCAGGAAGTGTGAACGGCTTTTTGGATTTCTATAATGTTTCTGTTGTGGCTAGAGCAGGAGAGGGAACAGCACCGGGTATCGGCTATTGGGACCATGTCTATCGCCTGCTTATCTATGAAAATGCCCGAATTGATGCATATGGCGGTTCAGCAGGTGGCCCCGGAATCGGTTATTGCGGGAATGGAGAACCGAATTCATTAGTCAATTTGCAATTTGTCTATAATTGTGCAAAAGGTTATGTTCATGCTAAGGGTCGCAACAACGCTTTCTCAAGCTTAGCACCCGGTTATAGTTACTTTAATAACTGGGAGCAATGGGCACTGTTCTATGGAGAGAACGGGGAGAAGGTCGCTCTGGCAGAAGAGCGCGACAATTATTTTGAGACTCTTCCTGAAGTATGGCTTAAACCCTGCACATGTCCGGATTCTTGGTATGAAGAGATAGAAGAGGACATGTACAGACATAACCATCATTATGATTGTCAGTATTGTGCTTACAAACATACGAATTATGAATACCATGCATTTGATGCCGAGACACATCTGTGCGTATGTGGACTTGGGGAGTATCCGGTCAGTGTAGAAGGATGTCCGAACGGTTATGAGATTATCAAGTCCGGTCCTTACGAAGTAGTGGAAACAGAAGGGTATGTTTCTTCAGGATGGCGTTTGCCGATCATGATGTATTCTGATAATCTTGGTGATGCCTACTGTGCCAAACTGACGTATGTTGATCCGGATACTTCTTCAGAAGTTGTTTTGTATAAAGATTCTTTGGACTACAATAACACCTATTCGGCATACTATATTATTTTCTTTACTGATTATCAGCAGATGACTGATTTTCTGATGCCGGAAGCAGCAGTTGCTGTTCAGGTATATGAGAAGTATGTTGTATCGTTTATTGCAGGAGAAGGCTCCGGCTCTATGGACAGCGTTCGTGCATGTCCTTATAAGGACTTCGTGTTGCCGGTAAATGAGTTCACACCGCCGGAAGGATCTGTGTTCTACGGATGGAAAGTGAATGATGATGAGACGATTTACCAGCCCGGCGATTGCGTTGCCTTAACAGGCAATACACAGTTAACCGCTGTATATGAGGATGCGAGTACGACTCCCGCTTTTGTTGCACATGGTATGGAACTTACAGGACAGATCGGTGTGCGTTTCGTTGTAAAGTATCCGGATGCTGTTGATCCGAGCACCTCGTATGTGGAGTTTAAGTGCAGCGACGGAAGATCGAAGAGAGTAAATTATTCAGCGGCGACAAAACTGGAAGATGGTCAGGCTTTCTTCACGTTTAATCTCAATCCGCTGGAGCTTGCTGATACGATTTCCGTAACTCTCCATTATGGAGATGGCAATACCATCAAAGATGTCTACTCGGCGATGGATTATATCCATACAGTAGCGGATGATACCACGGGCACGTATGATGATGAAAAAGACCTTATCGAAGCTCTTTGGGGATATGGTTATTCTTTCCAGTATGCCGGCTGGACAGATGGTATGCCCTCGCATGCTAAAATCCCGGTTGGTGGTGTAAGTTCATTCTATGAAGATCCGATTAAACGGTATATCAACCGTTTCAGTAAGGAAGGAACGGAGAGCGCCGGAATCAACGATGTGATGTATTCCCTGACACTGACTTCGGATACTGCTCTGCATTTCTATATCTGTCTGGATGATAATGTAACAGTTGAATCTGTGGAAGGCGCGACAGCCACAGGCGAAGTGACTATCTCCGGAAAGAAGTATCTGAAGTATACGATCAAGGGCATTGCCCCGCAGAACCTGAATGATCTTCAGACGGTAACGATCACTACATCTTCCGGTGTGGCTACTCTCAAAGCCTGCCCGATGTCTTATGTTTATGATGTGTGGTTCGTTATTGATATGAAAGAATATGATGAGAGAAACTGGAAACAGAACTCGCTGATTTATTACTATTTCTACCATAGAGCGGCACTGGATTATTACAATGCCCATAATAACAATGGCTAAGGGAAAAGGAGATAAGGTTATGCAAGAGTATGAAAAAATGCGGATAGATATAATCACTTTTGATGAAGAAGATGTAATTACCGAAAGTGTGGAGGGAGAACCGGGTGTCGATGTACCCCCGATCCATGGTTATTGAAGTGACGGCTGATCGCTTTCACTAAAACTGATTCAAAATGAAGAAGCTATCTCAAGCAATGGGATAGCTTCTTATTTGCCATTGAAAGTGCTTTGGGCTAAGAAATGACAAATGCTTCTATATCATTGGTCATTTTCCATTAGTCAGTAAGTGAGATGACCAATGAAAACTTGGAATCCGTCCGAAAAGCACCGTATTGGTCATATTGTTTGACACATTCTCAAAAGTGGGCAACGAAATGACCAATAGAGCGAGGAGAAGTGCTTTTGGAGCATCTTCATTAGTCATACAAGGATCTGTGAAACGAGAAATGACTAACGGAAGACTACCGTTAGTCATTCAGGTCGTTTTTTTTAGAAACTGTCAAATATCGCGCAAGTTTCCTTCGCGTTGTGCTTTGAATCAGCGCTTTCTTATGAATAGCGATCAAAACTTAGCCGTTTTAGTGCTTTCCGGCTTCTGCGGGAGACTTGATCCCCATTTCACTGCAGATGGTGTTAAGATCGTTGAACTCTTTCGAACCCGGACATTCGGAGATCGCGTAGATTACGGTCTTTCCGTCCTGATAAGCACCTGCCTGACGGATTCTGCCGTCTGCCTCGGAATAACTGAGCTGATAGGAATAACCGTCATTTCCGATAATGTTTCCCTTAACTAATTCGCAGTTTGACCTGTACATGTTGTTGGCTTCTGCTTCGTCTGCGAATGTGACCATGCTGACATAGCACATGCTTTCCTCATCCGGCATGCTGATGAACGTGGAGATCTCCTTGATCTCCGGCATGCTGTATTTGCTTGTGACCTGGCTCTCGAACAGGGACTGGGCGGAACTTCCGGACTTTGAGATAAAGAGGGAGTAACCGGACAGCTGGTTGGTTTTCTTTGCAAAGTCGACGACATCGTCTATGATTTCTGCGTTGCATTTCTTCGCGGCGCTCTTAAAAGAAGAGTGGGAGAACTTGCCGCTCTTCTTACATCCGGCCATGCCGACGGCGACGGACAGTGTGAGTACGCAGATGAGTATTCTTTTTAATCTGTTCATGAGAAATCCTCCTGTGGATCTTTAAACATGTCCCCATTATAGCATTCTGTAGATAATGATTCTCAGAAGAGTTATTTTTTTATGACAGTTTACTTATAGAATTCCATTCCCGTAATGGTAGAATAGTCACTGATTTATGTATCTGGAGGATAAATATGAAAAGAAAAACAATTTTATGCACAATGCTCGTACTCTGCATGGCGATGTCAGCAGTTGCTGTCAGCGGATGTAAGTCTAAGGATAAAGAGACATCGAAGGAAGAGACTGAGACCACAGCAGCCGTTTCTGATTCTTCTGAGGAGAAGGCTTCCGAGACTACAACAACAGCGGAGACTACAGAGAAGCTGACCACAGCTCCTGTTGAGACAACTCCTGTAGAGACATCTGAAACAACTACAGTTCCGACTACAGAACCGGAGACTACGACAGAAGCTACGCCTGAATCCCCTGCTACAGAGGCAGAACATGATGGCCTCTATGCGAAGGCAGAGAAGTACATCGACGCTGCATTTGCTTTCTATGAGAAGGAGGCAGGGCAGAAACTGAACCTGATCGTATTCGATTCTCAGATCGAGGAGACAGAGACTGGTTTCTCCTTTGATGTAAGATCGAGAGACGGAAATGTTGCTAATGCTCTGGTTGCAAAGGTATTTGCAAATACAGCGACAGGTGAGATGTCCGATGAGTGGGGAAGAACCTGGAATGTCAGTGATTTTTCCTGATCACGTGTCTCTCTGAGAAACGCAGATGCGTCGCCCGTCGACATCCTTGAAAATGAATTCGCGGTTGGTATGGACCGTATCTGATTCTTCAAGTAATTTCAGGAATTCGACGCCGGCTCCCTGAAGCTCGAGCTGGAGCATCATGGGCTCGGAGACAAAGATATAAAGATCGTAATGAGAGGATGAACGGGAGACTGTTTCATCCTCTTCTTTCTTTACGAGGATGATTTCGATGTTGTCTCTCTTAAGACGGATGTGCGGCATGGATTCGTCATCGAGATGGCTCGCGTGGAATCCGAGCTTCGTCTCATAAAAGAGTGCGGTCTTCATCGGGTCTTCGCAGACGAATACAGGTGCGATGCTGTTCATTAGGTGAAGATTTCCGCTTTCGTCCTTATCATCAGTGCTTTCAGCGCTGTCGGAGTCCTCGGGGACCGGTTCCGGTTCGGACTTGCCTGAGGAAGCGTCCTTATTGAAGGCAAACCCGAGAAGGCTTTTGCAAAAGCACTCTTCCATTTCGTCGAGCTTTCCGTGCATCTTGATGCGCACATTGAGCTCTTCGGGCGTCGGATTCTTCGGGATCTCTTTTAAGGCTTCAACGACCTCGCAGTAATCAACGAGGTTTACGAAACGGATATAAAGAGGCAGGATCTCGTCGCATGCCTTCGGAAGGTCTCTTTTCCCATGCAGGAACTGCATGCCGTACTCGACCGCTTCGACCGGAAGGGCCGCGAAGAGACGGTTGAGAAATGACATTTCGTCCAGAGCATTGTCTGCAACGTTTCCGGAAGAGAGCGTTCTGTGGATCCAGTCAAAGACCTGGTTGATGTCGTGTTCAGGATAGATGTTATGCGGCATAGAAGTTCCTCAGATACCCAGCTCAAAGGTCAGCTGCGGCTGCATCGGCTCGTAGTTCTGCATCTCAAAGTCTTCGACAGTGATCGAAGTGATATCGCAGCCCGGCTCCTTATTCAGGATCAGGTTCGGAGTCTTGACCTCGCTGGATGCTACAGGTGCCATAACATTGGCTTCGTCAGCACGGCGGAGAAGCTCATGCGCATTATCGATATGACGGTCATAGATCTGTTCGTTTGCAACGAAGTGTGTAAAGACTCCGGCTTCATAGCCCGTAGTTCTTGCGACCATGAGAAGAAGGGCCGCATACTGGATCTCGTTAATGCCGCCGGCACCGGATGCGGTGAGCATATCGCCGGATCTCTGGACCATGACCATATCGAGGTACTTGCCGCGGACATTCCAGATCGTCAGGAAAGCACACGGTGCAAGACCGGGAGTCTCACGAAGGTCGGCCTCCTGCCAGAGCGACATGATCTTTCTTCTTCCGTAAGGGTCTTTCTTAATGTCGGCGATCAGGTTGTTGAGAAGATCGTAGCGCTTCACGGTCGCACCGTAACGCTGGCCGATCGTTCCGTCGCCGATATCCCACGGATCCCACCAGGTGACCTTCATTTCGGCCATCTCGGAAAGAACGTTCGTCGGCTTCTGATAGATCGTGAAGATCTCGCGGATGCCTGTTTTCCAGGCCTGACGGCGAAGCGTGCTGATCGGGAACTCGCCCTTGCTCAGATCGTATTTTCTCATGACGTGATTGACACTGATCGTATAGGCCGGCGTGCCATCCTCGTACTTCGGGCGCGGATTCTCGTCCTTATATCCGTTTTCCAGAATGTTATGAATATCGTCCACCAGATATCTGTCAGCCTTTGTCATAAAATACCTCTTTCGCCAATTCATGATCGGTCATGTATATGCATGAATCAAGTATACCAAACTTCACGGATATTGTGTCGGAGTTTGATATGTGCGAAAGGAGAGAATTACTTCAGCTCGACTGCGATCAGCGGGATCTCGAGTTCTTCTTTCGAAAGACCTGCATGTCCGCCGGGCATTAGCTTTGCCTCGACATGGGTGTTGAAGAGGGAAGTGTCCGAGATTGCGATGGCGAGGAAATCGCCGAGTTTGTCGCGGAATTGCGGATGCTCCGTACCCGGACCGAAGAGTTTTCTTTCGATGACTTCTTCTTTCGGAACGAGCCAGAACTTATCCCCGAATGTCTTCTCGAAAAGCACCGGGAATTCATCTTTATATTCATCCTTAATGAACAGGTTCAGTGTTCTCGGTTCAATACCCGGCATGCGGACAAGACATTTCATGATCTCCGGATAATCGAGGATACAGAGGTTTTGGCTGTCCATATGACCGTGGTCTGCCGTGATGAAAAGAAGAGTATCGGAAAGTCCTTCGGCAAACTCTTCGACTTTCTTTTCCAGCGCCGTGATGACCTCGTGTGTTTCTTTGCTGACTGTTCCGGTCTTATGCATGGTGCCGTCCGGCTCATTCCAGTAAGCATAGATGAACTTCTTTCCGGGTTCGCTGCAGAGATTGGCGACACGGTCTAAGATCGCTTCCAGATCCTGCGGATTCGGCTCGACAAAGGGGGAAGAGAAGTAAGCTTTCGAACCAGCCTTTTTCATCTTCGTAACTATGCTCTCATAAGGTGTATACGTGAAGCCTACATGGAAATCCGCAGCCGGACGTCTTTCTTCTACCGCCGGGCAGTCATAGTCGCCGGGGCGGGATTCTTTTTCGATGCTAAAAGGACTTCCGGCCTCGATCATCTGGTCGGAATTGGTATAGACGGTAACATTCTTTCTGAGCTCCGGAAAGTAGCAGTCCCAGCCGAGCCAGGCATGTTCATCCGGAAAAAGACCGCTGGTCACGGAAGTCGTTGCGGCAACTGTCGTCGGAGGGAAGACCGAACTGTAGGATCCTGCCAGATGGGAACGGAAGAAGCCGTTTTCGGACAAGTGCTTTTCCAGAATGGAAATACCCATGGCATCGAGAAGCAGAACGACCACATTCTTATAGTCCTTCGCCAGATAAGAATCGGCGAGAGGAAGGGTCGGTGCAGAAGCTTGCGCACCGAAATGAACGAGCATCGAGCTGGCCAGATTTACAAGACAGCTATTGTAATCCGGAAGTGGCGGTAACTGCTTCATAGTAGCCTCCTGATAGTGCTTTTCGATAATTATAGCATAGCAGGGAGAACGTGCATTCAACGGCAGGTATAGAGTTTTTCAGCAGAAGAATCTTTCTCAAGGTTATTGTCAACCGGCGGGAAAGGTGCTTGAATAGGGTTTAGGGGTTGGGAATAAACAAGGAAGGTATTGGGAAAGATTTATGAAACGTTCAGTAGCGTGTTTGCTTTGTCTGGCAATTTGTTTTTCCGCAGGATGCAAGAAGAAAAATTCTGAAGAAACTACTGTGTCTTCGGTTAGTGATTCATCCACGGAAGTATCAGAATCCGTAAAAGAGATGCCGACAGCTTCGAGTGAGGATACGACCACCTCGGAAACCAGTACGGAGATGCCGGAGGTAGAAGTGAAGATCGTGAGGGACCAGTCCTATCTTTCAATCGAGAAGGTGACCGCGTCGGATTATTTCTATCCGAGAAAACCCACTGAGAAAGATTATTTTGAAGATGAGGATGGAGACCTGGTAGCTGTCATTCCCGGTACGGGTTATCAGTATGATAAGCTTCTTATCAAAGGGGATGAGTATGCGGAGATCCAGGCGGGGCTTGACGATGTGCAGGCGCCTCTGAAAAATAACATCATTTCCGACTACGATAACGAATGCAAACGGCTGAAGGAAATCGATGAGTCGGCTTATCCGGATTCGGAAGGATCATATGCGGAATTCAATATTACTCTTCATCGCGCGGATACGAAGGTCATCACCTTCGAATACTATATTCGTCACGCGAAATCCGATTATGAAGGCATTGAGGATAAGGTAGTAAACATTTCTCCTGAAACAGGTGAGGTGATCACGCTTTCGGATGTGGTTGCGGATAAAGCACTTTTCGAGAAAGTCCTTTCGGAAGAGATCCGTTACGATGAGGATGTAAATATGACGGATTACATGAAGACCACTTGTATACAGAACCGTCATGATCTGATCGAAAACGACAAGCTCGAATTCCGGCTTTACTATGACCGGATCGAGGTAATGATGAAGCAGGACAGCGAATACTACGCTAATCCGGATAGATTCTCCATCCCTGTTTACAAGTATCCGGATGCGTTCAATCTGGATTATTTCGAACATGTTCCGGAGTATTATATGATTACCTCTGAAAAAGGGGAGCCGATCTACTGGGATATTGACGGCGACGGTAAACTGGATATTCTCCGAAAGACTCCGGCTTTAGGAGATGATTACGGCAGTGCGCAGGATTGTATCCTGAGTATTAACGACAATCAGCTGACATATACATCTTACAACTGGTTCGGATATTCATTCGTTCAGGCGGATGACGGCAGATATCTGTATCCCGTAATCGATGGTGGTGCCGTTGGTGTTCGTGTAAATGACGACTTGTCGATGGAGACCATCGAAGCATGTGTGCCGTTCCCTATGAATGCCTGGGAGAATCCGACCGGTATGGATCCGTCACACATTGCCAGGTTAGAGACTATGCATTTCTTAGGGCTCAGACAGATGTACCGTTACTGGACTGTGGTCGGTGTCAAGGGCATTCCTCAGGTGGTATCGAATGCTTACGACAACTATTATTTCATCGGTACCAGCGACAAGGAACTTCCCGCGGTCCTCTATGACATGGATACGAAGACGAAGGGAAAAGAGACGAAGATCCCGAAAGGAATGGTGTATGAGTTCATCGAATACAATATCGATAAAAACGAGGCTCTGTTCAAGATCTCACAGCCTGATTCTAAGAATCATGATAAAGACTACTATGCCTGGGTCGAGTATACCCTCAATGAAACGGAGACGCCGGGTGAAGTTCCGACCGGAAATATCGGCGGTATTAAGGAAACTGATGTATTCGATAACATCCAGTACGGCGATTAGTTTTTCCGGCTGAGAAGAAGTTTTCTTTCAGTAACCGATGAAATGAGAAGAGGCGGTCCCGGTAAGGAGACCGCCTCTTTTGCGATTAGTCTGATGTGTTCAGTCCCGGCGTCTTTGTGTTCCGACTGAGAAGGAGACTTCACTCGATGTCGATGTCGAGCGGCTTATCCAGCTCGTCGGATACATATTTACCGTTCTTCTTTCGCTGTCTGACGCACTCGGTCAGGAGATATTCGATCTGTCCGTTGACGGAACGGAAGTCGTCTTCCGCCCATGCGGCGATGGCATCATAGAGCTTCGCCGAGAGTCTGAGCGGTACCTGTTTCTTCTCTGTCATCGTTTAGACTCCTTGCTAATCAGTAGATGCTTCCGGAGTTTACGACCGGCTGGGCTTCCTTGTTGCCGCACAGTACGACCAGGAGGTTAGAAACCATTGCCGCCTTGCGTTCCTCGTCCAGTTCGACTGTGTTATTCTCGGACAATCTCTCAAGTGCCATTTCGACCATGCCGACCGCACCGTCAACAATGAGCTTTCTTGCATCAACGATTGCGGAAGCCTGCTGGCGCTGCAGCATCGCCGCTGCAATCTCCGGTGCATATGCGAGGTAGGTGATACGTGCATCAACGATCTCAAGACCGGCATCAGAAACCTTGCTCTGGATCTCTTCCTTAATACGTCTTGCGACGACTTCTGTGGAACCTCTGAGGGAACCGTCATCCGCCTCGCCGTCGCCTGTGGTATCGACGTTGTCGGTGACATCGTAAGGATAGATCTTAACAACGTTTCTTACTGCGGTGTCGCACTGCAGGGAGAGGTACTCCTTGAAGTTGTCCACATTGAATACGGCCTTCGCGGTATCGGAAACCTTCCACATAACGGCAACTGCGATCTCAACCGGGTTACCGAGAACATCGTTGACCTTCTGCTTACTGTTAGAAAGTGTCATGACCTTCAGGGAGATCTTTCTGGAAACCAGTTCCGCGGTGGAAGCCGCCGATGTTCCGGTGCCGGCGGCAGCCGCTGCTGCGAGAATAGATGAGCCCTTCGAAGAGACGTCGCCACTCTGGCCGAGGTGTGTTCCGGCGGCCGGGTTGAAGGCTGCGCAGAAGGGATTTACATAGAAGAAACCGTCGCCCTTCAGGGTGCCGATATACTTACCGAAAAGAGTAAGTACAAGCGCTTCGTTCGGCTTTAAGACTTTAAGTCCCAGAAGCGGGATCCAGCCGATGCAAAGATAAACGATGCTTATAGCAAAAAGTGCAACCGGCTGCGGAGTGTCTCCTTCATCGGCGTTAATGCCGCAATAAATGACGGCGACGATGGCGCCGATCGTCAAAAGGATCGTCAGTAACAGGACCAGACCGCCGATCTTGCGTCCTTTTAATTCTTTCTCATGAATGTTTGTGTCTTTCATTTCGATCACCCTTTCTTATTATGGAAAAGCACTCGTGCTCCCACTACTTCTTGTGATGTTGGTGTGATATCAAAGTGATATCATCATGAATATATTGCCACGAAAAAGTTCCGGCGTCAAGTATTTTCCTTGACGTCTCTTTGAACGATGGGGTATTGTGGAATCATATTCTTCCTGGGGTGTTTGTTTATGGAGTATTTACTTATGTTCGTTATTGGAGGATGGGTGGCATTATTCTCCATCGGGCTTGCGGTACTGGTTGTGAATCTGATCATGATGGCTTTTGCAATTCCTGCGGGGGCTGTATTCGGAAGGATCACCTATCTAGGATTTGTGATTGAGAAGGATCTTTATGCGGAAGATCCTGCTAAAAGGGGCAAACTGACTATTCAGAGATATAAGTTCTCGCTGGTTCCGGATGTGCTGATTGATTGTTACTGGCCTGAAGAAAAAGGTAAGGTCGTAAACAGAAAGGTCAATGCAGTTACGATCGCCGTTTTTGCCGCGATCGTCGCGCTGCTTATCTGGGGTGTGATCGCGTGTCCGAATAATTACATCCGCGCAGCATTTATCGGCCTTCTCATCGTTTTCGGCGGAATGTTTCTTGGAATGCTCATTTTGATACCTCTTTCCGGAAAGAAGAAAAATGACTTTCTTTCCTATCTATCAATGAAAATTAGGGAGATCCGTGATGGTGGTTCCATTGAAAATGTTGATCTTCCGCCTCTTCATGAGCTTCCTGTCCAGACAGGGGTGGAATTCTATAAATGGAGATATCTCCGTCTCCGCCATTTGAAAGCAGAGTTAGCCAATGACCTTTCCGGAATAGCGGAAAATATAGCGATGATCGAAAGACTGAACGATAAAAAGATGCCGGTCATGGGAAAAGTTGCCCGGAATGCGATCCTGATGGATTACTATTCCTTCCGGCAGAAAGATGTGACAAGAGCGACTGGATACTACAATCAGGTCAAGGATCTGATCGAGAATGATATGGACTTCAACGGGAGAAGGACTCTCGGCTATTACTCATATTTTGTTTTGAGAGATAAAGAAAAGGCCAGAAAGTGCGTGGAACAGGGTCTCTCCGCTCTGGCGGTGGAGGATCCGATGTATATGAAAATCGAGCGTGAGTACGAAGAGAAGATGCTCCTTTATCTCAAGCGTGTTCTCGAGGAAGATCAGGCGAACGGAAACTGGTGATATATCTCTGCTCATTGTTTCCTTTCAAAGATGAACACTCGTGTGTCAAGTCTGAAAATGAACTGTGAATTCTTGTCATAATTTATTGCGAATTAGCCATGCATATTCTAACATAGAAGTATGCTTGGAGAATGTAGAAAAAGGATCGCTGTGCTTCTTGGCCAGCCGGAAGAATTTAACTACGGACGTTTCCTGAAAGGCCTGCTGGATGAGGCTTTCAAGAAGAATTATGACGTCTGTGTTTTTTCTATGTTTATCAAATACCAGCACACTCCGGCCAGATGTGTCGGTGAGCCGTCGATCTTCGGACTCGTGTCCTATGATAAGTTCGACGCGATCATTGTAATGGCAGATGCGATCCAGACCAATGGTGTGATTGAGCGCATCGAAGAAGACCTCCACAGGAACTATAAGGGGAAAGTGCTTTTCATCGATAAGGAGAGCAAGTATTTTCCGTCCATTCATATTGACAATTATCTGCCGGAGAAGGCAGTCATTACGCATCTTGTTGAAGAACACGGCATGAAGGATATTGCTTTCCTTACCGGAAAATCCTGGCATCCGCACTCGCAGATCCGCGTTAAGGCATATAAGGATGTGCTTGAAGCTCACGGCATTGAGGTGGATCCGGAGCGCATTTTCTATGGAGACTTCTGGTATTCCAGCGGTGAAAGCCTGGTGGACTCTCTTCTGAACAGCGGAGCTAAGCTTCCGGAAGCGATTGCCTGTGCGAATGATTACATGGCGCTGGGCGTTGCCAAGAGGCTGACTCAGAAGGGATATTCGATCCCCCGTGATATCGCGGTCGTCGGATGCGACTGTAATACTGAGGGCAGACATGCGCCGATCCCGATCACATCTGCATCCCTTTCTTACTTCAGTCTCGGACAGAACGCGGCCAAGAGCATCGATGCGCTGATCCGCGGCGAGGAAATCGAGGAACTCGCTTGTGACGAGGAACTCTTTGTCGGGGAGAGCTGCGGATGCGATGGTGAGAGCATCCGTCCGACATACTTCCGAAGAGACGTATGGGATACCGATCTTTCTTTAAGTTCGATGTTCTCTCCGCTTAACTATATGGACGAGGATCTTCTCGCGCAGACGTCTTTCACCGGACTTGTCAGCACGATCTTTTCTTCGATTTGTTACATTAACGGGTTTGAGAGCCTGAGCCTCTGCCTGAATCCTTCGCTCGGAGCTGCAGGTGCGGTATTTGAAGATCAGATCCATCAGGTGATCCGATGCGGTGCCGAGAGCAAAGACCGTATCCTGACAGATACGTATTTCCCGAAGTCGGAGATGCTCCCTGAACTTTATGAAGACAGAGATCACCCCACTGCATATTATTTTATGCCGCTTTATTACGAGGATACGGTATTCGGATATGCGGCGGTAAGCTACGGGGACCATGTGAAGGTGATCCCGCCGGAATACCGCGCTTGGATACGAAGCGTCTCCCGCGGTATCGAGTGTTATCGAAGGACGGATGAACTGATCGGAAGTAACAAGATCGCGAAGAAGGGTGTCACGACCGACAGCCTGACCGGACTTGCGAATTATCTGGGATTCCTCGAGCAGTCCGAGACACTTCTGCATCTTATGAAGAATAACGGCGGCTATATGGGCGCGCTTGCCATCGATATCAAGGACCTTTCGAAGATCAACGACACCTTCGGAAGAAAAGAAGGCGATAATGCGATCATCTCGACGGCAAGTGCGCTTGAGAAGATCTTCTCGTCAAGAAACTGCCTGTGCTTCCGTATCGGTAACGATGAGATGGTCGCCATAAGGATCACCAGCAGCCCTGATGACCAGGAGATGCTCGCGGAGAAAGACCGTCTCATGACCCTTTTTAATGAAAACGCGGAAGGGCACGGCAGCAACTATGCTGTTGAACTCTACTATGGTGTGGAGTGCGGAAGTCCTTCCACGTCGGAGGAACTGGAAAGACTCGTTAATGTTGCGATCAGCAAGAAGAATGAAGATAAGGCGAATGCCAAGAAGCTTTTCGAGAAGCGCGAACTGACGGAAGAAGAGCAGAAGGAGGCGCGTGTCGTAAGCAGTGTTCTTGATGACAACAAACTGATTTACCACTTCCAGCCGATCATCGAAGTTAAGACAGGAATGATCTTTGGCTATGAGGCACTGATGCGTGCGGACGTGAAGCCGTATCTGTCGCCGATGTCGATCCTCCGTTATGCGGAGTACTATGACCGGCTCTATAATGTTGAGCGGGCCACGTTCGTCAACGTGATCTCCTTCATGAAGAAAAATATCAGTAAACTTGCGGACGGAAAGAAGATATTTATCAATTCGATCCCGGGCTGCATGCTCAAGGAACTCGATCTTAATATTCTCGAGAACTACATTGCGGATCATCCGGATTCCATCGTGGTGGAACTGACCGAGCATTCGGAGATCTCAGATGGGGAACTCGCGGCCATGAAGAAAGCCTACGCGCGTCTGAATATCAAGACGGCCGTCGATGACTATGGCGCCGGGTATTCCAATGTATCGAATCTTCTGAGATATACTCCGGATTACGTGAAGATCGACCGGGCCCTTATTTCCCGTATTGAGGAGAGTCCGCAGAAACAGCACTTCGTAAGAGATATCATCGAGTTCTCGCACGATAATGGTATCCTTGCTCTCGCAGAAGGCGTGGAAACAGAAGAAGAACTGAAGACGGCGATCCTTCTGGGTGTGGATCTTATCCAGGGTTACTATACTGCCCGGCCGGAAAAAGAACTGATCCAGACGATCGATCCGAGGATTTCCGAGTCGATCAAGTATTTCTCGTCGGATTTCTTCAAGCGATCTGTTTCGTAGGAAGGTGTTGCGGATGTATAACGTGATTATTTGTGATCATCAGCTGGCTGTAGGCATTGGGATCGAGAAGATGCTCCGTTCGTGTTATCCTCGGGAGTTCGAGATCTTCGTTACGGATAACCCGCGTATCGTTATGAACAATAACCTCACGCGTCAGGCGGATCTGGATATCTTGATTATCGATACAGAAGTGCGAGGTTACAGCGGAATCAGTATCGCTGAAGAGATACGGAATGCCAATCCGAATACGCAGGTGATCTTCGAAAGTGTTCACCATAAGTATGCCCAGGATATCTTCCGCGCATCACCGGTGTATTTTCTGAATAAACCCGTGCAGGAAGATGTTTTCAGGAAGGCGATCGACCGGTGCAAAGAGAAACTGGATCTTGTCGACAGAAAGACGGTCTCCCTGAAGAGGTCCGGAAGAGTCTATCAATTCGTCTGCCGGGATGTCCTGTTTATCGAGAGCTCGAAGCGTAAGATCACGATCCATACGGTCAATAACGATGTCGACCTCTATGCGAAACTCGATGAGATCGAAGAATTATTCGATGACACATTCATCCGCTGCCACCAGAGTTTCTTCGTAAACATGGACTGTATCCGTGTCCTTCAGAAGAATCATTTCATCCTTAAAGACGGATCTTCCATACCGATCAGCCAGTCGAGATTCTTCGCTGTCCGCGACCGTTATGAAGAATTCCGGCAGAATCCCGGTATCAGTTGATTCTATGTATTCGGATTTGGAGGACGATCAAAAACGTTTTGTAAACATTCTTTAAAATATGTAACTTTTGAAGCAAAACGTGTAATAATCTAATGTGTATCTTTGCTTCCAAAAGATAGAATTAAGATAAATCAACCGGTACGAAGTACCAAGAAAGGTGGAAAAATATGGCACTTATTCAAGTAACTCCCGATCTGCTTAACGGCAAGGCAACAGAACTCAGAAGTATTAAAGATCAGCACGATGAGGCTATGGCAAGAATGAGAACTCTTATTCTGGGCCTCAACGAAATCTGGAAAGGTGATGCTCAGGAGGCTTTCGTAGCGAAATACGAGAGCATGCAGGGCACATTCCAGGCATTCTCCCAGATGATCGAGGATTATGCAGGTCTGATGAACACCACAGCTGCAAGAATGCAGGAGAGCGATGCTTCCCTCGCAAGCACGATCGGTGGTTTCGGAGGCTGATTTCAGGACGTGTTTCCGAAGGCGGAGGGTCTTGGGATCCTCCGTCTTTTGAGTATTATCGGTTAAAGGAGTGCTTATGGAAAAACCGTTTTTACTTTCTGCAAGACAGCTTTATTATCTTGGAGCTGTTTTGAAAGCACAGTATATCGATTTTGCTTATGTAACTGCTGTTGGCAGTATTCTTGAGAATTTCAGTTCGTATGAAGCCGGAATTCGCGATGAACTTATCGGAGAAGGATATATGACTGAAGATTTTTCAGGAAATATCGAAGTGAGCGATGAGTTGCAGATAATGCTCAGACCTCTGTTCTTTAGTGGTGTGGAAGCAACTCTTGAGATCGTTGGCGTAGGTGAATTTGAAGCATTACAGATGTATAGATATCATATTGGGGATAATAAGATTATCCAAGTGACAAATATAGATACTCAACTTGAATTAAAGGAAGTTGGTCCTGAGGATGTTAAGGCTGTTGTGGAGTCCATTCTTCCAGATACATACACAAATGCGGATGCTCCTAAGATCGAGGAGTATGAGCCTGAGAAGATCTCCCTGATGATTTGCGTAAAGAATGCAAAACTGGGGGAAAAGTCTTCTGCGAAAGTGTTTGTGAAGATGAATCAGATACTCTATGAAGAGAGCCCAGATGATGTTATCCGGTCTGTCTCGAGAGATGAGTTCATCCAACAAACAGAAGATATTCTTCTGGAGGTGATGTAAATGCCTTATACCGATGCAACCGGTACTCTCATGATCGATGAAGTTGCGGCCTCTAAAGATATTGCTACGATGAAGGCGGCAAAAGAGAAACTGAGTCAGGCTTGGGAAAAAATGCAGCAGATTATTTCTATGAATTCGGATTATGCAGGTCCGGTTAAGGATTCGGTGGAATACACTTCTTCATCTTTTTCTTCGTCGATCCGCACTCAGATGGATCTCATCGAGGATACGATCAGATATATTGATCATTTAATCGAGCATTATAAGATGATTGATCAAAGTGTAAAAGGCACGATCAATACTGCGCTGTAATTTTGGAGGTTTATCATGGGGAAAAGTAGTTCTTGGTCATATAGCCGGACTTCTGCTGAGATAAGTACCGACATCACCAAACTTACAGAACAAAAGCAGAATCTTATATCTGTTTCAAATAAATATACCGATACCCAGCGTAAATTGGTCAAAATAAGGAATGATATAGATAATGTCTGGGAAACGGAAGCAGCGCAGGTTTTTAAGCGAGGCCTGGATAAACAGATAAAAAGTGTTGAAAAACTCGCCGGTTTATATTCCGATCTTGCCAAGATTATTGACAAAAGACTGAATGAATTAGAGGACGAGAGAAAGAAAGCGCATGAGGCAGAAGTGCGTATTGAGGAAATTATGGCTAAGGTGAAACAGTCGATAAGAGAAGCTTTGGGTGCTAAGTAAATTACGGAGATGAAACGATGCTGGTAAAGGTCAACACTAACACAATAAGAGAAATGGCGGAGATATCTGTTAGTGCTTCCCAGTTGGTGGTTGAAGCTGCGGGGATCCTTGATGCCCTGGCTTCGCACGATGACTGGTATTGTAAGGAAAAGCTTTCCATCGATGCGAAAGTGAATGCAATCAAGAAATCTTCAAGATCGATGAAAGAAGGCTTTGAGGATTTTGCATCGTATATGAGCAGAGTCGCCGGTGATTATGAGAGAATGGTCCAGGATGAGGAACGTGATCTTGCGATGCTTGATAAGGATTTTGCCGGTATTCTGTCTATCGTAGGCAGTGGACCTGTTGTGGTTGGATCCGGAGCGCATACGTCTACAACTTGTGAATCCCTGTGTAAATCGGCTTCAAATGTTTCTGTAATGAACTCGCTCTCTGTGGCTACGTCACCGATTTCCATAATGAATTACCCGACTTGATCGGGAAGATTTACGGCTTAGTTTTGCAGGTGCTATTTGGAGGAAAAAGCAATGTCGGGTGCGATGAAAATCATAACTTCGAGAATGGATAAATTGTTAGGGGAATGCAGAGGCGTTTATTCTGACATGCAGGAGACAACAAAGCTGGCAAAAGCGACTGTGAAGGAAACACAGGCAGCTATTCTCCGCCCGATTTTTGACAATGCATCTAAAAATGTTCAGGATCAGGTACTCGCACACTTGGATTCCGGAATTACAGGACTCGAAACGACAATCCGCGAATATGAAAGACTCAATGCCAGCATTGTTAAAGATGTGGAAGGGATAATGACTGTAACAGTGCCTTCGCAGAATGGGGCGGTATCTTATAGGGTTTACGAGGATGAGATTTGGAAGTATGGCAGTTATGAAGACAAGAAGAATTACATGAAACATGATTTCCTTGCAGCTTCTATTATGTTTTCTTCGGTCCCTAAGACGCCACAGATTCAAGAATGTAACGGCAAAGGGGATCTGGTGAAAAGTTCCGGACGGTGTAATGTTTCGAGTGTGACAAATCTTCTGAATCGGAGATATGCAATGGATACAGGCGGTTCAGGGAAAAACTGGTTTACATATAATGATGTTTTGTCTGCAAATGGTTGCACACTCAAGAAAGATTGGGGAACAATACAAAATGGAGATAGAGCGGGTCAGTTGAAGATCGAGTATACGGGGAAAACCGGCGGATGGGCAAGCAATAAAACATATACAAACGGAGAAGTAAGTTATGTGACTAAAAGTACATCCAGGTCAACGATCGTTAATGAAGTGAAAAATAAATACTCTGGATCGTATGAAGAGTATTTTGCGGCTCAACTTAAGAATCATCCGGAAGGTGTTTGTATCCGATTTGATGAAACGTATACGGAAAATGGAGAGGTCAAACATAGAGGGCATGTAATTACACTTACCGACTTTAGTAGGGACAAGGATGGAAATGTACATCTTTACGCAGATGACCCGGTGAATGTTGCGAAAAATCAGAGCCATATAGATCTCAAAAAAACATACGGATGGAACAAGTATAAATGGAAGCTGGATTCGGGTATAGCGATGACATATCTGGAGGCAAAAAAGTAAGAAATAGGAGATTTCGGTAGGAATACTTGGTTAGTAGAATATGACGATTATACTATCAGTAAAAACCAATATTAACAACGCGTCATTCGACATTGAGGTGCCGGATGACGTGCCTGTGTCTAAAATAACGAAAGATCTGGTGGAGTGCATCAGCAGTCTCTTCAATATCCAGTTGAATGCTAACGATGTGGTTCTGTCCAGTGAGAGGCTTGACGCTATTCTTGAACGTTCCAAGACCCTGGGAGAACAGGGCGTTTGGAACGGTGATTTTATCGACCTGACATGCTGCTGAGAGAAAGAGGTAAAGATCAATGCTGATGGACAAAGATGAATACCTGGTCATAGACGCCAATCAGTACATGCGGGTATGCCTGTTCTCCACAAGGGGAGACCGGGATGAGCAGCAGGACTGTTCCGGACTGCTTGTCGATCAGGAGGACGGTATTGTCGTGATCTGCGATGGTATGGGCGGTCACCGGGGCGGAAGAGATGCAAGTAATACTGCAGTCCGCGTGGTCCTCAATGCTTTTTCCGGCGGTGATTTTACAGAGAATATCGAGGAGACTTTCCGAAGTGTTATCGCGGATGCCGATTATGAGATCTCCCAGAACTGGGACGAGAACGGAGATCCTCTGCGTTCCGGAACGACGATCGTCTCGGTGCTCGTAAAAAAGAAGAACGTGTTCTGGGTCTCTGCAGGTGACAGCAGGATCTATCTGATGCGCGGCGAGGAGATGATCCAGATTACGAAGGATCATACATATGAGCTGGCTTTGAAAGAAAACCTTGAAGCGGGAATGATATCCAGGGCTTTCTTTGAGAACCAGAAACCCAGCGCCGGAGCCTTGATCAGTTTTCTCGGTATTGGCGGGGTCCCGCTGATCGACAGTAATCACGAACCGTTCCGTCTGCTCTCCGGAGATAAGATCATTCTTATGTCTGACGGACTCTATAAGTATCTTTCGATGGAGATGGTAAAGAGCATTACCTCCGGGTACGTAAAGTCCGAAGACGCAGTCAGGATCCTGAATGAGCAGACACTGATGGCAGCACATGCACGAGGTCTGAAAAGAGACAATATGACGGTTGCCATCGTTGATATAATATAAGTTACAGGAGGGGATAGGATTGAGACCTGTAAAATGCACAAATGAACACTTTTTCGATGCGGACAAGTTCAGTTCCTGCCCTCAGTGCGGTGCCGGAATCAAGATGTCGAACAGTTCCCTGTTCGCCAGATATGAAGAAAAAGCTCCGAAACACTCGCTTTTCAAGAAAAATAAGAAAGAACCGGTAAAGATCCCACTGGGTTCCGAACAGGGAACAGTCGGCTTCTTTACTCCGAATTCGGAAGAATACAGTCAGCCTCAATATAGTGAAGCACCGGCACAGAATGCGCCTTCGTATCCGCAGGCGGCGCCTCAGATACAAAGCCGTCCGGAATATCAGCCGCCGGTACAGCCTGCCTACCAGCCTGCATACCAGCCGCCGGTGAATCCGCCTGTTCAGCAGCCTTTTGCTCAGCAACAGCCTTATGTTCAGCAGCCCATGCAGCCGATGCAGTCACCGATGACTCCGGCGGCGCCTGTTCAGTCCGGATACGCACAGCCGGTGACGCCTTGGCTTCAGCCGGCGCCTGCAGCAGAACCGGATCAGGCAGAAGATCAGCTCGGACAGGTACCGTTTTTTCTGGATAATACCGTGGAAATCGAAAAAGCGATCAGTTCATCTCCGAAAAAGCCTGCTGCCGCACAGCCGGCTGAACCTTCGAAGGAGCAGGATGTGATGATCGAGGTCGAGGTCCCGGACGGACCCGAACCGGAACAGAGTGCGACCACAGTCAGTTCTGTGGCGGATGAACTGAAGAAGGTGTCTTCCGACTACGGCGGAATGACGGTCGGATTCTTCAGCGCACCGAAGAAGAACCAGGAGCGGACCGCATCGGAATTCCGGACGAACACGGACCCGGTCGTCGGCTGGCTGATCTGTCTCCGGGGCGAGCATTTCGGTGAGAGCTTCAATGTTTATTCGGGCAGGAACTCGATCGGCAGAAGTCATAGTAACCGGATCTGTATTTCGAGAGATGTCTCGGTTTCCCGCGAGAAACATGCATGGATCGTGTATGACCCGAGAAAGAGAAGCTTCCTGCTTCAGCCGGGTGAAGTCCGGGGACTAGTATATCTGAACGGGAATATTCTTACAAAACCGGCGGAGATCCGCGGCGATGAACGGATCGAGATCGGAAATACAATACTGAAACTGGTACCGCTGTGCGGTGAGTATTTCTCTTGGGAAATGGTCAACCCGGACGGCGAGTGATCTTGGAGGAACGTAAGGAATGAAAACGCGGTGCCTAAACTGCTTTGCCGAATATGATGACAGATTCGGCCTGTGCCCGATCTGCGGGGAGATGGAAGTCGAAGCGAGAGAAACGATCGACCTGACTCCCGGCACTGTTTTGGCGGACAGGTATCTTGTCGGACGCTCTGTCGGCGCGGGCGGATTCGGTATCATCTACAAGGCCTGGGATACTCAGCGTGAGACAGTCGTCGCGATCAAGGAATACTACCCGACGCGACTGGTTACGCGTGCTTATGGGCAGAAGAACCTGAGCCTTACCGGTAAGTCCAGAAATGAATATGAATACCGCAAGTCCCGCTTTCTGGCTGAAGCCAGGACTATGGCCCGCTTCGGATCCCACAGGAATCTTCCGAGAGTATACGAATATTTTGAAGAGAACGATACTGCCTACATCGTGATGGAATTCCTGGATGGTATTTCTCTGAGCGAGTATATGATGCAGGAGAAGGGTGCTCTCGATCCGGATTTTGCTCTTCATGTAACAAAAGAAATCGGTAATGCCTTAAGTGATCTCCATGCCAAGGGAATTATCCACAGGGATGTGGCTCCGGATAACATTTTCCTTTGCTCGGACAAGGATATGAGCATTAAGCTTCTGGATCTCGGTGCGGCAAAGCTGGCCGGCGATGACAGTGATGTGGTCGACATTGTCCTCAAGCCGGGATACTCTCCGATCGAGCAGTATGACGAGAAGGATACGACCCGCAAAAATCTCGATGAGCGAACAGATATCTATTCGCTGGCGGCGGTCTTCTATGCCATGCTTACGGGACTCAAGCCTCAGGAAGCAGTCAACCGTAAGGTGAAGGATTCACTGAGGTCGCCTTCTGAGATCAACCCGGATATTCCGAGAAATATCAGTAATGCCACGATGAAAGCACTTGCCGTGGATAAGCGTGCGCGCTTCTCTTCGGTGGAGGAGTTTATCTGCGCACTGGATGGTAAGAAGGCGGTCATGGATCCGGGACAGGAGAAGATGCTCCGCCTGGGAATCAGGATCGGCTGTATCGCGGCAGTCCTGGCTGTTTTAGGTACGGGACTATTCTTCCTGGTACGTTTTATCAAGCATAAGAAGGCACAGCCGGATCTGGATGCATGTAAGATCGAGCTCTGGTATGTCGGAGAATCGGGATCGGCGAAAGAAGAAGCCATGGAATCGATCCGCAAAGATTTCAAGAAACAGTATCCGGATGTCCAGCTTAAACTGGTATCGTATACGGCTTCGGAATATGAGACAAAGATCAAGTCAGCGGCAAAAGACGGAGAACTCCCGAATCTCTTTGAGAGTTCGGTTCTTTCCGATGATTTCCTTTCCGACTGCGAAGATCTCTCCGATATCCTGACGTCGGATGAGGCAGAGGCATGCTCACTTCTCAAATACTACGGAGACTGTTATCCGGATGGAAAGCAGATGCCTGTAGGTGTCAGCTATCCGGTAGCGTGCATCATCAATAACGGATATACATCGACAGATTACCGGAGCGATTACTTTATGAGCGCTGCGGATTTCCCGCTGGACAGTCTCGTCTCGTATGATCCGGAAGCTAAGGGACTTGTTTCGAAGAACAATGATCTGTCACAGATTGCGATCGGGGACAGTTTCTTTGATCAGGAAGGAAACAGAAGCTCGGTGCTTCTTACCTCGACCATGAACCGTCAGAAGGTGACCGAGGCAATCTCGAAGTACGGATGCCAGTTCGCGTACTGTGATTCCAACGAAGCATACGGCCAGTTCGTATTTGAGTGGAGTGTCGGCGGTGGAAGCAAGGAAGAAATTGCAGCTGCCAAGAAAGTGCTGACATTCATGCTCGGCAGTAAGTATCAGGGATATCTCATGGATTCTTCTGAACGTTCCGGAGCCCTTCCGCTCTGTGATGACGCATTGTCAAAGCTGGCCAAGGAAGAGAAGGATCTGGAGCCGCTTCTTGAAATTGAACCTTATGAGAAATTCATCCAGTATGAACCGGAGAATGCAATAGAACTGTCGGAGAATGAGCGTCTGGTCTATACCTGCTTTGAGACAGTGCTGTTCCGTGATCCGACAGAAGATGAAATGAATGTCTGGCTTGTGGAGATCGCGAAAAAGCAAAATGGCCTTATGCTTCTTGAGAAGGAACTGCTGCTGAGCGATGAATTCAGCAAGCGGATATACACGGATGAACAGTTCGCGAAGACATCGGCCCGTATGGTCCTTCGCCGTGATGCGACTGAAGAAGAGATCGAGGAGGCACTCTTGATGTTCTCGAACGGAAAGTCGCGGGAAGACTGGCTGAATATCCTCTTTGCAAAAGAAGAGTGGACATCATACAGTACTGCCAAAGGTTTTTCCGGTCCTGATGCTTAAGGCGAAGCACTTAGAGATCGATGAAACGGAACATAAAGTGAGGAATTCATGAAAGCTGCAGTGGTTTTAATACATAATAATCGCTTGTACAGAAAGATCTTCGACGTCGGAGAGGAGATCTCTTTCGGCTCTTTTAAGAAAGATGATGTTGTCGTTCCTGACTTTATTAAGAGACAGATCGTGCTCGAATATAAGAAGACCGGTATCTCGCTGAATGCAAAAGAAGCTTATCAGATCTATCTGAAAGCCGTACCGATGGAGAGTGTGGTCCTTCTTAATCAGCAGGATCACACATGCATGTTTTTTACCAATCTGACCGCCACTAGCACTAAGAGCCTGAAACTGCCGTATCAGGGTATCTTTAAAGTCGGCAGAAGGATGACTAACGATGTGGTGATCAATATGCCTTTCGTATCGGGACACCATCTTACGATTAAGGTGGAGGACGGAAATGTCCGTATCGAGGACAATCACAGTACGAACGGCATATACTTTAACGGCCGCCGCGTGGATATCGCCAGGATGACAGCGGGAGATACGATCTCGATCATGAGCATCAATATTACGCTGGTGAATAATGAACTCTTCTTCGAGGGAGTGGGCGATAACCTGCTGATCAGAAAGTCCGGAGATGTGAAGAAAACGCCGGACAGTGTGCTGTCGACAAATACAGATAAGAGCCTGCGTTACCATAAGTCTCCGAGAATGCAGGAACAGCTGCCGTCTGAACCGATCGTGCTTTCAAATCCGCCGAATCAGGGGCAGAAATATGAGAAGAGCAGAGGCATGGGATCGATGCTCCTCGGTACCGGTGCGATGGCAGGTGCGAGTATGCTGACCGGTGTTGTTTCGCCGGCGCTCGTTGCAGCAAGAAGTGCCAGTATGGTATCTCCTGTGGCAAGTGTATCGAATAATGCCCGCCTGAATAAGCGCAGGAAGAAATCCCTGGAAGAGTATATCCGTGAGCGCGCAGAGCGTTACGGTGCGTATATTGAGGATCAGAAGGCAAGGATCGACTCGGTTGCTGAAGTGCAGAGAAGGATCCTGAATGTTGAGAATCCGACACCGGCTGAGTGCATGAAGACGGTCTTCAAGCTCCGTAGAAACCTGTGGGAACGTATGCCGGCCGACCGTGATTATCTCGATGTCCGTGTGGGTATGGGCTACGAGGATCTCTGCGTTGAGGTAAAGACCCGTGCGGATGCCAACGGATTTAAGATGGAAGATGATGAAGCGGAGGAACTGTGCGAACAGATCGTTGAAGAGACAAGGATCGTGGATAACATCCCGAGAAGGATCCCGCTTCTGAAGTATAATTCCGTCGGCTTTATCGGACCGAGAGAAAGAACGACCTCGGTGGTCAGAAACATGCTGATCTCCCTGAGTGTTACACATAGCTTTGAGAACGTGCGCATCATCGGTCTTTTTGACGAGAGTGAGCGCGAGACGTGGAGTGCGCTGAAGTGGCTGCCTCATATCTGGGATACCGATATGGAGACCCGTCACATCGCGTTTAATGATACTGCGGCGGAACCGATCCTGGATTTCCTGGCCGATATGCTTCAGATGCGGACCCGTGACCTTTCGGATTCCAGTACTCCGGGACCATTTCCGGATCCGTACTATATCGTAATTTTCGGCTCGAAAAAGATGATCGAGAAGAACATGGTCATGAACTATCTTTTCTCGAATAATCCGTACGTCGGTGTTACCTCGCTGTTCCTCTTCGACGATATCTACCAGCTTCCGCCGGAATGCCGTTATATCGTCGATCTTAAGGACATGCCCTGCTGCTATGAGCGCGATAAGGCAAATGAGAAGAAGTTCTTCACTCTTGATCAGGACGTCAGTGTCTCGAAGTTCGACGGATTCGCAAGACGTATGTCTGCAATTCAGCTCGAAGGATTTGCGACGAAGACCGCGCTTCCGAAATCCCTTACCTTCCTGGAAGGTTTCGGTGTTCAGACAGTTGAGGAACTGAATATCCTTGCCCGCTGGCAGGCAGCTGAGTCTTTCCGGAGTCTTGGTGCACCGATCGGAAAGCTGGCAGGTGATCTCACATTCTATCTGGATATTCATGAAAAAGCACACGGACCGCACGGCCTTGTTGCCGGTACCACCGGTTCCGGTAAGTCAGAACTTCTGCAGACATGGATACTCTCAATGGCCTGCACCTATCATCCTTTCGATGTTTCATTCGTACTGATCGACTATAAGGGCGGCGGTATGGCTAACCTTCTGGAACCCCTTCCGCATGTTGTCGGAAAGATCACGAATATCGGATCGAATATTAACCGTTCCATGGTTTCTCTTATGAGTGAACTGAAGCGCCGTCAGGTAATTTTCGATAAGTACGGCGTCAACCATATCGATAAGTACCAGAAGCTTTTCAAGCAGCATCAGGCAGATGAACCGCTGCCGCATCTGATCATCGTGGCAGATGAGTTTGCCGAATTGAAGAAGGAAGAGCCGGACTTCATGGCCGGACTGATCCGTGCTGCCCGTATCGGCCGTTCCCTTGGCGTACATCTTGTTCTTGCGACACAGAAACCGGGCGGCGTGGTCGACGACCAGATCCAGAGTAACTCGCGTTTCCGTCTGTGCCTGAAGGTGCAGGATACCGTAGACAGCCGTGAGATGATCAAGCGGCCGGATGCTGCTTATATCCGTCAGGCAGGACGCGCATATATCCGTGTCGGTGAAGATGAGTACTTCGATATCTTCCAGTCCTACTGGAGCGGTGCTCCGTATTTTGGACGACAGGAAGTTGTGAAGGAAGATGAGAACGTTGTCCGTCTGGTATCTACGACCGGAAAGAGGATCAATCCTCTGGAAGGAAAGAAACAGAAGAAAAAGTCGGATATGGATGAGATCACGGCGATCACAAGCTATATCGCGGCGGTCGCAAAAGATGCGAAGATCCCTGAAGTGAAGGGGCCCTGGCTTCCGGAACTTCCGGAAGACCTGCATCTTTCCGGTCTCGGCCTGAATATCGGATTTAACGGGACTTCCTGGGAAGGACGCTTGCCCTGGCTGTCGGTCCCGGTCGGTATGTACGATCTTCCTGCCAATCAGCAGCAGGGTGTACAGACCATTGACTTCGCACTTAACGGTCACCACGCGATCTATGGTGCCCCGGGCACAGGAAAGACCACCTTCTTAAAGACCATGATCACATCGATCTGCACATACTATACGCCTGAGGACGTCAATATCTATGTGATCGACTGCGGCGGCTGGGGCCTGAGTGTTTTCGACAACATGCCGCATGTGGGCGGAATCGCTCTCGACTGTGAGGAAGAGAAGATCACGAAGCTCTCGAAGATGATCCTCAACGAGTTTGATATCCGTAAGAGACTCTTCGTCCAGAATGCGGTAAGCTCGCTCGTCGCATACAGAGAAAGCGTAGACTCGAAGCTGCCGGCGATCATTCTCGTGATCGATAATATCGTGCCGATCTTCGAGATGTATCCGGATCTCGAGGCATTCCTGCTGAAGGTAGCCAGTGAAGGTACTACCTATGGCATCTATATGACCTATACGGCAAACAGTACGACAGGCGTTCGCTATAAGATCGTCCAGAATATGAAGGGTGCCGTGGCATATGACCTGACGGACAGAGGTGAGTTTGCCAATATCGTCGGACGTCTTTCCTCGGATATGGCACTTCCGAAAGTTATGGGAAGAGCATATGCGAAGGGAAATCCGCCTATCGAATTCCAGACGGCGATCTACGCGGATGGCGCGACGGACAGAGAGAGAACCGTTGCACTGAAAAAACTGTGTGAATCGATGAACCATAACTGGACAGGACGCCGTCCGGAACCGATCCCGGTAATGCCGGATGTGGTCGATATGGAACTTATGCTCCAGCGTTATGAGAAGAGAGATAAACTGCCGATTGCGATCGACCGTACGGATGTGAAGACCTCTTATGTGGATCTGTCGCAGTTCCTGGCAATGCTGGTCGCGGGTAATCCGAACAGCGGAAAGAGCAGTTTCCTTCTGACTCTGTCGAAGATGATCAGGACAAGATATTCAGATACGCTGTTTTATGTCTTTGATTCGGATAATACTTCTCTAAAAGAACTGAAGGAAGGTTCTGTCTGCTATGCAGGAAGTAAAGACGATCCGGGCGTGACGGACGGAGTACAGAAACTCATCGCCATCTTAACGGAAAGAAAGCAGAAGAAGGATGAGGCCGCCCGTTCCGGTGCACCTGATCCTGTCTCGGAAATGCCGATGATCTGCATCGTAATAGACGATCTGGTCGAGTTTGTCACGGATATTTCCGATGCGAACCGCGATGCGATGGCCCGTATCTGCCGCCTTTCGAAGGGGTACGGCCTGATCCTCCTTAGCGCAGCCAGGATCAACGATGTCGTCAAAGCCGGATTTGACCCGCTGGTCAAGACCGTGGTCGACTGTCAGAATGCCCTTGCAGTGTCGGGTACACCAAAGCAGCATATCTATTTGGCGAACGATCTGGCATATAATGAGAAAGATAAAGAACTCGAAGAAGGCAGCGGATACCTGTATTATCAGGGTTCCTGCAAGACTGTAAAGTTTATGAGATAGGGGTGAAGCAATATGGAGATTCATGTAAATCTGGATGAACTGGAACATCTTTCGGATGTTCTTCACCGGATCACACAGGATACCGAAGATCTACTTGCAAGAAGTAAGGCGCTCCGTTCGGAGATGGAACTGGACGTCGGCTTTATGGCGCTTCCGCAGAGCGTATCGATCTGCGAGATGCTCGATGAAGCGATCACCTCGCTTGTACAGACGAATGAGACATCGATCTCGCTTCGCAATCTGATTGATAAGACACCGGAGCTTTTCCACGATCAGGAGAAGGCTATTATCGAGCGCTTCCGTGAACTTACGGCGAGACTGGATGTCTTCGGAACCCAAATGAATTCGCTTATGGCATCGCATCAGATCATTCTTGAAGAGAAGGATGAGAGAACGCATGTGGCGAATAATATTGAGCGTCTCATCGCGGATGAAGCGATGCAGATGGAGATCGTCAACACGACGGCCTGCATGAAGGCGGTAAGTGAAGACTATCCGGTAACAGAAATCAGGGAATTGGAGAAATAACGTGAATAGCACATACCGAACCAAACTTACGTCAAAAGACCTGTATGTTCTGGCCTCTCTGCTGAAGAAGGAATTCATCGTCGGAGTGGAAGGACTTACGCTGGTCCAGGAGATTCCTTTCCAGAGAGAGGGAATCAGTTTTGTCGTTCGATCCTTAGAGGAAAGAGGACTGATCAAGTACGACTTAAACGGGATCCTGAAGGTCGATCCGACGATCCGGTATGTAATAGATATGATCAGTGATCCGAAGAAAGTCGGTATGCTCCATGAGCGCGGAGGTCAGAAGAAGAAGCAGGTCGAGTACCGATTCTACGATAAAGCAGGTACCGTATCACTGGTACGTGATCCGCAGGCGGGCTGCTATGAGATCTACGTGGGAGAAGCGGTGTCTCCGGAAGAGGATATCAAGAGCCTGTCGGAATCTTATACCGGTGGCCGGGCACTTGCCTTCAAAGAGAATATCCTTCTTGAAGAACTGATGCTGGTCAAGGACTATATCAAGGAGTTCCGTGAAGCCGACGGGCGCGAGTATCTGAAGAGGACTGTACATAACGGGGCATCACTGGATGTGATCATGGACATCCTGCGGGGACGGGGAGAGACCATCGTCGTCCGGCAGTATGACCGAAAAGGCTACCGGCTGGAACTTGAGGGGATCTTCATTCTGGCGGAAGCCGGCGGCTATGGCGTAAAGATGAATTGTGAAGACAATGTGATCGTTGAGATCAGTATCTACGGAACATGAAGGAGGATGAAAAATGAAAGAGTATTATTCGATGGAAGATACACTGAGCCATTATTATCGGAAACTTCATGAACTTAACGATGAGGTCCTGAGCCTGAAGACAAAACTTCAGGATGCACGAGGCATCGTTGAAGAAAGCTGGAGAGGACTTTCCGGGGAAGCCTGTGAAAGACAGCTCGAACAGAGTAAAGACGAACTTGGCCGCGTGGAGAATAAATTGTCGGATGCGATACTTGCTCTTTCGAACATCGACGTTGAAGGAGGAAATGTCTAAATGCGCGGTGAAGGAAAGAAAATCCTGGCATTCCTCATGGCCGGAACGATCGCTTTCGGTGCTTTCGGATGCAAGAAGAAAAACAAGAATACTGCCGGCGGGGAAAGTGAGCCGGAGGATACCGGACGTCACGAGCAGCATATCAGTCTTACGGAGACGACAGTCAATGTGAATCAAGTGCAGCTTTATACCTCCAGGGAGATCAAGCTGGATCCGGTCCTTAACTACGACAAGGAGCAGCTCGTCGAGGGAACCGATTATACGGTTACATATACGGACAATACGCTTCCCGGTATCGGAGAGATGACGATCAGCGGTATGGGAACGTTTACCGGTGTTGTCAAGATCCCGTTCCAGATCGTCCTGAACGAGGAGTTCTGTGATGATCCGCTGCATGCGGACACGCTATACTTCGTGAAAGATTTTTACGAAGAGTTCCTGGGACGCCTTCCTTCCCGCGATGAGTGGGTGAATTACACGAAAGGGCTCGGAACAAAGAGCCTGACCGTAAGTGATTTCTTTACGGCAGTCCTGGAAGAATCAAAGGAGTATTCGACCAAGAATATCAGCGACTTTGACACTCTTGAGAAGGCATATAACCTCATCCTCGGAAGAGGTATGACGGACGAGGAGAAAGCCGACTCGAACAAGACCCTGCAGTCGAAGAGTGAGACAGCGATGACGATCCTGAGGGAACGCTTTAAGTCCCAGATGATGATCGATGCCTGCCTGAAAAAGAATCTTTACTCGGTCAAACTGGATCTCAGTGAACAGGAACTTCTGTCGGCGATGGATCTGAAAGAAGATTTCAAATGGGTCGGTGATCCCGTTATTGAGGACTTCGACGGTGACGGCTTCAAGGAGGCCGTCCGTCAGGCAGGAAGAACAACCGGAAGCGGATATGAGACGGTATTCTACCATACGGACGGATACCACACTTACGAATTTACCAGAGAATCGGGCTTAGCGGAGCCTTATATCTCCAGCTGGGTCATCATGAACGACAGCGGAAAGTCTTTCGTATACCGTCTTGCATGGCCGAACGGTACTCCCGGACAGGTGAACTATAACGGCCGTATCATCGGGTTCTCCAGAGAGACCTTCACGGTGCAGCTCCATGGAGAGTTCGGAGATGTCGTAAACCCGGATGTGAATTCAGTTGTGCTTGTCTACTTCGATCATGGCGGAACAGAATACTCGAGAAAGACCTTCCAGTTTAAGGATGGAAAATATCAGCCGGTAAGCTGATCGATACGGAGAGAAGAAAATGCCGGAAAATTTTGCAATTAACTATTCCTGTATCACGGATAAGGGGCCCTGGAGAAAGTTCAACCAGGACAATTTCCTGTGCGGGAAAACCTACAATAACCTGTTCGTGAAGGTGACGGAATACCCGCTGACCGGAACACTGTCCAGCGCTGAACCTTCGATCCTCGGAGTGTTCGATGGTATGGGCGGAGAACAGGACGGAGAACTCGCGGCGCTTTTTGCGGCTGAGACCGCTGCAAAGAAAGTGCTTTCACAGGAGCAGGAGAAAGACCTTCTGGATATCTGTTTTACTGCAAATAAGCGCATCTATACATATGCGCAGGAAAATGAGCGCGGCTCGATGGGTTCTACGGCGGCGATGCTCGCCTTCGGCACAGACCGCATCAGTCTTTGCAATATCGGTGACAGCAAGATCTTCCTGATCCGTGACGGAACGATCACGCAGATCTCCGTTGACCACCTCTGTGATGCGCCTCCGGGCAGGAAGCGGATGCTCTACCAGAATCTCGGTATTCCGGAGACTGACTTGAAGATCGATCCGAATATCGGATATATCAATTACAAGCCTGAAGACAGATATATAATCTGTTCGGACGGACTGACCGATATGGTTTCCCAGGACCAGATCCTGTATTCCGCTATGGCGTGGGATGTGGTCAATGCTTCGAAGGATCTGATGATGCGCGCGTTGCAAAACGGCGGAAAAGATAATATAACATTAATAGTGGCTCACGTGTCACGAGGGGTGAATTAAATTGAGTAAAGTAATTAAGAATTGGCCGTGGCCGGCGTGGATTCCGGTGCAATTGATCGGTAAGGGATCTTATGGTTCCGTTTATAAAGTAGAGCGGGATAACCCGACACTCGGCAAAGAGTATGCCGCCGTAAAGATGGTCTCAATTCCGAAGAGCGAAGAGGAGATCTCTGCACTTCGCGCGGACGGCATGTCGGAGCAGACAGTCGTCGAATACTACGATAATATCACGAAGAATTTCGTAAAAGAGATTCAGATGATGACCCAGTTCAAGGGCCTGAACAATATCGTCAGTATCGAAGATCACAAGGTATTTAAGAAACCGGAGGGTATCGGTTCGGATATCTTTATCCGCATGGAACTGCTGTCTACGATGGAGCAGTACACGAAAAGCCATACCCTGACGCAGGATGAAGTGATCAAACTCGGCTGTGATATGTGCAGCGCGCTCGAGAAGTGCTCGGAACTGTCGATCATTCACCGCGATATCAAGCCCGCGAATATTTTCGTCAACCGTTTCGGCGATTTTAAACTGGGAGATTTCGGTATCGCGAGAACTCTTTCCGATACGACAAATGCTCTTTCCCAGAGAGGTACCTTCGACTATATGGCACCGGAGGTCTATAACGGCACTCACTACGATTCCCGCGTGGATATCTATTCACTGGGACTGGTTCTTTATAAGTATCTGAATAACGGCTTTATGCCGTTTATCTCGGATAATACCCAGCTTGCCAACCCGACGATCCGTACCGAGGCTTTTAACCGGAGAATGCGCGGAGAGGCATTTGCCGGACCGTCTCAAGCCGGAACAGAACTTCAGAAGGTCATTCTGAAAGCATGTTCGTACAATCCAGAAGACCGTTACGCTACTGCTCTTGAGATGCATCAGGCACTTGAGAGAGTAAAGAGAGGACAGCCGGCGGAAGTGGCTCCGCAGCAGTCTTCCTATATGCAGACCGCCGCGATGCCTGCTGCCATGGGTGGTGCGGCAATCGCCGCCTCACAGGTACAGCCGTACGCGGCTCCGTCATACCAGACACCTTCGAATCCCATTCCGCAGTATCCGGCATCTCCGAACCCGGCTTCACCTTATCCGGCAATGAATGGAGCAGGACAGGCATATCCTTCCCAGAATGCGCCCCGCCCGTATCCGCCGCAGGGATATCAGGCACCTCAGCAACAGTTCCGTCCGGGTTACGGTGCGGCAGCCGCTTCCGCTCAGGCTGCTCCTTCCGACATGTACGCAGGTGAGAAGACCTCATATGCCGGAGGTCCGAGAAAACCTTCTGAACCTTCCGAGAAGAGCAGCAGCCAGGGTAAGAACAAGCAGAAGCTGATCGTTGCGATCTGCAGTATTGCGCTGATCGTTGCGCTTGGCGCAGGTGTGATCATCTGGCTTGTGAAGTGGAATCCGAAGGATGATGCAAAATCGTCGAAGAAGACCACGAAGCGTGATTCCGGTGAAGTCGAAGATACAGTAGATGATACAACCAGAGAAGACTTCGAATTCCAGCTGACAGAAGACTATGTCACCATTTCCTTTGAAGGTTATGAAGGATACGGTAAGGCAAAGGCGGAAGTGAACTGGGCCGTCCTCGAGAAGGATCTTTTCGAGAAGGATCCGAATTTTAATGTCGAAGAATTGAAGAAGTGTATTCAGGAAGGAAAGATCGATCCGAGTTCAAAACTGAAGAACGGAGATATCGTCCAGTATGAATGGCTGGTCGATAAGGGTGCCGCGCAGAAGAACTGCGGAGTTATCCTTGATTCTTCGATCTATGTGCACAGAAAGGTCGAGGGATTAGCTCAGGTTACGACATTCGATCCGTTTGACGGAATCAGCGTCTCTTTTGATGGCGTAAACGGCTTCGGACAGGCAAAGGTCGTCGGAGCACCTACAGTTGCTGCGGCCCAGCAGTTCTCATATACGCTTTCCAAGTCAGATTCCCTTTCCAATGGCGACGAGATCACTATCGTATTTAACTGGAACGATTCCCAGTCCGATGCTTTTATCGAGGCAAACGGATGCTATCCGGCTACCCGCGATAAGAGGATCGTCGTCAGCGGACTTCCGGCGGCATACATCGGAAAGTCGACCGAGATCACCTCGCAGCAGTGGGCGGATATGGAGAACTTTGCGATCAATAAGCTGAAGGATTCGATTACGAAGAAGAAGTCAAGCAACCTGACCATCGAGATGACGAATCTTCTCGGATACTATACGCTGATCCCGAGATCGAACCCGGGACAGAACCAGAGTCACGTCTGCCTTGTATATCAGGTCTGGATCAAGGAGATCGTGAACGGCTATGAGATCAGAAGAGAATTCTTCCGCTGCATGACTTTCCATAATGTATATGCAGACGGAACGATTGTCCTGGATGACGAGCATTCGGATGTATCCGGTGATGCGATCTCGTTCGGCAGCTGGAAGATCAACGGATTCTATAACTACGATTCGCTGTATAAGACGGTCGTCGCGAAGAACTCGAATGATTATTACTGCGAGATGAATGTAAATGAAGACTTCATTAAGAAATACCCGCAGGTATATTCCAGAGACGGCATGTTCCTTAAGGATTTCGATATGTATGTGGTCGACGAGAACACGCTTCATAACTATACAGATAATGAACTTCAGTTCGCGATCGACGATATCCTTGCAAGTTACGGCTTCATCTTCAGCAGTAAGAGACAGAATAAGTTCGATTACTACATCCAGTATCCATGGTATCATCCGTGCATCCCGGGCGATGAATTCAATGCACATCCGGATAATTACATCACGGATCCGATTGCGAAGAAGAACTTTGATAATCTTGTCTATGAGCGTGATCACACACGTAAGAACGGCTGATCCTAGCAAGCACAAATTGATCTGAAGAAAAGGCATGCTGAATATTCCGCAGCATGCCTTTTAATTTCATGAAATTGCTTGACAAAATCCTTATTAGGATTTATTATCAATAATAGAAAAGCACTTGGACGCACGATATGCGGTCTGATGTGACTGTTTCAGAATCAATAAACCGAGTAAGGAGTTCCCGAAGATGCAGGAGAGGAATACGCTTCAGAAAAGAATCGTTCACGAGACTCTGATCCGGATGTGCAATCACCCCACCGCCGACGAAGTTGTCGCGGAGGTGCAGGCAGATTATCCGTCGATCTCGCGTGCGACAGTGTACCGTATTCTCAATAAGCTTGCCGATTCCGGTGAGGCTCTCCGAATCCGTATCAACAACGGTGCCGACCATTTCGACCACCAGACCTTCCCGCACTATCACGTGCACTGCAGTGAATGCGGCAAAGTCGCTGACGTCGCGATGCCGGTGGAGGACCTGGCCGATATGCTCTCCGATACTTCCGGTTACACGATCCTGGGATATTCACTTCAGTTCGACGGACTGTGCCCGGAGTGCAGTAAAGAAGCAGAAGAGCGCGGCGCGTAAGCGTAGAAGTGCTTTTTAAATCTGATTAGACAAGGAGTATCGATTATGACAAAGTTTGTATGTTCAGTATGTGGTTATGTTTACGAAGGCCCTGACGCACCGGATGAGTGCCCGGTATGCAAGGCAAAGAAGGCTGCTTTTAAGAAGATGGAAGAAGACATGGGTCTGGCTGCAGAGCACAAGTTCGGCGTATATGCACAGACTGTTAAGAATAATCCTGACATTTCCGAGGAGGATAAGAAGTATATCTTCGACCAGCTGAAGGCGAACTTCACCGGTGAGTGCTCTGAGGTCGGCATGTATCTTTGCATGGCCCGTATCGCATACAGAGAGGGCTATCCGGAGATCGGCCTGTACTGGGAAAAGGCTGCTTACGAAGAGGCTGAGCATGCGGCGAAGTTTGCTGAGCTCCTCGGTGAAGATCTCGAGCCGAACATGAAGGAGTCCACCAAGGCGAACCTTAAGTGGCGTGTAGACTGTGAATTCGGTGCTACCGCAGGTAAGACCGAGCTCGCTACATGTGCGAAGAAGAACAACCTCGATGCGATCCATGACACAGTACATGAGATGGCTAGAGACGAGGCCCGTCACGGTAAGGCTCTGAAGGGTCTTCTCGACAGATACTTCGGCTGATCTGATTCAGGCGCCGGATGGGGCGCTACCCGAAAAGAAGCATGAGGGGCGTCCGCAGAAGAGATGCGGACGCCTGTTCTTTATCAAGAAAGGAAAGCACTTATGTTTATCAGTAACGACATTAAGTATGTAGGCGTAAATGACCATAAGATCGACCTTTTTGAGGGACAGTATGATGTGCCGAACGGCATGGCGTATAACTCCTATGTGATTGCGGATTATAAGGTCGCAGTCATGGATACGGTCGATAAGAATTTCACACACGAGTGGCTCGATAATCTGGAAAAAGCACTGGCCGGCAAGGAACCGGATTATCTTATTGTCCAGCACATGGAGCCGGATCACTCTGCAAATATCGTGAACTTCATGAAGAACTATCCGAAGGCGGAGATCGTTTCTTCGCAGAAGGCTTTTACCATGATGAAGAACTTCTTCGGTACGGAATTCGAAGACCGCCGCATCGTGGTCGGGGAGGGCGATGAGCTTCCTCTCGGCAAGCACGTCCTGAAGTTTGTCGGGGCACCGATGGTGCACTGGCCGGAAGTCATCATGACCTACGATACTTTCGATAAAGTGCTTTTCAGTGCGGACGGATTCGGAAAGTTCGGCGCACTTGATGTAGAAGAGGACTGGGCATGCGAAGCCCGCCGCTACTATATCGGCATCGTCGGAAAGTACGGCGCTCAGGTGCAGGCTGTCCTGAAGAAGGCGGCAGGACTTGAGATCAAGACCATCTGCCCGCTGCACGGACCTGTTCTTACCGGGGATCTTTCTCCGTATCTTAAGCTCTACGACATCTGGTCTTCCTATGGTGTCGAGACTGAGGGCATCGCGATCTTCTATACTTCTGTCTATGGTAATACGAAGGCGGCGGTGGATCTTCTTGCGAATAAGCTTAAAGAAAACGGCTGCCCAAAGGTCGTTGTGAATGATCTTGCCAGAGAAGATATGGCCGAGTGCGTCGAGGATGCTTTCCGCTATGGAAGGATCGTTCTTGCGACCACGACATATAATGCGGATGTGTTCCCGTTCATGCGTGAGTTTATCCATCACCTCACGGAACGTCAGTTCCAGAACAAGACCATCGCCATGATCGAGAACGGTTCCTGGGCACCTCAGGCGATCCGCACTATGAAGGCGATGCTCGAAAAGAGCAAGAACATCACTTATACAGAGAATAACGTGAAGATCATGTCTGCGCTGAACGACGAGTCGAAGGCACAGGTCGATGCAATGGCCAAAGAACTCTGCCAGGACTATCTCGCGCAGAAAGATGATACTGCGAATAAGAATGACCTGACGGCGCTCTTTAACATCGGATACGGCCTTTATGTCGTGACATCCAATGACGGTAAGAAGGACAACGGCCTGATCGTAAATACCGTTACACAGGTCACCAATACACCGAACCGTATCGCGGTCACGATCAACAAGCAGAACTACTCGCACCATGTCATCAAGCAGACCGGTGTCATGAACGTCAACTGCCTGTCTGTCGAAGCGCCTTTCAAGGTATTCGAGAACTTCGGTTTCCAGAGCGGAAGAAATGTCGATAAGTTCGCAAATTGTGAGAATATCCTCCGTTCCGATAATGGTCTTATCTTCCTGCCGAAGTACATCAATTCCTTCATGTCATTGAAGGTTGAAGATTATATCGATCTTGATACCCACGGCATGTTCATTTGTTCCGTGACTGAGTCCAGAGTGCTTTCCGATAAGGAGACAATGACATACACCTACTACCAGAAGAACGTCAAGCCGAAGCCGGAGACGGAAGGAAAGAAAGGCTGGGTCTGCAAGGTCTGCGGATATGTCTACGAAGGCGACGAGCTCCCGGATGACATCGTCTGCCCGCTCTGTAAGCACGGCGCTGCGGACTTCGAACCGATCGGATAACAGAAAACATAAAGAATAAATTGAAAGAACAGGCTTTCTCGGCCTGTTCTTTTTTTGTATACTTACGAAGGATAAATCAATAAGAACGGATGGCTCTTTCTATGAAGAATGTTGAACCATATGAACATAAAGTACAGTACTACGAGACAGATAAGATGAGTATCACTCATCACAGTAACTACGTCCGCTGGATGGAAGAAGCGAGAGTCGATTTTTTAAGCAAGATCGGCTGGGACTTCGATAAGATCGAGGAGAGCGGCGTGGCATCTCCGGT
Organism: Clostridiales bacterium; assembly: GCA_024695545.1. The sequence continues at coordinate 40,141 of JAILHZ010000176.1, forward strand.
CATCTCTATCGACGTGAAGTATAAGGGAAGTACGACTTTTCCGGAGGTCATCACGATCTATGTGAAGGTCCTTGTGCTGAAGGGTGTACGCCTGACTATCGGCTATGAGATGAAAAATTCGGAAGGAAAGGTCGTCTGTGAAGCGAAATCCGAGCACTGCTTTGTAAATATGGAAGGCCGTCCGATCCGGATCGAAAAGGACTGCCCGGAATTTTATCTGGCACTGTCGGAACTGGTCGAAGAAGAATAAGAATCAGCGGCGGGCTCTCTGCGGGATGGAGCCGGTGTTCCGGTCACGGTACTGCTTCGGGGTAAGACCGCAGTCCTTCTTCAATAGATTCGTAAAGTAACTCTGGCTCGGGAAGGCGAGCGATGCGGAGATCTCGGCGATGGAATAGTCTGAGGAAGAGAGCATCGATTTCGCGGTCTCGAGTTTTTTCGTCTGGATATATTCACTTACCGGACGGCCGGTCTCTTTTTTGAAAAGACGCGAAAGATAAGGGGCGGAAAGGTTTGTGATCTTCGCTAATGTCGTGAGTGTGATCCTCGTATGTAGATGCTCGTAGATATAGTTGATGCATGTGTTCACTGATTTTGAAGTAATGACAGTTCCCGCGATATCCTTCATCCGCCGGCAGTAATGACGGCACATCTCATCGTGGATCTCGGAGATCTCTTCGGGACTTTTTGACTCGTCCGAAAGACGGATGTAGTAGTCACTGAGACTGTATGCCTCGGCAACGCTCATACCTGAGGAGATGCAGTAACGGGCGATCATTGCTGTCGTGATCGTCAGATGGTATTTCAGATTAGAAAGAGGGTCTTTGGAAAGAATACCGAATCCTTCCTTTTTGTGGAATGGCTCAGTGAGAAGTTCCATGAGTTTCTTCACGTCACCTGAGCGGATCGTCTCGTAGAAATCGATCTCCGGCTGGAACGGTGCGTGAAAGGTCTCGTATTCGCGATGGAGAAACTCCTGGTAGGAGATCTTCTTTCTCTGTGCACTCATCCCTGTCCTCCGATGTAAAATCAAAAATCCGCAAACGACCGGTGCTTTTCCAGCAGTATTATAGCATGAAAACATAAAAAAAGATATAAAAAGGCAATAATGACGCATGAAGAATTGTTATCTTGAGTTCAGCATAGAACCTAATGGGGAAAACGATTGAGGAGGGTAACTATGAAGAAAAACAGAATCATCAGCTCGATTCTTGTCGCATCTATGCTTTTCTCGCTTTCTGCATGCGGAAAGAAGAAGGAGGAGAGCAAGGAGACTTCCGCGGAGACTCCTGCGCAGACTGAAGCACAGGTCCCGCAGCTTGATGGATACAATCTCCTGTGGAACGATGAGTTTGACGGGGATAAGATGGATGAGAGCAAGTGGAATTACGAGCCGCATGAGCCGGGCTGGACGAACAACGAACTGCAGGAGTATACCACATCTACAGATAACGTCTTCGTCCGTGACGGGCATCTGGTACTGAAGGCGATCAAGACTGAAAAAGACGGTAAAGAGTATTACACATCCGGTAAAGTCACCGGTCAGAATAAGACCGATTTCACATACGGTAAAGTCGTCGTATCCGCGAAGGTCCCGGAAGGTCAGGGATTATGGCCGGCGATCTGGATGATGCCGAAGGATGAGTCCTATTACGGTCAGTGGCCGAAGTGCGGTGAGATCGACATCATGGAATCTCTCGGTAATGACACGACTGTTTCTTATTCGACCATTCACTATGGTGAGCCGCATGCCGAGCAGCAGGGCACTATTGAGAAAAAGGGCGCTGACAGCTTCTCTGCGAAGTTCCATGAATATTCTGTCGAGTGGGAACCGGGCGAGATGCGTTTCTATACCGATAATGAACTGGTACTGACTGTCAATGACTGGTTTACTGCTGTTGAAGGAGAGGAGGATAAGCCGTATCCGGCACCTTTTAATCAGCCATTCTTCGTACAGATGAATCTTGCCGTCGGCGGCAACTGGCCGGGTAATCCGGATGCGACGACTGACTTTTCGAAGGCAGAATTCGAGATCGACTATGTACGTGTATACCAGAAGCCTTCTTACGACACGAATGTAAAGAAGCCGGAAAAGCCTTTCCGTGAGGCACTTGAAGATGGTAACTTCATCCGTAACGGCAAGTTCACCGAAGCGGAGAATCTCGATGATGATATCGACTGGAAATTCCTGCTGTTTAACGGCGGTGAGGGATCTGCGGAGATCAAAGACGGAGAAATGATCATCTACTCCACCAACTGCGGAACAGAAGAGTATTCCGTCCAGCTCGTCCATCCGGATCTTCCGATGAGAAAGGGCCATAAGTATAAGCTGACCTTCGATATCCGTGCAGACGAAGACCGTAAGTGTATCGTCTGTGTATCTGCACCGAATGCAGGCTGGATCCGTTATTTCCCGGATACTTCAATTAAGCTTACGACCGAGTGGCAGACTTTCGAATATGAGTTTGCGATGAATGAGAAAGATGATAACAACGGACGTCTCGAGTTCAATATGGGTAAGTACAAAGACACAGCTACGATCCACATTACGAACGTCCGTGTAGAGGACATTACCGGTTAACACCCGACCTTACAGGGTGACCTGATTATACGACCCCAGTGAAAAACCGCAGGGGATAAGATCGCGAGGACACATTGAAAGAGCGCAGGGCTGCGTATCTGAGATGAAGATCTTATCTTCAGCGGTTTTTCTTATTATCCGGGGCACACCGTATTCTGAGAGGTGCTTTTATTCGGACAGTATGTGCATTAAAATGGAACTGTCATTGAAGGGGAAGGACAGGATAAGAAAGTATGAATGAACAGAAGATGGAATCGATCATTGCGAGAATCACGGAGATGGAGGAGATCTACGATCAGGCGCGCGTCCTGATGGATAAAGCAGATAAGGATCCTGATGCGTTTCGTGCTTTTCAGCCGCAGATCGGAAAACTTGCCGATTATTCCGGAAGTCCGGAGTGGAAGGAAGCGTTTGCACTTGACGAAGAAGGAAGACTTCTTCCGGAACTTAAGCGTGGAGTGCTCTCTGAGGATGGGATCTATAATCTTCTCGACAGGAATAAAGAACTTCTGGAATCCCTGGAAGAAACAGATGACCTAAGTGATAAGCAGCCCGGGATCGTTCTTTGCGGAGCGCAGGAAATCGAGACGGAGAGACTGATCCTCCGCTCATTCCGCCATGAAGACGCGGATTCCATGATGCGTAACTGGCTTTCTGATGAGGAAGTGCAGAGCATGTACGGCGAGCCTGTCTATACCACCATAGAAGCGGTGGATGAACTGATCGACAGATATGTACTTGCGACATCCGAGGGAAGATCTTTCCGCTGGGAAGTGATCGAGAAGGCATCCGGTGAGTGTATCGGTCAGGCATCTTATTTTCTGGTCGATAAGAATAATCATTTCGGAGAGATCGAGTACTGCATCGGACGTGCTTTTCAGGGCAGAGGGTACGCGACGGAAGCGACCCGTGCGGTCATAGCTTACGGCTTTGAGAAGATCCGTTTCCACAAGGTACAGATCTGCTGCCGTCCGTCGAATTCCTCTTCCCAGAGAGTGATCGATAAGTGCGGCTTTGTTCATGAGGGGACGCTGAGAGACTATTTCTTCCGAAACGGCAGATATGAGGACAGAAAGTTTTTCTCCATCCTGAAGTCGGAGTATAATGAGCAGGAAGCATCGACATAAGGAGAGTAGACGCATGAAGAATCATCTTATTGCTGTAGCAGGAGTCGTTCCGCCGATCAGGGTCGGTGATGTGAAATATAACACGGGTGAGATCATCTCGGTGATCAAGGCACAGTCGGATTGCGGAGTGATCGTTTTCCCGGAACTGTCCATTACCGGTTATACCTGCGCGGATCTGTTCGAGAGTGATCTTCTTGTCGAATCATCGAAAGATGCTCTTCTTGAGATTGCCGGAGAGACAGCCGGTACAGGTGTTACCGCCGTTGTCGGTCTTCCTTATGCATATGAGAATAACCTTTATAACTGCGCGGCCATCGTCTCGGAAGGTACTGTAAAAGCACTGATCCCGAAGTCCTATATTCCGAACTATTCGGAATTCTATGAATGCCGCTGGTTCGCTTCCGGTAAGAAACTTAAGGGAAAGACGGTAAGTCTCGGCGGATATGACGTACCGTTTGGTATTGATATCCTGGCTGAGGATCCGTCGACCGGCGCAGTCTTAAGTGCAGAGGTCTGTGAGGATCTGTGGATCCCGGATAAGCCGAGCACACATGCGGCACTGGCCGGGGCGAATATTATTGCGAACCTGTCGGCTTCCGATGAACTGATCGGAAAGCAGGAGTACAGAAAGCAGCTGGTCGCCCAGCAGAGCGGTGCCTGCTACTGCGCCTATATCTATGTTTCGTCCGGTACCTGTGAGAGCAGTACGGACCTGGTCTTCTCGGGACACACGATCCTTGCCCAGAA
>JAILHZ010000043.1 GCA_024695545.1 Clostridiales bacterium
TATTCTCCATCTGATGTGTTTAACCGCATTCATTATACCATTACATATCCGTCATTTCGAAAAGCACTCGCCATGCTACGATATAGTTGTAAACAAAATCATTTGAGGTGAAAGGAAATGAAACACTATAAGGAAAAGAAATTCTCAACAAAGCGTGTCGTACGTACGGTGCTGTTTTTAGGTTCCGGCGCGCTGCTGCTGCTTTTCCTTTCGGAAGTCGTCACCGGTTCCGTAAAGAATATCGGCACACTTTCCGGCCTGCTTTTTTCTGCACTCCTCATGACTTATATGCTTTTCTTTGACCGCATCAATAACAGGATCAAGGCATACCGCAGAAACAGCAAGGCAGGAAGACGCGCACTGAACTGTGCTTTTGCAGCAGTGATCCTCGGCGTGCTCTACGTTATCACCGCCACATCTTTCATGATCGCCTATGCACATAGAAAAGCACCTGCGTCCAACCGTCCTCCGGTCCTGGTCGTCCTCGGCTGTATGGTTGTTGATGATCAGCCGTGCACCGTTCTGGAAGACCGTATCCGTACAGCATATGAATACCTGGTCGAGCACCCTGATTCTCCGTGTATCGTCTCCGGCGGAAAGGGAGCAGATGAATCGATCTCCGAAGCCGAGTGTATGTACAGAGAGCTCGTCAGCATGGGCATCTCTCCGGAGCGTATCTATAAGGAAGACCGTTCGACCACCACGAGAGAAAACCTTCTTTTCAGCAAGGAGATTCTCGAGAAAGAAAAACTCGGAGATACTATCGTGATCGTGACCAATTCCTGGCATGAACTTCGTGCCAGCATGATCGCATCGAATCTCGATATTCCCTGCGGAACAGAAGGAGCCCCCACGGTTCCGTGGAGGCTGCCCAGTCATTACATTCGTGAGTTATTCGGCATCATGTATCAGCTCGTGTTCTAATCAGAACACGAGTGGCGGGGCCGCGGTTCCCGATCAGAACGGCATCGTGAAGAATCCGTCGAGTCTTCCGTACGCAAGTACATTTCCGGAGTTTCCGTCCTTGTCGGTATTCAGTCCCTCGAAGATCTGATCGAGGTAGTTACCGCCTTTATCGAAATTCCAGTTGCCCGCGCTCATCTCTTTTTTGAGTGCGAATACGAATACGGAATAAGTATGAGTAGTGCCCGACGGCGGATACGGACCGACATATTGCTGTCCCTTATTACTTCTGAATTCACTGTCGATCTCACCTTCTGCCATCGATGTTTTCGTCGTGATATAGTCCATGTGCAGCCATCCGCCATCGAGCATAATGGCGACATACTGTGTTGCGCCGTCCACTTTCTCCCAGGTGAGCTCCGGAGACACATTCTGTCCGTCGAGGGTCTTAGAGATCTTCGTATCCCAGATATCATCATGCAGGTTCTGCGAGGTGACATTTATCGTAGGGAGATCCTTAAACGGAACTTCTTTGATATATGTATCGGACTTTGCCGTCAGATAATCCCAGCGGCTGAGCTTATCCGCTTTTCCCGGAAGAGATATCGTGCCCTGTCCTTCTCCATAGTCGAGGACGATCGTCATGGAGCCGTCTCTATTAACTGCGGCGGAATACATCGTCACATTCTCGAAGCAGAATTTCTGCACACCGGCATATAGGAAACTGTCGCCTGTCGCACTGAAGGTCACATCGATCTTTTCACTTCCATCTGTTGCTTTACCGGTGGTCCCCTTAATATCTTTCATATCTTTGCCGAAGTGGATATAGAAAACGCCGGAGACACCCTTGAAGTCTTCTGCGAGCGCCGGGCTTATCGACGCACAGTCATCCACGACGAACCGCCAGTAGGAATCCGGCATCTCCGAGGCATCTCCGAGTTCCCACTTCGTTTCCACGGAGCTCTCGATTTCCCACGGTCCGTCTTTTTCTTTCTGGATATAGGTCACGTTTTTCTCGATGGTCTGCGGAAAAACACCGGCACTGACATTCTCTTTTTCTGTCTCCGTCTTATGCTGCGGTTCAAAAGGCTTTCCCTTGCATCCGCAAAGAAGAGAAAAAACCATTACTGCTGAAGCGATTTTAATGTATTTCGATTTCATGCTGACTCCTCCCGGCTTTTTTCTGCATCTTACCCGATAGCAAAATCAAGCCGTTAGAAACATGAGCACAAAAACAGGGAAAATCAGCACAAGCCTTTCATGTTCTTTCGGAATTCCGTGGGACTCAGGCCCAGGTGTTTCTTAAACACTTTCGCGAAATAGTTCGTATCACTGTACCCGCAGTGCAGGCTGATCTCACTGATGGTCCGGTCCGAATACTGAAGTTCGGTTTTCGCATGCGCCATACGTAGATTTTCGAGATACGACATGCAGGGCATGCCCACTTCTTTATTGAACGCTTCATTCAGGATATTCTTATTGACTGAGAATTCCTTAAGAAGCGTAGCCAGCGTGATCTCCTCACCCATATTCACCCAGAAATACTGGATCACTTTTACGACCAGCGGATCCCTGTAGATCTCATCCTGCCGGTAGTCCCTGTAAAAGTCAGCCACCTCAAAAAAGAGGATCTCCTCGATAAAGTGCCGGATGCGGAGGATCCAGAAGTTGTCCGGCTGTGCATTCACCTCATAGCGGATACTGCAGAAAAATCTCCGAAGCGCATCGTTTGCTTCATTCGAGAGCGCAAAAAAAGAAATATCCCGGCCTCTTCTGCAGAAACCCGACAGAAGCAGCGCGTCCTGATAGATCATTTCTTTTGAGAAGCTCTCGTCGAATCTCACATCTCCGTCAATAAGAAGCGCCAGTTTCTCATTCATAGTGAGTGCTTTTCCATCGGGAAGGGCACTGAAGAATCTGTCGTATTTTCCGGAGTTCAGGTTTTCGATCGTAAACTCATCGCGAAGGATGGTCGGCTTGAAATAGAGAGTACGTGATTTGATGCCGCGCTCGGAGATGACCTTCAGCTCGGCTTTCTCGTTCATAGCAAATGCCGCCGGCGAAGTGATCAGGTGATACTGACCATCTTCTTCGACGACAAAAGAACCTCTCTCGACTAAGACGACTTTATACGTGGTTTTATCGTTCAGATACTCGGAAAATCCTGTGTTCTCCTCATAATAGACATCGATCGAACAATCCATTCCCGGACGTTTGCTTCTCGTCACCAGATCCATTTCCCTACCTCACTTTCGGTTACCATTATACCATTCCGGAAACTCAGGATCATAAAGAAAAGGACTGCCGGAGCAGTCCTTCCATTTGACGTTCAGTTTGATTCAATTGCTTAGCCCTCGCTGTACAGCTCCTTGATCCTTTTCATCGCTTCGATCGTGTTGTCGCGGGTGTTGAAGGAGGTGAATCTTACATAGCCTTCACCGCACTCACCGAAACCGCTGCCGGGTGTGCAGATGACATTCGCTTTCGCAAGAAGTTCATCAAAGAATGCCCAGGATTTCATGGACTTCGGGCATCTCACCCAGATGTACGGAGAGTTCACGCCGCCGGTATAAGGCCACTTCAATTCTGTAAATGTATCGGCAATGATGCGTGCGTTCTCCTTATAGTATGCGATGTTCTCACGGATCTCAGCCAGGCCCTGATCCTTCAGGCAGGCAGCCGCCGCCTTCTGAACCGGATAGGCAACTCCGTTGAACTTGGTCGTCTGACGGCGCAGCCACATCTTACGGAGCTGTATGCCATCTCTTACAAGGCCGCCCGGAACGATGGTGTAACCGCATCTTGTTCCCGTGAAGCCGGCTGTCTTAGAGAAAGAACAGAACTCGATCGCACAGGATCTTGCGCCCTCGATCTCGTATATGGAACGCGGTACTTCAGGGTCAGAAATAAAGGATTCATATGCTGCGTCAAAGAGGATAACGGAACCGTTTGCATTAGCAAACCTGACCCACTGTTCCAGGCGTGTTCTGTCATACGCCGCGCCTGTCGGGTTGTTCGGAGAACAGAGGTAGATGATGTCTGCCTGAAGTCCCGGATACGGCATCGGGAGGAAGTCGTTGTCTGCGGTTGCAGAGAGTTTTACGATCTTTCTTCCTGCCATAACATTTGTATCTACATATACCGGATAGACCGGATCGGTCACGGCGACGATATTGTCCTGATCGAAGATATCGAGGATGTTTCCGAGGTCGCTCTTGGCACCGTCGCTGACAAAGATCTCATCGCTGAAGAGCTTCACGCCGGACGTCTCCTTATAGTAATCCGCAATCGTATCTCTTAAGAATTCATAGCCCTGCTCCGGACCGTATCCGTGGAACCCTGCTTCGGTTCCCATATCTTCGGCAGCCTTGATCATCGCATCTACCGCGGACTTACAGAGCGGTCTGGTAACGTCGCCGATACCCATCTTGATGAGAGACGCGTTTGCGTCCTGTGCCATAAACTTTCTTACCCGCTCGGCGACTTCCGAGAACAGGTATGTCTCCTCGATATTCTGGTAATTCTTGTTGATCTTCATTTCTCTATTTCCTCCTACTTCACTACATCTCGCCACTTCGGCGTCCTACTGAAACTACTTTATATTTCGATCTCACCGGTGAAACTGATCACGGCAGGTCCCGTCATCAGAACACGTTCATCGGTATAGTTGATCACGAGTTCGCCGCCGTTAAGGATCACGCGGACATCTTCGCCCTTCTTCGCATGACCATTGAGGCATGCCGCAACGACTGTCGCACAGGTGCCGGTACCGCAGGCCCAGGTCTCACCGGATCCTCTTTCCCAGACACGCATGCGAAGGAGATTCTCGCCGAGAACCTCCACGAATTCCGTATTTACACTTTCAGGGAACATCGGATGATGTTCAAACTTCGGACCGATCGACGGAAGATCCATCTTCTCGACATCCTTTACGAAAAGCACCGCGTGCGGATTTCCCATCGATACGCAGGTGATGTTGTAGTTTTCCCCATCAACCTCGACTTCTCTGTCTACGACAGTATCACCCTCAAGATCAACAGGGATCAGTTGAGGGGAAAGGATCGCATGTCCCATATCCACCGTCGCACCGACCGCTGTTCCGTTTTCATCGAGCTGCATCTTTAATGTCTTGATCCCGCTCTTTGTTTCGATCGTGAGCGTATCCTTATGGACTCCCCAGATATCGTGAATAAACTTACCGACACAGCGGATACCGTTACCGCACATCTTTCCTTCGGAGCCATCCAGATTAAACATGATCATTCTTCCATCTGCCACATCAGAAGGGGCGACCAGGATCAGGCCGTCAGATCCGATACCGAAATGTCTGTCAGAGATCTTTACCGAAAGAGCAGATGGGTCATCGATCGCATACTTTCTGGCGTCGATATAGACATAGTCATTACCGCATCCCTGCATCTTCGTAAACTCATACTTCATTTCCCGTACCTTCTTTCTTCACTTTCAAGAACCTGCACGCCATTGTGTATGGTTTATATATAATCGGATTAAATTATTATTTTATTTCTTATTTAATTACCGGACTCATATGTCCTTATGATCTCGTACGCCACATCCGAGCGCGTCCGTCCGCTGTTCATGGCTTCCTTCTCGATGAATTTGTGCGCTTCTTCTTCCGTGAAAGACAGCGTCTGCATCAGGAGAAGTTTGGCTCTCGTGATCACTTTCTCGTCATCGAGTTTTTTCTTCAGAGCACCGAGCCTGATGTGGGCCATATCCGCAGCTTGTATCGCTGTGGTAAAAGCACTCTGCTTGAGCGGCTTGACCAGGATCGTTGCGCCCATGTCAAGAAGCTTCTCTTTCGCTTTCTTCTCTTCCTCGGTAGAGAATGAAGTTTCATCTGCCAGGAAAAGCACGCTGGATGTCGGATGCGCTACCGCCGAGTGGCACGCTTTGACCGCCACCGGATCGGAGATACCCGCTTCTACGATCAGAAGGCCGTAGTCTCCCTTCTTCGCAAGACGTACTCCCTTATCATTGATCACATCCCACACGATCTCGTGCGGATGCTTGAGGCTGTTCATGATGAAATTCTCCAGGACCCGACTTGCACCCGGTTCCTTTCTCAGGATTAATACCTTGTCTATTCCTGTTGAACTCATATGATTCACCTCTTTTCAATATGTGCTGTCTCAGATCCGTCTGCTTAAAGTAGCCTATGCTAACTGGCATTACGGCATTTGCGGTTTTCTTAGGCTAACACATATTATTTTTCCTACTTAATAATGTACTCCCGTTTTCTTGATTTTGCAACTTGCAATATCTAAAAATTCATTTCGACGTGAAAAAACGTTCATTTTCGTAGGTGTATTTCACAAATTATGCAAGTTTGTGCAATTTGTCATTCATTTTGTGTTGACAGACGAATTCATTTGACGTATTCTTCTGACATAAAGCAAAGGCGCTTGGAGTGATTTCAGTCCAGGTGCCTCTTTCACTTTTATAAGGAGGAAAAGATTATGACAAACGTACCTGAGATCTTTGGAGAATCGGTTTTTAACGAACAGATCATGAAGGCCCGTCTCCCGAAAGAAACTTACAAAGCAATGAAGAAGACCATTAATGAAGGTCTGCCGTTGAATATAGAGATCGCTAACGTAGTCGCCAATGCCATGAAGGATTGGGCAACAGAAAAAGGTGCCACACACTTTACGCATTGGTTCCAGCCGCTGACCGGCATCACCGCCGAGAAGCACGACAGTTTCATCTCACCCACATCTGACGGCGGCGTGATCATGGAATTCTCGGGAAAAGAACTTGTCCAGGGCGAACCTGATGCATCTTCCTTCCCGTCCGGCGGACTTAGAGCTACATTCGAAGCAAGAGGCTATACAGCATGGGATCCGACATCCTACGCTTTCATCAAAGATGACACACTCTGCATCCCGACCGCGTTCTGTTCCTATAGCGGCGAGGCACTCGACAAGAAGACACCTCTTCTCCGTTCGATGGAAGTCATCAGCAAGCAGGCCGTCCGTGTACTCCGACTCTTCGGTAACACAGATCCGCATCTCACAGTTAGAACTACAGTAGGACCTGAGCAGGAATACTTCCTCATTCCGGTAGAGCTCTACAATAAGAGAAAAGATCTTATTTATACAGGAAGAACACTTTTCGGTGCGAAGGCTCCGAAGGGTCAGGAACTCGAAGATCATTACTTCGGGTCCATCAAGCCGAGAGTATCCGCTTACATGAAGGATCTCGATGAAGAACTCTGGAAGCTGGGTGTACTTGCTAAGACAAAGCATAACGAAGTTGCTCCGGCACAGCACGAGCTGGCTCCGATCTTCACCACAACAAACATTGCAACTGACCACAACCAGTTAATGATGGAGATCATGCAGAAAGTAGCTAAGAAGCACGGTCTGGTCTGCCTCCTTCACGAGAAGCCGTTCGCAGGTGTTAACGGATCCGGTAAGCATAACAACTGGTCCATCAGTACCAATAAGGGAGTCAACCTCCTCGAGCCCGGTGACACACCTTCCGAGAATGCTCAGTTCTTACTCTTCCTGGCAGCAGTTATCCGTGCAGTAGATGTACATCAGGATCTGCTCCGTATCTCGGTAGCAACTGCAGGAAACGATCACCGTCTTGGCGCGAACGAAGCTCCGCCGGCAGTAGTTTCCATGTTCCTGGGTGATGAGCTTAATGGTATCATCGAGTCGATCGTAGAAGGAAAAGTTTACGATCAGCATGAGAAAGTACAGATGGAGATCGGTGTAGACGTTCTTCCGAAGTTCCCGAAAGATTCTACCGACAGAAACAGAACTTCTCCGTTTGCTTTCACAGGTAATAAGTTTGAGTTCAGAATGCTCGGTTCCGCTAACTCGATCGCATGTGCGAACATCATGCTGAATACAGCAGTGGCAGACAGCCTCTGCGAGTTCGCAGACAGACTCGAAAAGGCAAGTGATTTTAATGCAGAGCTTTCAGCACTCATTAAGGAAACGATCACCGCTCATAAGAGGATCATCTTTAACGGCAACGGTTACGATGAGAGCTGGATTAAGGAAGCAACCGAGGAGAGAGGTCTTCTCAATCTCCGTTCCACACCGGAAGCTATGGAGAGATTCCTCGATCAGAAGAATAAGGATTTGTTCCTGAAGTTTGGTGTATTCAGTCTCGCAGAGATGCAGTCAAGACATGATATCCTCCTGGAGAACTACTCTAAGATCATCAATATCGAAGCACTTACAATGATCGATATGGCAAGAAAGGATATCCTGCCGGCAGTTACCGAGTACATCAAGGAACTGGCTGATACAGCGATCGCTGTTAAGCAGGCAAGCGGCATCGAAGCTGATTTCGAGAA
>JAILHZ010000035.1 GCA_024695545.1 Clostridiales bacterium
AGTGAGCCGTTTCACTCAGCTGGGCATATCCGTCCTTATCGTAGAAAACAGGCTCGCCGTTCTTGAAAAGCAGCATGTGCACGTGCATGCCGGATCCCGCTTCCTCTGCCAGAGGCTTTGGCATAAAGGTTGCAGTGAGGCCTTCCTGGACCGCTTCGTTCTTGATAACATACTTAGCTGCCATCGTATCATCTGCGAGCTTCAGCATATCGCCGAGCTCGACCTCGATCTCCATCTGACCGGAACCGCCGACCTCCGGATGGTGATACTTGACCCCGATGCCCCAGTCACCCATGGCGAGGCACATGCGGCTTCGGATGTCATTTCGTATATCGGTCGGCAGGCTGTTGTGGTAGCCGGCACCCGGCATGACCTGGAAACCGTTATTACTCATCTCATTTCCGGACGCATAGTGCGCCTGGGAAGTATAGATGCTGGCAGACATGTTATAGTAATCCGTCGTATATCGGACATCGTCGAAGATGTAGAACTCATACTCCGGCCCGATGATCATCTGATCCGCAACACCGGTCTCCTTCATGTATTCGAGCGCGCGGATCGCGACGTTTCTCGGATACTGGTCGAAAGGTTTGTTCTCGGGAAGCGCGATCACACGGACATCACCGATCATAGACAGCGTCGGAACCTCACAGTAACGGTCAACGACCGCCGAATCGAGGACCGGAATGAACACCATATCACTGTTCTCGACAGGAGCATAACCATAGTTGCTTCCGTCAAAACCGATGCCCTGCTGCATCGTACTCTCGGTCAGTCTCTCGGCCGGGATCGCCAGATGTCTCCAGCGTCCGTCGATATCGGTGAGCTTAAAGTCGACCATCTTGATACCGAGTTCATCGATCATCTTCTTAATGTCCTGTAACGTCTTTCCCATGTTCATGCCTCCTACTAACTTATTATTTGCGCCCCTACCCGGCGCTGATTTACATATAAAAATGCCCGACGCTCCGGATATAAAATCAGGCGCCGAGCAGATTCTGGTCAAACGCAAAAAGCGCTTCGTTGATGCTGTACATATCGTAGTTCCGATGAGAGATAAAATACTCCACGATGACATCGGCCTTGTTGGAATGCGAGAGCGCAAACCCGGCCTTCTTAAGGAATGCTTCCGTCTCGGAAAGATCCAGTTCCAGAGCGACCGCAAATGCGAGCACCGTCTGCTTGCTGGGCCGGTAATTCACATCGGAACGGATCTTCGAGAAAAGCTTTCGGTCGATGTTGGCTTTCTTATAGCACTCGGAATCCTTCATGCCGCGGGAATCGATCATGCGAAGAAGTGCCTGGGAGAAACTCTCATCCAGATTCGCAAGAGCTTCAGTAAGGCCGGTCGGCGCACTTCCCATCGCGGTTGCGCAGCGCATCGCTTCCGCCTGTATGCGCATCACGGGAAGCTCATTATCAAGAGCGACAGATTCTTCTGTCACCTCTTCGTCCGCGGCAGATTCCTCTTCGGGTTCTGATATAACCTCTCGCGCGCACTCAGCCATCTTCGCCTTTTTCAGGCTGAAAAATGAGGTTCTGCGGGATCCGCCCGCACCGGTAGCAGGCTCGGACCTTTGCATCTCATAGAGGATATGATCCGGACCTTTTCCATCGTCAAATGTATTCCGGATATATCCCGAGATCTCGGAATAAAGACGCACGTCGAACCGGAAACTTCCGCGGTCGAAAATCACAAGGATAACATCCATCTCGTGTTCATCCAGGAATGCACGGATCGTACTGACTGCGACCTCCAGTGCCTGCTCTTTCGGGTACCCGTAGACACCTGCGGAGATCATTGGGAAGGCAACCGATTCACAGTTCTTTTCGAACGCTAAAAGAAGGGAATTTCTGTACGCGGAACGGAGAAGTTCTTCTTCCCCACATCTTCCGCCCTGCCAGATCGGGCCGACAGTATGAATAACGTATTTCGCGGGAAGGTCATAGCCGAGTGTCGCCTTCGCTTCACCGGTCCTGCAGCCGTGAAGTGTCCGGCACTCTTCAAGAAGACGCGGTCCGGCCGCACGATGGATCGCGCCATCGACACCGCCACCGCCGAGAAGCGACGTGTTCGCCGCATTCACGATGGCATCCACATGAAGCTTCGTGATGTCACCTGAAACTATACGAAAAGGCATGACCCCGTTGCCCTCCTTCTTCGTCTGTAGTTTTCATTATACATCGTGGAAAGATCTCGGGAAAGACGACGGATTCTTTTTCGGAGATTGAGGCTTGACCGGAGTTTCTGAAGGAGCGGCCGCTTCCTGAACCTTTGTCCCATTCACTGTTTCATCGGTCAGGCCCACTCTCGCTTTCACCGGTTTTTCGACCGGTTTCAGTCCCCTCGGCGCAAGCGGAATCGTCGGCTTCTTAAATCCGCTCGTGTTCACGTATCCTTCTCTTGCCGCCACGCTCGTCAGCCTGTCCCGGCAGGTAATATTCGCGCCGGCAGAATAGTAAGACGTATCCGCATGGGAGTCACCGAAATTATTAGACTTATTGAGGATCGATGCCGCGATCCAGAATGCCACGCCGAATCCGAGTCCGCAGGCAAATATGAACGCAAAGAAATCTACCATCTTCTTACTCCTGTCTCTTCCTTACGAAGTTAAATGTCTTGGCCGACTGTGTAAGCTCGATCTGCTTGAGTACTTTCTTCATCTTTTTGTATCCGGTAGTAAACAGCGTGATGATACCGGCAGCGATCGCGACAATGAACTTTGAGCTGCCATCACTTCTCGAGCTGCTCGAGCGCCTTGAAACAGCCACATTGAACATGACGGTAAACAGTGCTTTGAACGCGAAGAAAGAAAGAAATGTCAGCGCCAATCCGATGCCGATCGTCATTGCCCAGAAAAGAGGCTTTCTCCACGGCAGACCGCAGACGACCTTGTTGGTCTGTCCGTTGACCAGGATGGTATTGTGCTGTCCCTCGTAAGTAACTGTCACGAACCACACAGGGAACATCGCGTACTGGTAGTTGTTCAGCACCGACACCATATGTGCTTCCGAAACGATCTTGCGGGAGGACCCGCTTACATCGTACAGGGCCGTTGCTTCGAAGATCTCCTTCGCACGATCACCCGGGACATGCCAGAGTTCCTCGTAATTGATATCCGACGCGTTCGAATAGAAGCCGAGAAGATAGTCCTCATCGAAGGGCTTCATCTCGGAGAGTCTGAACGGCTCGAGACGCGCGGAGCTCTCATTGGAAAGAATCGCGGACCCGTCCACAGGGAACTTCTTCAAGTGAAGATTTCCTCTTCTTCCCGAATAGATCGTCGTGCTGGACTTTCCCTGGGACACGCGGCTCGAAACCACGCATA
Source organism: Clostridiales bacterium (assembly GCA_024695545.1). The sequence goes on from JAILHZ010000035.1 coordinate 3,330, forward strand.
CTCCCTGGAAATCCGCCTCAACGATCCAGTAGGGAAGAT
>JAILHZ010000047.1 GCA_024695545.1 Clostridiales bacterium
GGGTGGATGATCAGGTGGGCATAGCGGAAGAGCTTCGTTCCGATGGTGGCGCGGATCTCAACGTCCTTGATCTCATCAAGAGAGATCTCGATCCTTCTGTGGGAAGGAAAGAGTGAGTAGATCTGTCCGTAGAGACGGAACTTGGTGACGAATACCAGTGTGCTGATCCTGGCGATGAGTGCCATGGCAAATCCGAGGAATGCGATAAGCCAGAATCCGAAAGACAGAAGTCCGATCAGGCGTCCGTAACGCGTATGCATATCACTCATGAAATACATCGCGCCCAGGAAGCAGCTGATGATCAGGTCCGCGAAGACGGGGACCAGTGACGAACGCAGATAGAACAGGATCGAATTATCTTTGTCGTTGCTTTTCTCAATGGGTTCAAATCTCATGATGCATTAGAAGGAGGCGCCGATGGCTTTCCAGATATCGGAGTATTTCCGCTCATAGTCTTCCGAAGAATAGTAGACCTCGAGCTGGGCGAAAGTTTCTTCGTCCGGGTAATAGCAGGGATTGTTCGCGATGGCTGGATCGAGCATGGCGCGGGCGGCGGTATTCGGAGTGGAATAGCCGACGAACTCACAGTTCGCAAGCGCAACGTCCGGATCGTACATGTAATTGATAAATGCATGCGCACCGTTAACGTTCTTCGCGGTGGTGGGGATGCACATCATGTCGATGGACCAGTTGCTGCCTTCCGGGAGAACAAAGCGCATATCGATGCTGCCGGACTTTCCGAGTGTACGGATACGGTCGCGGATGACGAGGTGGTCGCCCGACCAGCCGACTGCGGCGACAAGTTCACCCTCCGCCATTCTGTCCTTCAGGTTATCGATGCCGAGCGCCGGAGCGACATTGGTCTTCTGATCGAGAAGGACCTGTTTCGCCTCTTCAAGTTCGTGATCACTCAGGGTGTTGATGCTGTATCCGCTGTAGTTCAGCGCGACACCGATCGACTCGCGCATACTTCTGTACATGCCGATCTTTCCTTTGTACTGTTCGTCGAAAAGCACTCCCCAGATCTCTTTCGGGTCCTTGGTCCCCTCGGGAATATCCACGCAGTTGGCGTCATAGATGAGACCGACCGTGCAGTAGAGGTAAGGGATGGCAAATTTAAGCATGCCGTCATTGATCTGCTTGTCCTGAGAGTATTTCACGGAACGGAACATCGGGTCCATATATTTCTGAACGTTCGGCAGCTTGTCCCAGTCCAGATCGCGGAGCTTATTCTCGCGGAGTAGGCGGGCAACCATATATTCAGACGGGATAATAACATCGTAAGAGTTATCGAGGTTCGGGTACATGGTCTCGTTGTCTTCAAAAGTACGATACACGACCTTGTACTTCGGGTAGGCTTTCTCAAAATTGGTGATGGTATCTTCCGCAATAAAGTCGCCCCAGTTGTAGATAACGAGCTCACGGCGGGAATCACAGCCGGTGAAAGTTAACATGGAAACCAGCAGGGAAGCAAGGCCTGCTGCGATGAAACGACGCGGAATTTCAAAATGCTTTTTCACTAACACCCCTCCTGAAACCCATGTTAGGGAAAAGAACTGAGCCCGAAAGCCCGCACATATTATAACATAGGAATAAAAAAGATTGCATTTTACCTCGGAAGATATTATTCTATTTGGTGCTGCAGTTCTCGCGTTTTTCCTTTTTACAGGCTGCCGGGGACCGTGGAATATCTTACATGAGGTCATGACATGGGTGAAGAAGAAAGAAAAGGCCGTCATCTGATTACAGAAGCAAAGCGTGTCGTTGTGAAAGTCGGCACGTCGACGATCACATACGAGAACGGCCGCATGAACATGCGTAACATGGACCGTCTGGCTAGAGCCATCGCAGATCTGATGAACTCCGGCCGTGAGGTTGTACTTGTTACTTCCGGCGCTATCGGTGTCGGTGTCGGCTGTCTGGATCTTTCCGAGCGCCCGAGCGAGATGCGTGACAAGCAGGCCGTCGCTGCAGTCGGTCAGTGCGAGCTGATGAACGTTTACAGCCGCTGCTTCGCCGAGTATTCCCGTGTCGTTGCCCAGATCCTTCTGACGAAGGATGGTATTGATGACCCCATCACGCGCTCTAATATCAGTAACACCATGGAAGCTCTGATCGAGAAGGGCATCCTGCCGGTCGTTAACGAGAACGATACAGTATCCACCGCCGAGATCCCGCACGCGGGTACATTCGGCGACAACGATACTCTTTCCGCACTCGTTGCCCGCGTGGTACATGCGGATCTTCTGATCATCCTTTCCGATATCGATGCAGTTTATGACAGCAACCCGAAGGTGAATCCGGATGCTAAGCGCATCTCCGTAGTTACCGAGGTTACCGATGAACTGATCTCCGGTGCCGGCGGAGCAGGTTCCGCACTTGGTACAGGCGGCATGCAGACAAAGATCACGGCGATGAGTATGCTGATGGATCACGGAATCGCCGGCGTTATTGCCGAGGGCTCCCAGTCCCAGATCCTTGAGGACATCCTCGAAGGAGAAGACATCGGCACACTCTTTGTTCCGAAGGAAAAGAACTGATCCTGAAATAAACAGATGTAGAGAGGCTGTCCCGAAATCGTGACAGCCTCTTTTGTTAACAATTTTTCCGTAAAAGAAAAGCAGCCTTTGTTGAAAGACTGCCCGGAGTTATTATGAAGCACTTAGTAGTTATAAGAAGGTAAGCTATAAACCCCAAAACACAAACTCAATAACCGGGTTTTTCAACAAGCTTCCCGGAAGCACTCTCAACCGCTTCCATTGTCATTATATCGTTCCCTGTTTAAAAAGAAATCATCATTCTGTTAACTGGTTTCTAATAAAAGTGAAGACCGAGTCATAATGTGACACAATTTCTTCACAATTGCCAGAAATTCCCGTCATATCGGCCCGGCCGCACATGATTTATTGAGTTGTCCGGTTTAAAAACCTTACTTCTTGATTAGCTTGCCAAGCCAGGTGGAAAGCATCAGGTAAGCCCATGCTGCCTCGAGAGGCATATCGTAGAGCGGCTTGATCTTCGCATCGAGGATCGCCTTCGTCGCTGCGGATGGAGCACGTGTACTGTCGATCGGCGCGACAAATACCTGCTTGTCATAGCGGGCGCATGCCTTCTTCAGATACAGGATCGAGAACGGGTTATCCTCGGAAAGTGTATTGACTGTGCCATCGTGGTGCAGACGCTGCAGTACATACTTGTAATCGGAACGTGCGATGCTGAAGTTGTCGTAGTTCAGGCATACCGGTGCATCGATCGTAAGGATGGTGTCCTCCTTCGGGAGTGTCATGAGCTTGCTTAACGCACGCAGATTCTTCATGGCGTTCGGGCACTCTTCCGGAACAGGTACACCTTCGTTCGGGACGAACTTCTTGCCGGAGATCTTACCGGCAACACGGTTCTTGTAGCTTGCGTAGTCGTCTGTCTTTCTGTTCGGGCTCATCATATAGGCGCCGAAGTGGACATAAATCTTGCCGTCTGCGGCCCTGCCGACAACGTAGACGCCCTTGGCGGTCTCCATCGCGAGCGTATAGGCTGCCTTGAGGTTTACAACTGCATCGGTGTCCTCTTCGGTCGGTGCGATCTTGGAGCCGAAAAGTACGACCGGGATCTCATAGCCTGACAGAAGAAGTTCAGTGAGCTGGGCGGTATAAGCGATCGTATTGGTGCCGTGTGCGATCAGTACACATCCGAACTCGCCCTTGTCGAGTTCTTTCTTTACCGCATCGAAAAGCACCTTATACATGGGAGGTGTGAAGTTCTCGGAATTAACATCGACCGGTTCGATGATCGTGAAATCTTTGGCGAACTTGCCGGCCGCATCGAGGAGTGCATACGGAGCTACGCCGAGCTCAAGTGCTTTTTTCGAAAGACGGGTGGAAATGTTACCACCGGTGAAAACCATCAGGACCTTTTTCAAATCTGCCATGTTGTCATTCCTCCCCATTTTTGGAAATACCGGTTTATCCTTCGTGTGAAAAGCACTTCCCGACAAGACCGGATACTCATATTTCCATTATAGCGCAGTATTTTTTTATTTGTCTGATATAATACACAAGAAAGATAAAAGAAATAGCGAGGAAATGTTAACATGCGGTTAATTAGTTGGAATGTAAACGGGATCCGCGCAGTCGCGAAAAAAGGCTTCCTGGAGACAGTGGAAAACCTTGCTCCGGAAGTGCTGTGTATCCAGGAAACGAAGGCATCAGTCGATCAGCTCGACGACACGCTTCTGAATATCCCCGGATATAAGAGTTACTTTTCCTCGGCGGAAAGAAAAGGATACTCCGGTACTGCGGTCTATACAAAGAAGGAACCCGTGTCTGTTTCTTACGGTCTCGGCACAGATGAGTTCGATCACGAGGGACGTACGATCGAACTGGACTTTGGTGATTTTATCCTCTATAACATTTACTTCCCGAACGGCGGACAGGGCCCGGAGAGAGTGGACTTCAAGCTTCGTTTCTACGACTGCTTCCTTAATAAGGTAAAAAAGCAGATGGCGGACGGCCGCATGGTACTTGTCTGTGGAGACGTAAATACCGCGCATAAGGAGATCGACCTGTCGAACCCGAAGGCCAACAGCAAGATCTCGGGATTCCTTCCGGAGGAGCGCGTATATATGGATCACTTCGCGGAGGCGGGTCTGGTCGACACATTCCGCATGCTCTATCCGGATGTGACGGAGAAGTACACCTGGTGGTCCTACAAGACTTTCGCCAGAGACAGAAACGTCGGCTGGCGCATCGACTATTTCTTCGTCGATGATGCCCATAAAGACCGCATCGCGGAGTCTGAGATGCTCTCGGATGTCATGGGATCGGATCACTGCCCGATCTTCATCGATCTGAAGTAAGAATCCGGAAAAAGACATTTTCCCGATGAAAAAGCGGAAAACAGGGACAAATTGCACTGTAAACACGAAAAAACGTGTGTTTGCGCCACCTCTGTGGTATAATGCCCCTGTTATGTAATTCTAAGAATTGTCCGGCAGTGCTTTTACCAGGGAAACCACCGGACAGAGGTATTGAGAGAGGAAAAGAGAAATGAAAAAAATAAGGATCAGCGCAGTGCTGATGGCAATGTGCATCTCGGCAGGTATGTGCCTTTCCGGATGTAAGCAGGCGAAGGTACAGAATACGACGGGACAGTCTTCTTCGGATGCATCGGTCTCTTCGGACGCTCAGAATTCTGCCGCTTCGGATGTTTCGGCTTCTGACTCGGGACTGAGCTTCTCTGTAGAGACGGGGGATCCGTCTACCTCGGCCAACGGTACAGGCGGAGCGACCACTTCATTCGTGAAGATGAGCTATGAGCAAAACTACGATCAGGCAGCGATCGATGAGATGGGCAAGGTCGTTACCGTCAAGGACAAGACATTCACCGCAGTCGACTATAACTTCTACTTCGCCAATGAGTACAAGCAGCTCCTGCTCATGAATATGTACGGACAGGCCAGTGTTCCGATGACACAGGCGGGCTTCCTGGATATGAAGGGAAAGCTGACATCGGACTATACTGTTGCGCAGTATCTCCAGAACTCGATCGTTTCCGACTTCCAGGGTGAAGTATGGCTTCTGGAGTTTGCCCAGAAGAAGAACCTGAAGCTGGACGATGAGATCAATAAGAAGATTGAAAGTCAGTTCACTTCGACGAAAGAAACAGCCGAGGGCATGGGCATGACTCTCGATGAGTATCTGCAGTCTTTCTATGGCCCGGATGCTAATGCGGACCGCCTGCGTGAGATCCTGCAGCGCTACGAGCTGGTTAATCTTGCTATGAAGGTGTACATCGAAGAGTATCAGTTTGCTGAGGGCGAGACACTTCTTCCGACCGTTTATCACGTACTCTTCCCGTCGCTGGATCTGACAACAGGTGAGGCTCTGCCGGACGATAAGAAGGCAGAAGCGAAGAAGAGAGCAGAAGATTTCAAGGCTTCGGTAACCAGCCTTGATGATATGAAGGCGAAGGCTGAGGCTGCTGTTGCGGACAAGACTGCGGCAGAGGCTGCGGAGTATACCGTATCTCTCGGTCAGATGGTCGAGCCTTTTGAGGACTGGTGTTTCGCTGAGCACCAGATCGGCGATGTCGGATTTGTTGAGACGCAGTACGGTTATCACGTTATCTATTTCGTTGGTAAGAAGGAAGCTGATGACGACCAGAAGTTCGAGATTGCGAAGAAGGCCATGCATAAGGAAATGAACGACGCAATCGATGCCGGCGGATACGAAGCGACGATCAAGTAATCAAGTTTTATCTGAATAACACTACGGAATCTCCCCTGTGTGAAGCGGGGGAGATTTTTGTTTGTGCGAAAGACTTCTTTTTCGGATTTCCCCTCGAAAAGCACTTGCATTTTCAGCCTTTCTCCCGTATACTTCTTCCTGCAGTTGCGAATCATTCGCAATTAGCGCATAAAGGAAAGAGAAAAAGAAACATGAAGTTTATCAGAAGAACAGTATCCTCGGTTCTCGCAGCGGCAGTGCTTGCCGGTGCCTGTGGCATGCTCGGCGGATGCAGAAGGAAGGGTTTCGGCAAAGATGCGGAAGGTAAGGTTAAGGTAGTAGCGTCGATTTATCCGATGTATGACTTTGCCAAGCGGATCGGCGGTGATCTGGTTGCCGTCAATATGCTTGTTCCGGCGGGTACGGAGCCGCACTCCTGGGAACCGTCCACACGTGATATGCAGATGCTCGAGGAAGCGGATCTTTTCGTATATAACGGCGCGGGGATCGAAGCCTGGGCGGATTCTCTTCAGGATACGGTCCAGAATAAGAACATCGTCTATGTAGAGGCTTCGAAAGAGGTAGCTCTTCTCCGCACGGAGCAAGTTCACCACGATGCGGATGAGGACGGTCACGAAGAACAAGACGATCATGACGGACATCACCATCATGGCGAATATGATCCGCATGTGTGGCTGTCGCCGAAGAATGCGGAAATCGAGATGACGGCGATCGCGGAGGCCCTGATCAGCAAGGATCCGGAGCACGCGGATACATACAGGAAGAACCTGGAAGAGGCAAAGAAAGAATGCGAAGCGCTCGACAGTGCTTTTGCAGATGCATTAAAGGACTATCAGGGCGGATATATCGTTGTTGCACATGAAGCCTACGGATATCTGTGCCGAGACTACGGTCTCAAGCAGATCGGCATCGAGGGTGTCTCGGCGGATCAGGAGCCGGATGCGGCGAGAATGAGAGAGATCATCGACCTCGTGAAAAAGCATGGCATCAAGTGCATCTTCTTCGAGGAACTGGTCGATCCGAAGGTCGCTAAGTCCATCGCGGACGAGACGGGATGCACAACGATGGCACTGTCGCCCCTCGACGGACTGACGAAAGAAGATATCGATTCCGGACGGGATTATTTTTCCGTCATGAGAGATAACCTCAAGGCGCTGGTCTCCTCGTTTGAGTGAGACAGAAAGAGAAGGACAGAAGTATGGCGAATGTGATCGAAGTAGCCGGAGTGTCGTTCGGATATACGAGAGACATGATTCTGGAAAACGTGGACTTTACCGTGGAACAGGGTGATTTTGCCGTCGTGATCGGTGATAACGGCGTTGGCAAAAGCACTATGGTCAAGCTTCTGCTCGGCGTGCTCCGCCCGACGAAGGGGACGGTCAGTATCAGCGGGAAGGTCATTACCTCACTTCGCGGGACCGGCATCGGATATCTTCCGCAGAACGGCGGAAACAGAGCCGCGGCATTCCCTGCGACATGCGAAGAGATTGTCATGAGCGGCCTTTATAAGAAGATCGGCTTCGGAAGATTTGCGAGGAAAGCCGATAAGGAGAAGGCGGCGGAAGCGCTGAAGATGGTCGATATGTATGACCGGAGGAAGGACCTGATCGGGGAGCTTTCCGGCGGCCAGCAGCAGCGCGTGATGCTCGCGCGTGTCCTTGCCGGAGATCCGGAGGTGCTGATCCTTGACGAGCCGACAGTCGGTATCGACGCGGAGTCCGTAGACAGACTTCTGCATATTCTCCATCACTTAAATATCGATAAGAATGTAACGATCCTCATGGTTACCCACGATATCGAGAAGGTCGGACCGTACGCGAACCGCGTGCTCTGCCTCTCGGAGGGCGCCTGCAGGGAAGAGATGCTTCCTGACGCCAAGATCGTACACGCCCACGTCCATAGTCACCCGCACGGCGGCACGGAGCACATTCACTGCGCTAACTGCGACCACTGCAGCCACGGAAAGGGGGAGAAGTAAATGCCTGAGATCCTTCAGTACGCTTATATGCAGAGAGCCCTTCTGGTGGGCCTTCTCCTTTCTGTCATCGTTGCCTGCCTCGGTACCGTTATGGTCCATAAGCGCCTCTCTCTTATCGGCGATGCGCTTTCGCACTCGTCGCTGGCCGGTGTAGCGGTCGGCCTCCTTCTGGGATTTAACCCGATCGTCGGCGCGATGGCAGTATGTATCATCGCCGCTTTTTCCATCGAAGTTATAAGAAAGAAGCTCGGCAACCACTCCGAGCTTGCCGTCGCGATCGTCATGTCCACGGGCATTGGTCTTGCCGGCGTCCTGGCGGGATTCGTCAAGAGCTCAGCGGACTTTAACTCCTTCCTGTTCGGCTCGATCGTCGCGATCAGTGACTTTGAGACACGCCTCGTTGCGATCCTTTCCGCCATCGTGCTTGTCGCCTTCGTGCTGCTCTATAAGGAACTGTTCTACATCTCCTTTGACGAGCAGGCCGCATCGATCTCCGGCGTTCCGGTCGGCACGGTCAATGCGATCTTCACGATCCTGACGGCGGTCACAGTCTCCATTGCGGCAAGAACAGTCGGTGCCCTGATCATTTCCTCGCTCCTGGTCGTGCCTGTCGCGGCAGCCATGAGTATTGCCAGAAGCTATAAGACGACCGTTCTTTGGGCAGTCTTCGTATCTGCCGCATCCACGATCGGCGGACTTGTACTGTCCTTCTATCTCGGATTGAAGCCTGGCGGAACGATCGTCCTGATCTCCGTAGGATTTTTCCTCATATTCCGTGTGGCGTCGCTTTTCCGCGGCAAAAGCACTGTGAAGAAAGGAGAATGATATGTCTTTTCCCGATTCACTCCGCAAAACGAAATCCAGATTGAAAGTCTGGGAGATCTTAGAAAAGAGCAGCACCCCTCTGACGGCCCGCCAGATCGCGAAAGAGGCGGAAGGGTCTGACAGTAAAGGTGTGTGGATCTCGAGTGTATACCGGGCGCTGGAGGCCTTTGAAGAGGCTCATGCGGTGAGCAGGACATTCATCAAGGACAGCCCGGAGGCGCTTTATTCACTTTCCGAGACAGGTCATCACCATTACGCGATCTGCATGAACTGCAAAAGCAGGACGGAGCTTCCGGAGTGCCCCTTTACCGAGAACAAGCACCTGCATACGGCAGATGACGGCTTTATGGTCGTGGGACATACCGTCGAGGTGTTCGGTTACTGTAAAGACTGTCAGGATAAGATGAAGAAAGATAAGTAAAAAGAGTCCCGGCATCGGGACTCTTTTACGTTTCTTTCGCTGTGGCCGGAATCAGAAGATGATAAATCCGTGCATGTACAGGTAGCTGACCAGAAGACCGGTAGCCACTCCGAAGATCGCGCTCGTCAGTACATCGGAAATGTAGTGTACGTAGAGGTACAGGCGGGAGAATGCGATTCCGAAAGCATATACCAGAGCGGCGGCGCCCAGTCTCGGTGCGAAACGGACGATCGTCGTGGCAGCGGCGAACGAAGAGAACGTGTGTCCGGACGGGAAGGAGAAGTCCTTCGGCTCACGGATGATGATATCGCGAAGTTCACCTCTGGCCTCGTACGGGCGCGGACGCTTCGTCACTCTCTTCAGGATCAGGTTAACAAACAGGAGGCTGCAGCCGAGTGCAAGAAGGATGCACACAGCGGCTTCCTGATTGATGTTGGCAAAATAGAAGGTGCCGGCGGCGGCAAACCAGATGATACCGAAGTTGCCGGTCAGCGAAAGAAACGGCATCACACGGTCGAACACTCTGCAGCGCAGGTGCTCATACATCCAGTCCAAAGCCTTCAGTTCACGCTTCGAAATCTTTGACGGCATACCGTTTCCTCCTTTTCGATTTTTTCTACAAGAATGCCCGACGGGACACACCTGTTTACGTTATATAGAATAAGCCGTTTGCACCAATAAATCAACGTGTTTTTGTTCTGAAAAAGTTAAGATTTCGTTAAACTGTGACCACCGCAACAGATTCACGGAAGAAACCTCAAGAGCACCTGTGAATTCGTGCTTTTGCGGTAAAGACAAGCCCACTCTTTCATGTTATGATTCTTCTTATGGAAAAGCACTTGCACCCGATTAGAATAGGAGACGTTACGATCCCGGAGAACATCGCGCTCGCGCCGATGGCCGGGACGAGCAACTGCGTCTTCCGTACGATCGCTCATGAATACGGATCTGCCTTCGGTGTGACGGAACTGGTCTCCGCACGAGGCATCCGCTTTAAGGAGTCGGTCGAGATCTCCATGAGATATCTCCGCATCGATCCCGAGCATGAAGGAAAGACCGGCATCCAGCTCTTTGGCGCGGATCCGGATGACTTTTCCTATGCGATCCCGTGCATTCTCGAAGATCCGCGGCTTTCGCGTGTCGATGTGATCGATATCAACATGGGCTGTCCGGTAAGTAAGGTCGTAAAGACCGGTGCGGGATCTTCGCTCATGATCGATCCGCGGCTTGCCGCATCGATCATCGAAGCAAGTGTGCGCGCGGCAGAACCCTATGGGAAACCCGTTACCGTGAAGTTCCGTTCCGGCTGGGATGAAGAAGATATCAATGCGCCGGAATTTGCCAGGATGTGTATCGATTCCGGAGCCCGGGGACTTGCCCTTCACGCCAGAACGCAGAAACAGATGTACCACGGAAATGCTGACTGGGAAGTGATCAGAAAGACGAAGGAAGCCATCGCCGGCACCGGTGTCCCGCTGTGGGGAAACGGTGATGTGACGGACGGAGCTTCCGCCGTGGCCATGATTGAACAGACCGGCTGTGACGGTGTCATGGTCGGACGTGCCGCGCAGGGAAATCCCTGGGTATTCAGCGAGATCCGCGCGGCCTTGTCGGGTGAGCCGGAATATAAAAAGGAAGATTTTTCTCCCGACAGAAAGACCAAGGCGGAAGTAATACGCCGCCATCTCCTCGGCCTCTGTGAGGACCTCGGGGAGAAGACGGGCGTAAAAGAAATGCGTTCGCAGATTGCCTGTTATCTAAAGGGCGGGCGCGGTACGGCGGAGATCAAGAACCGTCTGATGACCGCCGCAACGGTCACCGAAGTGGAAGCGCTTCT
>JAILHZ010000079.1 GCA_024695545.1 Clostridiales bacterium
TGTCTTTACGCGTTCTTCCGATAGACTTCCATGAGACCCTTGAGGATGAGATCCGGGTCACAGTGGATCGTGTGGCGGCAGAGCGGGACGACGGTCGCGGCGTAACGGCCAGTGGCAACGATGGTGCACTTCTGGCCGTACTCTTCCTCGATGCGGTCGATCATACCGTCGATCGCGGAGGCCGTCTGGTACATCAGACCGCTCTTCATGCTGTCGATGGTGTTGGTCCCGATGACCTTCTTCGGGGTCTCAAAGGCGACGCTCGGTAGCTGGGAGGTCCGATCACACAGTGCGTCTGCGGCGACGCCCATGCCGGCGCCAATGGACGTCCCGACGAAGGTCTTCGTTTCATCAATAAGTGAGAACGCGGTAGCCGTTCCCATGTAGATGCTGATCTGCGGAACCTTATACTCGCGGATCCCTGCAACCGCGGCCATGATCAGATCCGATCCGACCTGTGCGGGGTTATCCGTCTTAATCTTTAATCCGGTCTTCACGCCCGGACCGACGATCAGGGGAGTGACTCCCGTGAACCGCTCGATGGCCGTGCGGATGACACTGGTAACGGAAGGAACAACGGACGATACGATCGCGCCGTCGACTGTCGTGAAGTCCAGACGGTTTACCCGGAGCGCCGTCTCGATGAGCGCAGCATACTCCAGATCCGTGGCGTGTCTGTTTGTGGTCAGAAGCTCGGTGAAGAGGATCCCCTTATCATCGAAGCCTCCGAGAAGAATGTGGGTATTTCCGATATCTACAGCCAGTATCATAAGTGTTTCTCCTTAAGTAGTGGTTGTTCCTGTGAATCGTTCCTTCTGTTTCTCCGGCAAAAGCACTTGCCCTTCTTAGTTGTTACTCAGCTGCTTCTTCTGCTTTCTCTGCAGCACTGTTTACAGCTTCTTTTGCTTCTTCTGCAGCTTCTTCTGCACCGGAGACGATGCTTTCGTCAAGCTTGCCGAAGACACGGTCGATCTTAGCAATCAGGCTGGCCTTCTCGAGAGCCTTGCCGATGGCACCGGTTACGATGCAGGTAACGATCAGCTCGAAGACGCAGTTGATACCGACGAATGCGAAGAAGAAAAGGAGAATGTTCTCTGTCTTGAATCCCCACTCGTTAACCGCGTCAATGAATGTCTGGCTGTTCCAGAAGAAAAGCAGAAGCGTGCCCATGAAGAAGAGCGTGTTAAAGAGTGCCGCAGAAAGACCGGTCACGAAATATCCGACAAAGCGGGTGATTATATTCTTTCTGTTTCTGAAGGCAGCGGCAACGAGACCTGCGCAGAGACCTGCCAGAATACGGGCAACGATGCACATCAGGAATGTAGCAAAGGGGTTGATGTCCATCAGGAATGTACCGAAAGCATCACCGCCGAAGCACTGGGCAAAAGAAGTGATACCAAATACACCGCCGAGGACCGCGCCGGCCCAGGGACCGAGAGCGACTGCGCCGATAGCTACCGGAATCATGAGAAGTGAGATGGAAACGGTACCGTACTTGAAGTACCCGATGGGTGTGAACGACATGAGAAGCATGATCGCAATTAAAATACCCATCAATGCAATTGTTTTAGTTTTCTGAGTTTGTCTCTTCATAGCAAACCCCTCCTTTGTTATTATTCCCCAATAAGCCGGGGATACAATTACGCGGTGTCCGCCTTTCCGTGTCCCGTCTCCGTCAGATCCTTAAAGGTATCTGCGAAATAAGACGTTTCTTTTACAGAAAAACTTCAACCGATGCGATTATATAATACAATTTCATTTTTGTCACTTAATTACAGGCGTTATGAGATACAATTCCTAATATACGATGGCGGATTTCACCATAAAAAGAAAGGAAAAATGACATCTTGCCGAGTCGAAAAGCACTACAACTGAAAATCTTCTCTTTTGTCATGGCGGCTGCGCTCCTGTCCGGCTGCGCTCAGCGTGCCCACTCCGAGCCGCCGGCGTCATCAACATTTGTTAAGAAGGTTCAGACGGAGTCCACGGAAGTCACAGAACCCGAGCCGGTTGCCGGTGAGACATTCTACCACTCCCGTCAGATTGCGCTTGTACCGCCGGAACTCCCGGAACATGCAGGTGAGAAAACCGTCTATCAGAGTGTCAGTGAGCCGGCCATTGTCGGCAACCGTGTTCTGGTGCCGATCTATTATTCGTTCGGCGATACACCCTGGGGCGCGGATACGGTCAATGAGAATATCTGGGCGATCTATGATCTGGACGGAAAGTGTGTCGGCCGTCTCGGTGTTGATGGTATTCCCCAGGATGCCTGTTTCACGGAAGATAGTAACGGCAACATCGTGGCCGCATATACCCGATATGATGAAGTAGATGAATGCTGGGACTTAAGTGCCTATCTGGTCCGCTTTGATACGCAGGGCAATGTGATCACCGAACCGAAACTGATCATGCGCGGCGATGAATGCAGTACGGTCGGCGTGGCGACATCTTCACAGTTCGGAACGATCGTTGCGATGAATAATTTCCTCCTTCAGCTCGATCAGAACTGGGAGATCCTTAAGGGAACCCATCTGGATACCACCAAGGTCGTCCGGGGGATCCTTGAAGAGGATGGTGCCTATTATCTTCAGGTGATCATCCGCTCAGACACTATTGCTGAGACAGGCACCCTTCACCGGATCCGGATTAGCGATGATGGACTGTTCTACACGGAACCGGTGCAGAAGAATGCGGACAGTCTGTCCGGCATGAAGTTGTATCAGAATGACTGCCGTCTTTATTCCGCGACGCGAAATGCACTGGGCAAACTTGACCTGACGACCGGCGAATTCAGCCGTCTTCTGGACTGGAATCAGACCGATATCGACAGATCTGTCCTTCTTTACGGAGTAATCAAGGTCATAAGTGAAGGTGAACTGTCTCAGACGGTGACCATGCTTCCGAAGCAGGATCAGTCTCCTCTCGGATCACGTGCTGCTGTGCAGCCCTCTGAGGCTCCCGATGTCGATGATCCGCAGATCGCCGTACCGGACGCTCCCAGAGACGCGGATACTGAACAGGAAGATTATATTGAAGAAACGTCGGTTTCACAGACATCGTCTTCGGAAGATGTTTCGGAGACCTCGGCAACCGTTTCGGATGATTCGAAGACGGAGATCTGCATCGCATCTGTCCGTGCAACGAATAACGGAAGTGAAGCATATCTGGTCAAGGTCGAGCCTTCTTCGCAGAATCCTCACGCCGATCAGGATGTGATCTGGGTCGGCGGCGTCGGCATCACCGACAGTGTCCTGATGAAGAGTATTGCCGATTACAACCGCAATACGTCCAACGATCTCTGGATCAAGGTGTATGACTATGCGGACTTCCGCTACAACGAGATTTATTCTGAATCGGATATCTATGAGAAAAAAGCACTTGAGAATATGGTGACGCAGGTCGAGTCAGGAACCGGACCGGATGTTATTTTCTATAAAGGAGATACCGGCATCCTGGATAACAGCCGTAACCTTACCGATCTCAATGCATATATCGACGGGGCTTCCGGAATTGACCGGAGCAAGTACTTCGACAGTGCTTTCCGCGCATTCGAGACAAACGGGAAACTGTACCAGATCCCGCTGGAGTTTCAGGTCAGCGCGCTTATCGGCAACCGTACCTATGTAGACGGAAAGACCGAGATGAACTATCACGATTTCTCCTCGTCCAGTGCTTTTATGACGGATGAGGTACAGGTGTTCAAGGGCTTCTCCACGGACATGCTCCTCAATATGCTTGTCGAAGGCGAGACCGCTACCTGGATCAATTATGCGGAGGACAAGGTGTCGATCGACCACAATTCTCTGATCGAACTTCTCGAACTTCTGAGGTTCTCTGTATATAACAACGGATGCTCCTACTATGGGGAGAACGAACCGACAGAGCAGGCGCTGGATCCGTTTGCTTTTGACTGCATCGGATATGTATACAGCGGGCAGGCTGCATTTTGCCCGGGCTCGGTGAATTCGCTATCGGACTACGCGATGTGCGATATCCTCTATGATAATAGTGCGTGGTACGGATATCCGGGATCTTCCGGATGCACGCCGATCATTGATGCTCCGATCACGGCAGGCATCGCAGCTTATTCGACGCAGAAAGAAAATGCGTGGGAAGTCATTAAGTACCTTCTTGACACGAATGCGCAGAGGATGCTCGGTTCACAGGGCAGCTATGAGGCTCATTCCCGGAATGCGATCCCTGTCAATATCGAAGCTTTCCGCGATACCAGCCAGCTGGACGATCTGTCTTCGCCGGTCTTCGTCTACGTGTATGGAATCGACGGGGATACTTATCAGCTGCAGCTGGATGACGGAAAAACGATGCTCGACCGGTATGAGGAGATGCTGAAGCAGCCTTTCCGCCGCTATATCCGTGATGAAAATGTGCTCGCGATCGTGCGTGATGTAGCATCAAGGTATCTCGCTTCCGAGATAACGGTGACCGAGGCTGCCGATGAGATCGAGCGCCGTATCAAAACCCTGATCGAGGGCTGATCAATCCTGCTTTTCAGAAGGCGTAAACATCTTGCTCTTCTTTTTCAGTTCGATCTTTTTCTCGACTTTCGGTGTGAGCTTCACGGTCAGAAGACCGATGAGAAGTCCGAGAATGATGCCGGCGAGAACGTCGCTCGGGAAATGCACATACAGATATATCCGCGAATACGCCATGAGAAGAGCGGCCGGGATCAGACCGAAGGCAAGCTTCGGATGGTTGTAGACCAGGATGAAGGTAAGGATCGTTAAGCTCATGGTGTGGCCGGACGGGAAAGAGTAGTCCTTCGGATTCTTTATAAGAAGTTCGACCTCGGGATGGAGCCAGCAGGGACGGGATCTCTGCACAATATTCTTCAGGATGACATTTCCGACAAGAAGACCGGTGAGCAATCCGGCAGTGACCATGATTCCGTCTCTTCTCGTCTTCGTGAGTACAAGGAGGATCGCCGCATAGCAGATGACCATAAACGGGTCGCCCAGCGATGTGAACATGGAGAAGAAGCGGTCCCAGAACGTGGAGCGGGCCATCGTCTGAAGAAAGTCCAAAATGTAAAAGTCGATATTCTGTATTGCCGAAAACATATGTCTTACCTCTTTCTTAAATGAGTGTAGCATATCTGACCGATATCGCAACCTTCGGGGAATAATGGTAAAATACTGCTATCTGAAAGCAGGGAGAGAATTCATGGCTGATTCAATCAAGTGTCCGAATTGCAATGCCAATCTTATATTTGACGCGGACCGCCAGCTGATGGTGTGCGAATACTGCATGAGCAGTTTTACTGCTGATCAGCTTAAGAACACGATCGTTCCGGAAGCCCCGCAGGACAGCGATGCCGGGCAGCGTATCCATAAGAAAGATGCGGAAGAACATATCCGTAAAAGCCTCGGAGATCAGGGCGTGCAGTTCATCTGTAATGCCTGCGGCGCGCAGGTCGTTACCGATGCGCACACCAGTGCGACGTTCTGTGCTTTTTGCGGATCACCGGCGATCATCAGCCAGCGCATGACCGAAGAATTCTCACCCGACTTCATCCTTCCTTTCAAATACGGAAAAGAAGAGGCGGAGAAGAAATTCTTCAACTGGTGTAAGGGCGGACGCTGGACACCTTTTGACTTTGTAAGCAAAAAGAATATCGAGAAGCTCACTGGTCTTTATGTACCGTTCTGGCTCTACGATGTCGAAAGTGACGTCGATCTGGCCGGAGAGGGTGTGCATGAGACTTCCCATTCCACGGGGAGTACGACCACGGTGACGACCTCCTACTTTAGCTTAAGAAGAAGGAGTTTTCTTTCGTGGAAACATATCCCTCTTGATGGTTCCTCAAGGATCGACGACCGGCTGATGGAGGCGATCGAGCCCTTTGATTTCAAGGCGGTAAAAGACTTCGATCCTGCGTATATGCAGGGATTCTTTGCCGAGAGATACGACCAGACCGGTGATGAACTGAAAGGGCGGCTTATCGGCAGGCTCAAGGGCTACATCACCGAGGAGATGGTGCCGTCGTTTATGAAGTACAACCGCGGTGTGAAGATCCAGAGAGATAACTCTGTCATCTATGAGCCGAAGATGTTCTATGCCATGATGCCGGTATGGTTCCTGCACTATAACTATCACGGGAAGTCTTATGATTTCTGCATGAACGGACAGACCGGAGAAGTTGCGGGCATCCCGCCTGTCAGCAGATTGAAAAGGATAGTCCTGTTCTTCGTTATCCTGGCGATCGCAGCCATGGTGACCCGCCTGATCGCCGGCCTGATCATGGGAGGGTTTGTCGGATGAAAAACGATGAACTCAAATATACGAAGAAGAGCCTCTGGGGCGAGCTCAACGCCCTTTCCGGTGTTGCGCTCGCGGTCATTGCCGGTATCGTGATCCTCTCGATCGCGGCTTTTATCTTCATGAACCGTATCCCTCCGAAGCGTACAAAAATCATCGATGACGCCGGGATCTTCTCAAGTGAAGAGTATGCGGATCTTGAAGATGCCGCAGAGAAGTTGAAGGACGATAACGACATAAATGTCGTCGTTGTCACGACGCGTGATAACCCGAACGGAACGGACGATTCAGACTGCAGGAAGTATGCGGCAAATGTTTATAAGAAGTACTGCATCCACACATCCATGCAGGACAATTCCGGTATCTGCATCCTGATCGATCTGACACTTGATTTTCGGGCGGACGCTATTTCTGGCTGTACACATACGGCACGGCGTACTTCGCCGTGGACAGCGATGAATGTAACCGGCTCTTCGGTGCATACAGGAAGGAACTGGGTAACGGGGAGTATTACACTTCGATCCGCGGGATCTTCGGTGAACTCGCCGATAAGGATTATCACTCCACGGGACTGATCCTTACCTACGGTGCATGCATCATTATCCCGCTGATTCTTGCAGCCGGTGTTACGCTTCTCTGCACACACAGACCTAAACTCGACCCGGTTCCGAAGTCGAAGCAGTACATCGACCGTCCGAACAGCAGGTCGATCGAAGTTACTGATACTTTCGTCCGCAAAAACACCCGTGTCTATCACACATCCTCGTCGTCCGGCGGAGGTGGCGGTGGCGGCGGCTTCAGCGGTGGCGGAGGAGGCGGCCACAGCGGCGGAGGCGGAGGACGCTTCTGATGTGCTCCTATATAATATGTGCGCGCGTAAATAATTTCATTAATACAAAAAAGGAGATCAGAACGGTCTCCTTTTTGCTGTTTTCAGGGCTGTAAATGAACCGTAATCAAAACCCTGAAAAAAAGGTGTGAAAAATCAAAAAATGTGCTTGACAGGGTATGGGTGAGGTGATAATATAATCAAGCGCTTCGCGAGAGCGAGGGGCCACGGACCTTGAAAATTGAATAGAAGAGCAGAAAGTAATTACTACTTTATATACGAGCCAATAGTTCAATTCATAGAGTTGAAAACAAAGTAAACAAAGAGCCAAACGGCTCTCAAAGTATTTTTTTGAGAGTTTGATCCTG
>JAILHZ010000080.1 GCA_024695545.1 Clostridiales bacterium
AGAACACCGGGGCCGATCAGTTCTTTTCGGCCGCCATGGGAAGCGATGAGTGCCGGAAGATCCGGCTCGGTCTCCGGGATCGAGTAGGAAAAAGTCTTTCCCGAATCCGGTTTTACAAAACAACTGTCGAGGTCATCTGCCTCGATACCTTCATATACGTCTACAAAAGCCACCTCGTGACCCTTGGATAAAAGTGCATTGGAAATCAGGCTGGCAGAGCAGAGTGATACGTCTCTTTCAGGGCTGATGCCGCCGGCTAATACTGCGATTCTCATAAGAAAAAAGCCTCCCCTTGATATGTATGCGCCGGTTCTGAATGTGTCTTCCGGCAAAGCGCATATGAAATGATTATACACTTTTTCATTATATGGCAAGGATGAAATCGAGAAATGTAACGAAAGAGTAGGATTTTTCGTGACGAAGATACTTAGGAATGGTATGATAGTGAGGTATAAGTAGGTGGAGGTCGCGCTATGCTGGCAATTCTATATCTGATCATAGCCATTTTCTTTGGTACACAACTGATCCGTTTTCTGATCCCGGATATCCGTCGTCTTTATGTCGGAATCGCTTCAGAGACCGATACGATCGAGAAAGTCCCGACGATGCTCTTCCTGCTCCCGGCAGGAACTCTGGTAGGACTTCTTCTGAGCTCCTGGATCACATATTTCCTCGCCTACATCATGCACCCGTATATCCCGGCGGATACAGCGAACCTGCTTCCGGCGAATATCGTGAGCATGTGTATCTTCGCTTATCTGGCCTGCCTGTTCTGGCAGAGAAGTTTCCTCCGTAACTACAGGGAGTCCCAGAAGCCGGGATATAAGATGCTTCCCGGATTCAACCGCCATCCCGGCTCGATCACGTTCTATCTGACATCGATCCTTCTGGTGCTGAGTGCGGTTGCTTTCGTGTATTTCTACACCTGCTTCACCAGCGGCAACAGTGTCCGTCTGGGCTTCTCCATCTTCAGTGACTTTTCCCCGCATGTGGCGATCACATCGGGATTCGGCAACGGATCGAACTTCCCGACACAGTATCCGCACTTTGCCGGAGACAATATCCAGTACCACTTCATGTTCTATTTCCTGACCGGTAACCTCGAGGCGCTCGGCCTCCCGCTGGTCTGGGCGATCAACCTGCCGTCGATCCTGTGCATGGGTTCGGCACTGACGCTTCTTGGAACGCTGGCGGTACTGCTGTCCTCGAGAAGAAGTGCTTTCTTCTTTGCGCCGTTACTGGTGCTCTTCAGAAGCGCGTGGAACGTATTCCATCAGTTCTCCGAGCTCAAGAGTGTTCCGGGTGCGACTTTCGGTTCCGTTATAGAGACGATTACGAAACAGTCGTCATGGTACGGCTATACTTTCCGCGACGAGTGGGGCATCTGGGCGATCAACGTCTACGCGAACCAGCGCCATCTGGCGATGGGCGTAGGTCTTGTGCTCGTCTTCATCTTCCTGTTCCTGCCGCATTTCAGAAGAATGTTCCTGCATCTTTCCCGCTCGAAGGGTGTGGGTGCGAAGTGTAAGAAGTTCTTCGCTTCCCGTGAGGCCTGGATCGCAAGAAAGCAGGATCCGCTCCGTCCTTGGGGCTCCGTGATCCTGGGTTCCCTGATCGCACTGGCGATGCCGTTCTTCCACGGCTCCTGCCTGATCTGTGCGCTTCTCGTCCTCTTCGGCATGGCGGTATTCTCCGAGTTCCGTCTCGGCTATGCGGTCGTTGCCGCAGTATCCGTGATCTCCGCTTCCGTACAGGCTACGTTCTTTGCGGGCGGTGCTTCGAATGTTGCCAGCTTCAAGTACAACTTCGGATTCGTTGTTCCGGAACTGGCCGGGAAAGAGAAGGCCGGAATCAGTACCATATTCAGTTCGCTGGGAACGATCGCGGACTACCTCTTTAAGATGGGCTTCCTGACAGTGATCCTGCCGGCAGTGCTTTTCGTAGGGCTTCTGGTCTACGGTATCGTTAAGAAAAAGAACCTGTACCGTCCGGTACTCCTGCTCGCATTTGCCATCCCGATGGTATTTGCGTTCTTCTGCCAGGTATCGCTCGAGGTCCTCGCAAACCATAAGTTCATCCAGGTGAGCTTCATCCTCTTTGATATCGCGATCGCGGGACTTCTCGCAAATCTTCTCGCACTGCCTCTGAAACTGAGAAGCAAGAAGGCGGCTGATGCAGAAGATGGTGAAGAAGCGGCGGAGAAGGGAATGCTTCCGAAGAAAGCATTTATCCCGATCCAGATCGTATCGGCGGCTGTCTGCCTGTGCCTGACCTTCGGTCTTACTGCGACGGGCATCAGCGAATGGTGCATCTACTATAACCTCAACACACATGAAGGCGGCTACGTCGAGCTCCATCCGGATGCGCAGATCGTAGACTGGATCGATAAGAACACAGGTGAGGATGATATTTTTCTGACTCCGATGTGGTCGGTCAATGACTTCTTCCTGAGCGGACGCCGCGTCTACTACGGATGGCCGTACTTCGCATGGTCCGCGGGTCACGACACCGAGACCCGTCAGATCAACTACCAGTGGCTGCTCTGCGGCTGTAACGGCAACATCAGTGAGTTCCGCCGCTACTGCGATGAGATGGGTATCCGCTACGTCATCCTGTCGGACGACTATTACGGCAACACTGAGACGAGCGACTACTATTATCCGGAGTTCTTCGAGGAGAATCTGACCGAGATGATCCGTTTCGAAGACGGAACGGCGATCTACCGCATCTGAGGTCCTTCCTATGACTCATCCGCAAAAGCACTTTGACGTGATCGTGACCGGTGCCGGACCATCGGGCATGATGGCGTCTCTGTCCGCGGCTGAAAAAGGCGCGTCGGTACTGCTTCTTGAGAAGAAAGAACGCCCCGGGAAGAAGCTCCTTCTTACCGGCCACGGACGCTGCAATATCACGAACATCCGCATTCCCGACAATTTCCGGGATACATATCACGAGAACAGCAGATTTCTCACGTCATCACTTCATGCCTTCCCGCCGGAAGAGGTGAGGGAGTTTTTCCTTTCCCTCGGGATCCCGACCCACGAAGAAGATGCCGGACGCATCTTTCCCGATTCGCAGAAGGCAGCATCTGTTTGTGAAGCTCTGGAAAAAGCACTGGAGAAGAAGGGCATTGTCCTCCTTACGGATTCTCCGGTTAAGTCTATAGAAATGCATGACGGAATCTGGTCCGTGAGAACAGAGAGAGATACATTTGAAAGCCGCGCTGTGATCCTGGCGACAGGAGGAAAGAGCTTCCCGCATACAGGCTCAGAAGGCGACGGATATGATCTTGCAGCCTCGGCCGGACATTCGGTCACGGAGCTCGCTCCGGCGCTGGCTCCGATTCTGCTTTCTGCGTTTTCCGATACATCGATGGACAGCCGCTGTGAAGACTGCGGCGCAGAGTTCACCCTCGCGGGGATCACGCTTCCCGATGTCGGATCCGCTCTTCTGATCGACGGAAAGAAGAAAAAGACGGCGCGCGGCGATCTTCTGTTCACGCATCAGGGAGTGAGCGGACCTGCGGCCATGCCGCTGTCGAGAGAACTCCCGGCAACGAAAGGCAGGTATGCGGAAGGCTCCGTACAGTTTGTGATCGACATGCTTCCCGATATCCGTGAGGAGGAAGTGGAGAAGATGCTCCTTGCTGCCATGAGCGGAAACCCGAACCGCTACATGAAGCGGCTCCTGTGCGAGACATTCCATCTTCAGGAGAAAGCGGCGATCCTGGTGCTTGACGGTAAGGTCCTGGACATCTGTGCGCATGAAGTGACAAAAGAGATGAGAAAAGAGATCGTCAGAAAACTCAAGGGAAGTGCTTTTGACGTGGAAAAATGCACACCGATCGATATCGCATATGTTACCAGAGGCGGCGTATCCGTAAAGGAGATCGATCCGAAGACGATGGCGTCCAGGATTTCAGAAGGACTGTTCTTCGCGGGCGAAGTGATGGATATCGACGGGGTCTCCGGAGGTTATAACCTGCAGTATGCGTGGGAGAGCGGAAGAGCCGCGGGACTTGCGGCAGCGGAATTTGCGGTATCGTAAGGATCAGGCGGCGTAGAGCACGCTCATGAGGATACCGATCAGGATGATGGTCGCACAGAAAAGACGGTAGGCGATCCCCTTTTCATGAAATACGAATTTACCGCCTAAGATGGTGACAAAACAGGCGCTCTGCTTGACGACGGTCATGACCGTGATCGAGCTTGCAGGATCAGCATTTGCGATAAAGAGCGAAGCGTCACCGATGACGAACATGATCGCCATCAGCCAGATCCAGCCGTTCTTGAAGGCTTCTTTGCGGATCTTCGTTCGGCTGACCAGCACATAGAGAAAGTAGAAGACGATCAGGAAAAACATGTACCAGAACTGCATCTGCGAACTGGTGATGTCCTTCATGAGGATCTTATCGAGGAGGCCGGATACGGAGTTGAGAATGCACGAACCGAAGGCCAGAAGGACGAACTTCGTACGGCTGCCTTCCGGTGCATCGCCGTTTTCCTCTTCTGTTTTATCTTCCGTAATGGCCGGATCTTCAGGGGCTGCTTTATCATGAGCACGTTTTCCCTTGATCCTGTCGAAGAGATTGAAGCGGAGCGCGAGAAGTCCGAATGCGACCAGGGAAAGCCCCAGGATCTGATTCCACATCAGGACTTCGTGGAGGACGATCACGCCCAGAAGCGTACCGAGCAGCACACGGGAAAGATCGAGGACGCCGTAGAGACTGACCGGCAGGTGCTTGAGTGCATGGAATCCCATCATCCAGGCCAGGAATATGGAGAAGGATTTGATCATGATCAGACCGTACTGATGCGGCGCAAGTCCCATCGCGTGCGGAGCGCGCGGCACGACGATCAGAAAACCGATGAGTGTATAGATGACCAGAACTTCCATAACGGAATTTCTGTCCATCGCTTTTTTCTTGCTGATCTCGCGGCCGCCCTTAAGAAGGCCGTATACCAGGGTCAGAAGGATCCAGATCATCGGTAAATCTCCATAGAATAACGTGCTAAATGAAAAGCCGTTGAAATCATATTACAGGGCAAGTGCTTTTGTAAACGAAGATACGTCCGTCAAAATGACGAAAAATGTGGAAAATCGGCGTTCTGTGACGTTAGTGTAACGCGGGATGTCATTCAGAACCGGTGTGCAACGATCGATAAAGAACGTGGATGAACAAGTAGAAAAACACTCTGATTTTTTTGATGTTTTCGCGAAAAAAACACCTTCCATCCGCGAAGGGGTGCTTTTTTGTGCATCTTATTAGTATCGGAAAGAGAATCTTTGTGATAATATGTAAAAATCAAAAGTGTATCTTCGGCAGAAAAAATTCTATGAGGATGAAACCAAATGGGAAAACCTGAAAACGTAAGATATGAGAATCAGTTTTACAGACCGCGTCGTGTGAACAACAACGGTCTTTATATCTTGTTCTTTGTTACTGTGGTTCTCGTAGTCACGACGATCGTGCTTGCAGTGGCGACTCTCAAAAAAGGTAAGAAAGATCTTAAGGATCCGACAGATAATTCCTCTTCTGCACAGGGTGCAGTTACAGATGATCAGGGACAGACGGTAGATCCTACTGGCATTATTGTTGTGACACCGACTCCTACACCTGCACCTGCAATCGAAGATTATCAGAACCCGATCCTGTATCCCGCAACGGCTAAGATGGATGTTCCGATCGGAACGCCGAAGGACGAGTACACTCCGTCCGGCCGTGGTGTAACACAGACTATCTATAACGGTAACGAAACTCTCAGCTCTTATAAGAGAGAGGATGAGATCCACTTCGGAGATCCGCTGAATTATCAGCAGGTCGGCGGCATCCTGTCTTTCCGCGGCAACAATTTCAGAAACTGCGCATCCTGGGGCACGTTTACTCTCGATCCTGCCAAGAGCAAGGAACAGCATCTGGAAGAGATCTGGAGCTTCAAGACAGGCGATATTAAAGGTAGAGCTTTCCCTTACTGGAGTGGTACACTCTGGACCGGTCAGCCTGTTGCCGTTAAGTGGAGCTGGGATGTCCAGCAGCTGATGAATCTCTATCCGGAGAAGAAAGCGAAAGAGGATCTGACAGAGGTGGTCGTTGCGGCCGCTGACGGCAATGTATATTTCTTTGATCTTGAAGATGGAGAGCCGACCAGAGACAAACTTAAACTCGGCTTTACCGTTAAGGGAACTCCGGCGATCGATCCGAGAGGTTACCCGATCCTTTATGTCGGACAGGGCGATAATAATGTAGCGGGAAAACCGGAAGAAGTCGGTTTCCGCATCATTAACCTGATGAACTTCGAAATCATGCACTACCAGTGCGGTCTGGATTCCCGTGCATATAGAAGTTCATGGGGCGCGTGTGATTCATCTCCGATCGTCTGTGCAGACGCGGATACACTGATCTATCCGAACGAGAACGGTCTGGTCTATACCGTTAAACTGAATACCCAGTTCAATAAGGACACGGGCATGCTGTCCATCAACCCGCAGACTCTGGCATATAAGTTTGTGTTTGCCGATGGTACGGACAAGGCATTATATGGCATCGAGAGTTCCATGGCTGTCTATGATCATTACGGATGGTTTACTGACAGTGCCGGAAACCTGATCTGCCTGGATCTCAACACTTTAGAGATGGTCTGGTCGAGAAAACTTAAGGACGACTCAGATGTTACTCCTGTTCTCGAAGAGGACAATGGTCATGTATATCTTTATACCGGTACTGAGGTCGACTGGCAGAAAGAACACGGGACCGGAACCTGGACAGGTGCATCTTTTACGTACAAAGTGGACGCTATGACCGGAGAAGTTGTCTGGGAGACATCAAGAGACTGTGCCTCGTATTCTGACGTAAATAACAGAGCAAACGATCTCAATGGCGGTATGCTGGGCACACCGGCCATTGGCAAAGGCAAGGCTTCTAATCTGGTCTTTTTCTCTTACTGTATGACTAAGGGCTATACGAGAGGTAACTCTATCATTGCTTATGACAAGAGAACCGGAGATAAGGTCTGGGAATATGTAATGGAATACATTGAGGATCCGGATCATGTTACTGACCCGTACACATGGTCTTCTCCTGTAGATGTCTATGATGATCAGGGGAATGCTTACATTACAATCGTCGACAACTATGGTCAGGTACATCTGGTGGATGCCATGACAGGTGATCTTGTCGGATATACCCGTCTGAAGAGTAAGAGTGAGCCGGATAGAAAAGAGAATAATACCGAGTCTTCTCCGATCGTAGTGGACGGTATTCTGGTTATCGGTACACGTGGTCTGGGTATTTACGGGGTGAAGATCTCATGAGCAAGACGACGGCACATGATGTGATATGGATGAATGAGGCGTTATCGATGAGTGAAAAGAAGCATGACTATAGTGACATCGTCTTCATCGAGACTGAACTGTCCGGTTACCGGAGAGGCAGCCTTAAGGCATCTATTGATCTGTCAGCCGGCCGTATTGCCTGGACCGACACGCATATGTGGAATAACGACTTCGTCCGTGCACTTTCTGCGCAGATGGTCGAGCATATTTATAAAAATCTTCCCGAGACGGAGCTGCTTTCCTGGGCGACCGACTACGCTAAGGGCGTCGGCCACCTGATGGGCTCTATGACGGGTTCTTTCCCGCAGGACTGGTCCGTCGAGATCCGTTTCTCCGACGGAGATATCCTCAAGGCTTACGGCGTAAGTAATTTCCCGAGACAGTGGTCGGCCTACCGCCGCCTGCTCGAGGAAGTCGCCAAGACTTCTTTCCGCCTGCGCTGAGCATTTCTTCAAACTCCACAGTATCTAACTTTATCGGGTGGCGAAAGCCCCTTTTTTTTGGTACAATAATTCAGAACTGTTTTTTTCGAAGGGGACAAGAACTCGTGGATTATTTAGAGGGGCTTCTGCTTGGTCGTTTGTGGAGCGATACGGATTTCGAGAATCGTCGGCATCTGTCTCTGTTCCTGCTCTACGGCGTTTTCGTAGACCTTCTTGTTATCTATAACTACATGACCGGAGGCATGAACGGTCTTATCACTGGTGGTTTTCTACAGAAAGTCATCGTCTTTATCGTGCTGTTCTTTTTCTGCCCCGCACTTTGTTTCTCCTATTACCGAATGCCCTTATGGGGCAAGATTCCGGTTCTCAGTGCACAGCTTGTAAAGATCGGTGCACTTACATTTCTGATCACGGCATGGGCACGTCCCAAGCTGACCGTCTCTTTTGGAGACCTGAAAGAGTTCTTTATTTCGTATCTCAATAGGACACTTGAGCATTTTACGGAGAAGTACGTGGACACTGCAGGTACTTTCGCTACCGTTCTCGGAGTTATTTCCGGCGGCGTATATATCGTCGTTGTCGTTCTCCTTATCGTTCTGGCTGCTGTACTGATCCCCGGTATCGTGTTCTGTGTCGCACGTTTCCTTCAGTACTGGTATGACAAGGTCGTCAGTATGCTGGTACTGTCGGACTATACTGACAAGTAAGACTGGAGAGCATCGTATGGCGAATTTATCCGATAAGATCCGGGTATCGATCGATGACCTGGAAGATATGCTGGGAGTCTTCGGACTTCCGGATTTTATAAGTAAAGCCGAGGCGCGCTTCGTGCGTCAGACGGCAGAAGTGGCTGAGGCAGTGTGCGCGGATCCGAAGATCCAGGTGGTATTTGTATCCGGCCCGACTTCTTCCGGCAAAACCACTTTTACCGACCGTCTGGTCAGTGAACTGGAGAGAAGAGGCAAGAAGTCCATCCGCCTTTCCCTTGATGATTACTATAACCTGGAAGCCCTGAACTTCGATGACGAAGGCCGTCCGGACTTCGAGAGCGTAGGCACGCTCGATATGCGCCTGGCAAGCATGGACCTCGCAAGACTCGTCAGCGGCGATGAGGTCGTGACACCGACCTTTGACTTTAAGGTCCGTCAGCGCGTCGAGTCTGACAAACCGGCTTTGTCGATCGGCAAGGATGGTGTCGTTGTCGTGGAAGGACTCCACGGACTCTGCGACGAGACCACAGGTGCTTTTGAAAAAGAAAGATACTTAGGCGTATTCATTATGCCGTATGCATCGGTAATGTCCGACCGCCGTCTCCTCGACAGCGATGACCTTCGTATGCTGCGAAGGATCGTTCGCGATGTCAGACACAGAGGCGCACATGCGCTGACGACGATCGACTACTGGCCGATGATCCAGAATTCCGAACAGGATTATTACCGTGATTATCTGACGAAGGCAGACTACCACGTCAATTCTTTCCTCGCATATGAACCGCTCGTGATCGCGGCTCTTGCGAAGCGCGATATCGCAGAAGCGCTGGATGCGTATGACCAGGGGATTCTCGCGCCATCGGTATTTATGGAGAAAAGTAACGTGAAGAAGGACTTTGCGAACATCGAGAAGGCGGTCGCAAAGGCAAGAATGCTCGAGTCCTGGCTTGACATGATCCCTCAGGCAAAAGAGACATTCGTTCCGAAGACATCGATCCTCAACGAATTTCTGTGTCTGTGAAGGGGGGAGTAAGCAATGCCGATACGTATTCCGAATAATCTCCCTGCGACAGGGATCCTTGAGAAAGAGCGCATCTTCGTAATGACCGAAGACCGCGCGTATACACAGGACATCCGTCCGCTGCATCTTCTGATACTGAATCTCATGCCGAACAAGATCGCGACAGAGACGCAGCTTCTCCGCGCCCTCAGTAACTCGCCGCTTCAGGTCAATATCGACCTTCTTTACACGGCATCCTATCATCCGAAGCATACCGCGACGGAGCACCTCGTCAAGTTCTATGAGACCTTCGACGACGTCAAGGACCGTTTCTATGACGGCATGATCATCACGGGTGCGCCGGTCGAGCTGATGGAGTTCGAAGAGGTCGCCTACTGGCAGGAACTGTGCGACATCATGGACTGGAGCAAGACTCATGTCTACTCTACGCTTCACATCTGCTGGGGCGCACAGGCGGGACTTTACCACCACTACGGCATCCCGAAGTACAATCTCGACAAGAAAATGTTCGGTGTCTTTGAGCACAGCATGACCTACACCAAGCCGGTCAAGCTGTTCCGCGGTTTTGACGACTACTTCTACGTACCGCACTCCCGTCATACGGAAGTGAGAAAGTCAGACATCGAGAGACACCCGAACCTGCGTATCCTGTCCGAGTCTGAAGAGAGCGGCGTGTACGCTGTTTCCGATCTTTCAGGAAGACAGATCTTCATCACGGGTCACTCCGAGTATGACGTCAACACATTAAGAGACGAGTATTTCCGCGACCTCAATAAGGGCCTGCCGATCGAAGTTCCGAAGAATTATTTCCCGAACGACGATCCGTCAAAGGAACCGCATATGAAGTGGAGATCCAGCTCGACGCTCCTGTTTATGAACTGGCTGAACTACTATGTATATCAGGAGACGCCTTTCGATATTTCTACCATCAGCGAGGTGCCGAAGCTTTAAGTAAGCGTTAAGCGGGAGGTAAGGATCGTGCAGACACCGTATTTGATCGATCAGGATATGATTTCCGGTAAGTGTCCGGAGCGTCCGGAGTCCGGACATAAGGGCACATTCGGCCGTGTTCTGATCTGCGCGGGAACGCCCGGGATGGGCGGGGCCTGCTGCATGGCGGCATCTTCCGCACTTCGTTCCGGAGCCGGTCTCGTCTATGTGCATACAGCTGAAGAACTACTCACACCGCTTCTGATCCACTGCCCGGAGGCGCTGGGCCTCGTATATAAAGAGCTGGTGAACAAGGCGGTTCCGGCGGCAGCTGCGCCTGCTGTGGCAGCCACTGCCGTGATGAGACTTCCGGTGATGCCGGAAGCAAATTCATATGAGAAGTATTTTTCTGAACAGATACAGGGGAAGGATGCGGTCCTGATCGGGCCGGGGATCCCGCCCGAGTCGGAAAAACTCGGCATCATGATCCGTATTGCCGCGCAGCTTGCGCCGCATCTGGTCCTCGACGCCGGAGCGCTCTCGTATCTGGCATTGCATGAAGACGTGATGCAGGAGGTATCGGCCCGTGTTTCCGGAGGGCTTGCGCCTGCTGTACTGACGCCGCATGTCGGGGAGTTTGCCCGACTGGCTCCTGGAATACCGGGAGGCGATTTAGAGAAGACAAGTGCTTTTGCCGTAGAACAAGGAATTACGCTTGTTCTTAAGAGTAACGAAACTCACATATTTACTTCGGACGGGAAGTGGTATAGTAATCCTGTGAGCAATTCCGGACTGGCCAAGGGCGGATCCGGGGATGTGCTCGCGGGGCTTCTGACCGGACTTCTGGCTCAGGGCATGACGGAAGAAGATGCTTCCATCTGCGCTGTCGGGATCCACAGCCTGGCCGGAAAACTCTGTGCTGCGGAGCATGGGACGCGCGCGATGCTGCCGACGATGCTTTCGGGCTATTACGGAAAAGTATTTAAAACGCTTGGTTGGGAAGAAGGAATGCAAAAATGATGGATAAGTTTCCGAATCGTTCGTGGGCGGAGATCAATCTGGATATTCTGGCGGAGAACATGCGTGAGATCCGCCGCGTGACAAAAAGATCGGCGAAGATCATGGCGGTCGTTAAGGCGGACGCTTACGGACACGGCGCGATCGAGACAGCAAGAGTGCTTCTGAATAACGGCGCGGACAAGCTCGCGGTATCGATGCTCGACGAGGCGCTGGAGCTCAGAAAGAGCGGCATTAATGTCCCGATCCTTATCCTCGGTCATACCGATCCGAGACGTATCTACGAGCTGATCGAGAACGATATCGAGCAGGCGGTATATTCTCTTGAATACGCCAGGGCGATCTCGAAGAAGGCGATCATTCTCGAGAGAACGGCCAGGATCCACATCAAGTACGATACCGGCATGAACCGCCTCGGATTCCTCGAAGGCGAGTCTTCCGTCGAGGCGATCCTTGCGATCTCCGAGCTTCCGGGCATCGAGATCGAGGGCATGTTCTCGCACTTTGCGATGTCGGATACAGACGATGACGAATACACCATGAAGCAGTATAACTGCTTTATGAGAATGGTCGATGAGCTCGAAAAGCACGGCCTCACGATCCCGACGAAGCATATCTGCAACAGCGCGGGCATCATCCGCTTCCCACAGATGCATATGGATATGGTCAGAGCGGGCCTTATTACCTACGGCATGATGCCGAAGGGCTGCCCGAAGCCGTATACGGATTTCGAAGTCCGTCCGGCCATGACCTTAAAGTCCAGCGTCGTACATGTAAAAGAGATCCCGGCCGGCGAGACCATCAGCTACGGCCGTCACTTCAAGACCGAGAAACCGAGCACCATCGCGACGATCGCGATCGGCTACGCGGACGGTTATCTGCGCCGTCTGAGCAACCGCGCCGAGGTCCTGATCCACGGAAAGCGTGCTCCGGTCGTCGGCAATATCTGCATGGATATGTGCATGGTCGATGTCACTGATTTCGATGAAAAACCGCAGGTCGGCGATGAGGTCGTACTCTTCGGCGCGCAGAAGACCCGCGGCAAGCACAGCGAGATCCCGGTCGATGAGATCTCCGATATGCTCGATACCATCAACTACGAAGTCACCTGCCTGGTCGGCAAGCGTATTCCGCGTGTCTATATCCAGGACGGCAAGATCGTGCAGATGCACAGCTCGATCTGGTGATCATCTGTAAAAGGTGACCGGATGGACGACAGCAAGAGTTCCCGAAGCGTATCTTTTATGAGTCAGTGCGGTTTTCCGCAGTTCCTCTTCATGCGCCTTCTGTGGGTGTACTTTCTTCTTTCGGATATTACGATCTTCTACGCATACGGACATGGTGTTCCGGTTCTTAAGCGCTGGACGGAGTTCGTCGGGCTCTTTCCGATCCCGGTCCTCCTGCTGATCTACGTGCTCCTTTTTGCCGGAGCAACAGTGCTTTTCTATCTGATGCCGAAAAAGTTCCGGACGTTTACGGAGTGCTTCGATCCCGTGCTCCTTCTGGTGTCCGTGATCGTATTTTCCTGTGCACTGGTATTCCGTTCAGACGATTTCCATCTTGCCGTATTCGTGGGACTGTTCGCGCTGATCTTCGTCGTGTATGCGTCTTCCCGCATCCATCCGGAGACACTGAATAATCAGCGTTCCGAGACGTTCGTCATCGTGCCGGTCGCGGCAATGACGGTGATCGTGCTGGGATTTGTAATCACAACGTCGGTCGTGATCTATAAGAGTTTCCGGACGGCGACCTTTGATATGGGTATATTTAATCAGATGTTCCACTCCATGAGGAAGAACCTGTCCGCTGTGACGACCTGTGAGAGAGGCTATGCGCTTTCGCACTTCCGTGTGCACGGTTCCTACATCCTGTATCTGCTGCTTCCAGTGTACGCGATCTTCCCGTCGGGAGAGACCCTGATCATTTCGCAGGCGGTACTTGTACTGTCCGGCGTGATCCCGCTCTATCTGATCGCGAAGAAGAGAGGCTTTAAGGGGACAGCGCTTTTTTTCTGCTGCATGATTTATGTATTTTCCCTCGGGATCCTTTCCCCGTGCTATTTCCACTTCCACGAGAATGCCTTTCTGCCGCCGCTTCTGATGTGGCTGTTCTATGCAGTCGAGAGCAAACGGCACATCCTTTTCTACATCATGAGCGCACTGGTGTGCATGGTAAAGGAAGACGCGACGCTGTTCGTGATCTGCATCTGCCTGTATCTGGCGTTCGAGGTGAAGGGAAAGGAGAAGAGAAAATACCTGATCACCGGCGGGATCGTCGTTGTCTATTTCCTGCTGATGAGCTTCTACCTTCAGAAAGCCGGCGAGGGGGACATGATGATGTCCTCGCGAATGAATACGCTGATGACTGAGGAGAATCAGGGCGTTCTGGCGGTCCTCGGGAATATCCTTTCCAACCCGGGCCACGTGCTGGATGTTTTTGTCCACCGCGAAGAGCCGTTCGTCATGCTCCTTCAGATGATGCTCCCGCTGCTCTTTATGCCGTTCTTTACGAAAAAGACACACCGCATGATCCTTCTGGTTCCGTTCGTTTTCTTCAATCTCCTGTTCGGCGCGGCGTACCACTATGCTGCGGAGATCGGCTATCACTATGCTTTCGGCACCTCGGCGCTCCTGATCTACATGGCGCTGATCAATATCAGCGAGATGGAGAAGAATAAGAAAAGCATCGTGGTCCTGGCGTCCGGTGCGGTAGTGATCATCACGGCCTTTGCCATGATCACCGGAAACCTTTCGAATTACGAGAACTATGTGAAGTACGAAGAGAAGTACGAGAGGATCGAGGAGTGCCTCGAGAGAATCCCGTCGGATGCGTCCGTCAGCTGTGATACCAACTTTCTTCCGCATGTGGCGGGAAGGGATGAGATCTACAGCATCGACTCATCCAACTTCACTTTCTACGGCAGCAGTGTCGCAGGCCTGAAGAATATAAATCAGACGGACTATGTCGTGCTGAATATGACGGATGACGGCCAGATACAGGCCTGTGAGATCTTTAAGAGCAAGGGATATTCGGTATTTCTGGAGGAAAAGGATCAGGTGACGATACTTGTTCTTGATGAAAAGCACTAGTTTCCCGCGGATCCGAGGTACTTTTCGCCATTTACTTGACTTTACTCTTGACACCTAGTATAATTCTATCGCTATTTGTATCGATTATTCGTGATAAAAGGTAAAAAAGAAACTAATTTTGGAGGTAGATCCATATGAAGATGACATATCAGCCTAAGAAGAGGCAGAGATCCAAGGTACACGGTTTCCGCGCAAGAATGCAGACAGCTGCAGGCCGCGATGTACTGAAGAGAAGAAGACTGAAGGGAAGAAAGAGTCTTACCGTATAAGGATCACCCGCGTGGTCCTTTTTTATAAGGAAGCCGGAGTGGTTAGGTGTCATGTTGAAGACGACGCAGACATTGCGATGGAATTATGAGTTTTCCCGTGTTTATAAGAGGGGAACGTTTGCGACAGGCAAATACCTGAGCGTACATTGTTTTAAGCGCAGCCCGAATCTACGTCATAATCAGACCAGGATCCCGATCGATCTCCTTCGCGTGGGCTTTACGAATGGCCACGGACGGAGGACGGCGGTCGCCAGAAACCGCGCCAAGCGTTTGCTTCGTGCGGCATTTTCGGTATATGAACCTCGTGTTCTTCTGGGATATGACATTATTTTCCTGATGAAGTCGACCGTGGAACTTCCTACGTATCAGGAAGTGGAGAGAGAACTGGGAAGGCATCTTGAGAAGTTAAACCTTCTAAATGACGGAGAACAGCAATGAAGA
Organism: Clostridiales bacterium; assembly: GCA_024695545.1. Next base: position 15,253 of record JAILHZ010000080.1, read on the forward strand.
AACTGGCGATCAAACTGATCCGGTTTTATCAGAACTCCAGAGGCCCGAATCATATCGGGCACTGTCGTTTTTCGCCTACATGTTCGCAGTATACACTGGAAGCGATCGAGAAATACGGTTTCCTGAGAGGGTCTTGCAAGGGGATCTGGCGCATTCTGCGCTGCAACCCGTTTAGTAAGGGCGGCTATGACCCGCTGAAGTAGAGTAATTAGGAGTTATTTATGCAGTTTATATTTGGACCGATCACGGGACTTCTCGGATGGCTGGCCAGCCTTCTGTATGAGTTTTTCGGCAACTATGGTCTCGCAATCATTTTCCTGACGATCATCGTCCGTGGTCTTACTGTTCCGCTCAATGTCCGCTCCGCGAAGGCAATGATGAAGCAGCAGGCTCTGTCCAACAAGCAGGCTGAGATCAAGAGAAAGTATCCGGATGATAAGCAGAAGCAGCAGGAAGAGCTGCAGAAGCTTTTCCAGGAGAACGGCGCATCCACTCTTGCGGGATGCCTTGTTCCGTTCCTGCCGATCTTCTTCCTGTTCCCGACGTACTATATCGTCCAGCAGCCGCTCCGCTATATCACAGGCGTCAGCAACTCCAACATCAAGGCGCTCGGTGAGCTCCTGAGCATCAAGGGCGTTACCAACGATAACATCACACTGATCAACCGTCTCCACAGCGATGGCGCAGCGATGAGCAAGGCCATCAGCAGCGGAAACATCAAGATGTCCCAGATCCCGGACATGAAGTTCCTGGGTCTGGATCTCGGCAAGAAGCCGACGATCAATTTCAGCACGATCGCAGACCATCCGGAGATCTATCTGCCTCTCCTGATCGTCCCGATCCTCGTTCTTCTCACGACGATCCTTCAGAACATCCTGATCTCGAACCTCAAGCCGGATGCGAAGCAGAAGAGAGAAGATAAGAAGCGTGCCAAGAACAATCCGGCATTCAATGCACCGGAAGAACCCGGCGTCCGCACAGCGAAGATCATGAATATCGTTATGCCGGCTATCATGCTTCTGACCACGTTCGTACTTCCTGCGGCCTTTGGTTTCTACTGGATCATCGGTAACCTGATGGGTATCCTCCAGCAGGTTCTGACCTACTATATGTTCACCAAGCCTTACGAAGAGAAGAAGAAAGAGCTTGAGGAGCAGAAGAAGAACGCTTTCAAGAAGAAGAAAAAGAACCCGGAGCTTGCTATGGCAACTGCCGGAAATGGATCCGGAAAGAAGTCCGGTAAGAAAAAGCATTAATATATTCGTACGGAGTGATCTGTACGGCAAGGGAGGTATAGGCAGGCATGGAAAAGACAGTAACCAAGACCGCTAAGACGGAAGAAGAAGCAATTGAACTTGCTCTTTCCGAACTCGGTGTGGAGAAAGATCAGGCTCAGGTAGAAGTACTCGACGAGGGTAAGAGCTTCCTGGGACTGGGTAAGAAAGAAGTCACCGTCCGCGTTACCGCTGAGGTTTCCGACGAGGAAGATGATGGTGATGTATACTACGGCGATGATGAGTCTTTCGAGGGTGATGAGGCCAGTGAGGCAGAAGATGCGGCAGTATCTTTTGTAGCAGAGGTCCTCTCCGGTATCGGCATCCACGGCAAGCTCGATTCTTATCGTGAGGAAGATGTGATCCATATCACAGTTAACGGTCAGGACTGCGGCGCGGCAATCGGCCGTCACGGTGAGACTCTGGATTCCATCGCTTATCTTACAAACCTCGTGGCCAACCGTCACAGCGAAGAGAGACTCCGCGTGATCCTGGACATCGGCGGTTACAGAAAGCATAGAGAAGAAGTTCTGATCAACATGGCGCATAAGGCAGCGAATCAGGTTCTCCGTAACAAGCGTCAGTACGTGCTTGAGCCGATGAACCCGGCGGAGCGCCGCATCGTTCACGCTGAGCTGCAGGGCGTCAAGGGTGTAACGACACACAGTGAAGGCGAAGAGCCAAACAGAAGAGTCGTTGTAACACTGGAGGGCTGAGACCCTTAACCTTGGGGAGGCGATTTGGTCTTGGATAAGCCGTATTGTGCATGTGCTACGCCGCCCGGAGTGAGCGGGATCGCAGTGATCCGCATGGCCGGTACCGGCAGTTCACAGATTGCAGATAAGGTGTTCACGATCCGCCGCACATCATCTGATGTCCGCCTGGTTTCCGATATGCCCGGGTATACTGTGGCGTACGGTACCATCAAGGATCCCGCAAACGGCAAAGTCGTAGACGAAGTCATGCTGACCCGTTTTATCGCACCCCATTCATATACTGGTGAAGATTCGATAGAGATCTCCTGTCACGGTGGACTTACCGTGCGTCAGGAGATCCTTCGCGTTTTACTGGAAAACGGCGCCCGTATGGCAGAGCCCGGCGAGTTTACGAAGAAGGCGTTCCTGGCAGGGAAGATCGACCTTTCCCAGGCGGAAGCGGTCATGGATGTGATCGCCGCCGACTCGGATCTGGCGCTTCGGGCCGCGCAGTCGCAGCTTCAGGGCGCGCTGAAGGATAAGATCCGTGCGCTCTGTGACGATCTTTACAGCAGTATGGCGGTCTTTGAGATGTGGATCGATGAGCCCGATGATGAAGATGCGCTAAAAGCACTTTCCGCCAATACCGAGTCTCTCATCTCTTCAAGAGAAAAGATAAAGGATCTTCTGGATACCTACCGTCAGGGAAGGATCCTGACCGAGCGCATGACCATCGTCATCTGCGGTATTCCGAACAGCGGCAAATCGTCGCTTCTGAATTATCTGAGCGGATATGACAGAGCCATCGTAACCGAGGTTCCCGGAACGACCAGAGATACTCTGGAAGTCCAGACCAGTATGGCCGGCGTTCCCGTAAGGCTGATCGATACCGCGGGTATCCGTGAGACGGATGATGTTGTCGAGGCGATCGGTGTGGACCGCGCTACCGGCGCGCTTTCGGAAGCAGATATCGTTCTGTGGCTCGTGTCCTGTGATGAGGACTCTGTCGAAGAATCGATCATGGAGCGGATCATGACGCTTCCTTCGGATACGAAGATCGGGCTTCTGATCAGTAAATCCGATACTGCGGACGATGAAAAGATTTCCGCCAAGAGAGAAATGGTGGAGAAACTGCTTAAGGACAAGTGCTTTTCGAGAAGCCTCGACTTCACGGGAAGTATCTCGGCGAGATCCGGCGAAGGTATCGGGAAGATCGAGGAACTGGTCAGAAAGACCTACGAGCAGCTCGGATCTTCCCATGCACAGGAAGTGCTGCTTACCAACCAGCGCCACTTCGAGCATCTGTCGGCGGCTTCGGAGAAACTGGACAGATGTATCAGCCTCTGCAAGGCAGGCGTCAGTCTGGAAGAGCCCTCGCTCGTGCTCCGCACGGTGCTCGAGGAACTCGGAGAGATCACCGGTGATTCGGTGAGCGATACTCTCGTAGATACGATCTTCTCACGTTTCTGCGTGGGAAAATAAGGAGATAGAAGAGAAGATATGGGAAACTGGGAACAGCTGAAAGACAATGCTTTCTGGTATGAAGCGGGAACGTACGACGTGGCGGTGATCGGTGCCGGACACGCCGGATGCGAGGCAGCTTTTGCATGCGCGCACTTAGGACTCTCCACGCTTCTTCTTACCCTGCATCTGGACCAGCTGGCCAATCTTCCCTGTAACCCTAGCATCGGCGGAACCGCCAAAGGACAGCTGGTGCGCGAGATCGATGCGCTCGGCGGCATCATGGGCGAGATGGCGGACCTTTCCGCGATCCAGACCCGTATGCTCAACCGATCCAAAGGCCCGGCAGTGTTTTCACCGCGTGCCCAGATGGACCGTGCCGCTTACAGCCGTAAGATGAAGGCGCGTATCGAGAAGGAAGAGAACATTTCCCTGATTCAAGGGGAAGCCGTCGAACTCTTCTGGGAAGAGAAAGACGGAAAGAAGATCTTAAACGGAGTCAGAACGAGGAGCGGCGCGTGCTATCACGTGAAGGCCGCGGTGGTCTGCTCCGGAACATATATGGAATCACGGACCATCCGCGGTGAAGTGATCGTCGAGAGCGGTCCGGACGGGCTTTCCCGCTCGGTCGGTCTTTCCAGAAGCATGGAGGAAGCAGGCATCACGATGCAGCGCTTTAAGACCGGAACACCTGTACGTGTCAACAGAAGAACGGTCGATACCTCCGTCATGGAGATCCAGCCCGGAGAGCCGGACATGCCGCCGTTTTCCTATAAGAACGAGATGGACGGAATGACTCCGAGAGAAGACCAGGTCCCATGCTATTCTATATGGACCACGCCCGAGACAAAACAGGTCATTACGGAGAATATGGACAGATCCCCGCTCTACAGCGGTGTCATCGAGGGCACGGGACCGAGATACTGCCCGTCAATCGAAGATAAATTCATGCGGTTCCCGGATAAGAGCCGCCACCAGATATTCGTTGAGCCGATGGGCGAAGAGACGGAAGAGCTTTATCTTCAGGGCTTTTCCACCAGCCTTCCCGAGGACGTGCAGGTCAAGATGGTCCACTCGCTTCCTGGCCTTTCAAATGCGCACATCCAGCGCGCGGCTTATGCGATCGAATATGACTGTATCGATCCGACCACAGCGAAGCTTTCGCTCGAGTCGACATGTCTTGAAGGACTTTTTACCGCAGGTCAGGTCAACGGATCTTCCGGATATGAGGAAGCCGCAGCCCAGGGCCTGATGGCCGGTATCAACGCGGCCCGTAAAGTCCTCGGAAAAGAACCGGTGATCCTCGACCGTTCGCAGGCCTATATCGGCGTGCTGGTCGATGACCTCGTCACCAAGGGTACGAAAGAACCGTACCGCATGATGACCTCCCGCGCGGAATACAGAATCTTCCTTCGACAGGACAATGCGGATATGCGTCTTACGGAGATCGGCCATGAGATCGGCCTGATCGATGATCTGAGATACAGTGCTTTTGAAGAAAAGAGAAAAGCCATCGAGGACGAGAAGGCACGTCTACGTACGACCTTCCTGCCGCCGTCCGAGAAACTTCACGGGATCCTTAACCGCTGCGGCAGCACGGTGACACAGTCCGGTATCTCGCTCTGCGACCTGATCAGGCGTCCGGAGATCCACTATGCGGATCTGGACGAGGTGGACGAGAAACGTCCGGAGCTTCCTTCTGCGGTAGTCTTCGCAGTTGAAGTGGATATTAAGTACGAAGGATATCTGGCCCTCGAAGAAGAGCGCATCCGCAAGTTCTCGGTTCTTGAAAATAAGAAGCTTTCACCGGATATTCCCTATGAGAGCATCACGGGATTAAGACTCGAGGCGAGATCGAAGCTCGCACAGAGAAAACCGATGTCACTGGGACAGGCATCCCGTATCTCGGGCGTATCGCCTGCGGATATCGCGGTGCTCCTTGTATATCTGGAAGCGAACAAACGGGAGAAACAGGATGGATAAGAGTAAGCGGGTCAAGCCCGAGATCAAGAAAAAACTGACGGCGGAAGAGAAGAAGTCGATCCGCAGCGCCAGCATGGGAGGTAAAGCGGCTCCGGCAGCTCCGAAGAAGGAACATGAGCCGATCATCACTAGCGAAGAAGATATCTCGAAAGCAAAAGAGATCTCTCCTTTTCTTGCCTCCGGCAGCCAGGATATCGCTGTTCCGCTCTCGGCCGAGAGTATCCGCGCGTTCCAGGTCTATGCGGCGATGCTCAGAAAGTGGAATGAGAAGATGAATCTGACAAACATCGTCGACGATCAGGGCATCGCGATCCGACACTTTATCGATTCTCTGACGCTTGTTTCCTACATCGAGGAAGAAGAGGAGAAGACGGGACGGCGCGATCTGAAGCTTATCGATGTCGGCACCGGCGCAGGCTTTCCCGGAATCCCGCTGAAGGTCTCCATGCCGGAAGTAAATATCACGCTTCTGGATTCCCTGAAAAAACGTATCAACTTCCTTGATGCTGTATGTGAAGCGCTTCAGCTTCAGGGCATCTCCACGATACACAGCCGCGCGGAAGACGGCGCGAAGAATAAGCTGTACCGTGAAAAGTTTGATATCGCGACCGCGAGAGCTGTGGCATCACTTCCGACGCTCTGCGAATACTGCCTTCCGTATGTAAAGGTCGGCGGCATCTTTCTGGCGATGAAGGGCCATGCGGAAGATGAGATCGAGCAGGCGAAGAAGGCGATCGTTACTCTCGGAGGTACGATCGAAGATGTAAAAGAATTCGTGCTTCCGGGCACGGATATGAAGAGAACGATCCTTGTGATCAGGAAGATCCGGCCGACACCGGCCAAGTATCCGAGAGGTCAGGGCAAGGCGGACAAAGAACCGATCGTCTGATTATAGGAAAACAAAAAAGGCCGTGCACTGCACGGCCTTTTCTTACTCTTGCTTATCGTTCATCCATTCATCCTTACCGGCTGATTACCGATTACTTTTCCGTCCTTGTACTTGCAGCGGTATACGTGGCACTCTATATCCGAACCCTCGGAGACGATCGTTACGATGTAGAGTGTGTTGCTGCTCTCGACATAACTCAGACTGTAGATCGTCTCGTCCCGGTCAAGATTCAGCTGCGGGATCTCGTGATTGCTGTCGCTTTCCAGGAACTGTCTGGTACGGGAATCCTGAATGGCCAGACTCTTGCGGTCGGCGGAAATGCTGAGGATATAATCTCCGCTGATTACAGTATCATCCTCTTCGTATTCCGGGATGAGGATCTCAATATCCCCGCTTTTAAGTGACGGGTCTAATGAGAAACTGTGCTTATTGTTAAGATCACCCTCTGTTTCTGCTGAAGATCTTGTCGTATCCTCCGCTATCTGCTCTGCGGTGGTCGTCTCTTCGTAACTGTCCCACTCTTCGGTGGAAGCTTCGGAAGTAGCCTGCGCTGTTTTTCTACTCGAGTCGCCGAGTATCGAATCGATCTCGGCAGTCACTTCGTTGACTGCACCGTTATGCTCCCTGATCGGAGATTTCTTACCGGATCTCGTACCATCTTCGCTTCCGACCTTAGGAATGAGGAAGAAGATTCCGATTCCGAGGATGAGTACGCATGCGACCGGCACGACCGCACGGATGAACATAGCGCGGCGTGCGGTGCGGCGCGATGACTTCTCCGCTTGGTTTAGGGCCTCCTGTGCCTGCTGGATCCTTGCCGCCTCGATAGCCCGTCTTGTCTTTTCCAGGAGCTCGTCGGATGCCTGGATCGGTTCTAAAGATTTTTTCAGTTCGTCACCTAACATCGTCCTACTCCTTTCCAAAGTCTTTAAGTTTCGCTCTGGCACGCATCAGACGGGAGCGTACAGTGCTCTCTGTGATGCCGAGCTGCTTGGCGATTGCTTCGTTATCCATATCGAAATAGAAACGAAGCAGTATTACATCCTTATATTTTGCCGGCAGCTTCTGGACTGCATCCAGAAGCGGATTGCTGGTATCCATAGCGTCGATCAGACGCTCTTCCACCTGATTGCCCGGAAGCGGCTTGATCCGCTTCTTTTCCTCACTTACCGGCTTCGTCTTATCCAGAAGGTCTCCCATAAAGCTTGTCCGCTTCATGTACGAGGACTTCAGATAATCCAGGCAGACATTTCTGGCGATGGACAGGATCCAGTACTTGATATCGCTGTCTCCGCGGTAGGAATCGGAACGTGTCATGACCTTCACGAACACATCCTGGAAAGCATCCTCGGCCAGACTCTGCTTACGCAAATAGACGTTGCACATACGAAGTACATCGTTGCCGTAAAGTCTGAAAAGCTCTTCCACATCGAGTGGCGGCTTAAAGATGTTCGAGGTTGTACCTTCCATTCCCATAGCGGTTCTTTCTGCCTCACAAATAAGACGAGGCTAAATTCCATTCTGTTGCAATTCCGAAAAGAAAAATGCATATCCAAAACACATGCTTTATTCTATACAAAAATCTTGATTTTGACCACCGAAAAACAACATGTTGTGGTAAAATAGAACAGGTATATATTTTAAATAAAGTATAAAGGAGAAAGACGCATGTCTGATTCTACAAACGAACCACTTTCCGGCAAGGATCTGCGAAAAGCACAGGAAGCCGAAGTGGACGCGATCTTCTGCTCGGAGCAGACCACGATCATCCCTGTCGATCTTGAAAAAGAAATGAAGAAGTCATTCATCGACTATGCGATGAGTGTTATCTCGGACCGTGCACTCCCGGATATCCGCGACGGTCTGAAGCCGGTACACAGAAGAATCCTCTATTCGATGTTCACCCAGGGTTTCACCCCGGACAAGCCGTACCGTAAGTGCGCCACCACGGTAGGTGACGTACTCGGCCGTTTCCATCCGCACGGCGACGCATCCGTTTACGATGCTCTCGTACGTCTTGCACAGGACTTCTCCATGCGCTATATGCTGGTCGAGGGCCATGGTAACTTCGGTTCCATGGACGGTGACCCGCCGGCTGCTTACCGTTATACGGAGGCAAGACTCCAGAAGGTAGCGATGGAGATGATGAGCGACATCAACAAGGGTACTGTTGATTTCCGCCCGAACTTCGACGAGCACGATGTAGAGCCTGTTGCTCTTCCGTCCCGTTTCCCTAACCTTCTGGTTAACGGTTCCGTCGGTATCGCCGTAGGTATGGCGACCAACATCCCGCCGCACAACATGGGCGAGGTCATCGACGGTGTTGTTATGCTCCTGGATAATCCGGAAGCAACTATCGATGATCTGATGACCGTGGTAAAAGGACCTGACTTCCCGACAGGTGGTATGATCCTCGGACGCCGCGGTATCTCCGATACATACAGAACAGGTAAGGGCCGTATCGTTGTCCGTGCCCATACCGATATCGAAGTCATGAGCAACGGCCGTGCGAGAATCATCGTGCACGATCTGCCGTACATGGTCAATAAGGCCCGTCTCATCGAGCGTATCGCCGAGCTCGTTAAGGAGAAGAAGATCGAGGGTATCTCCGATATCCGTGATGAGTCCGACCGTAACGAGAAGGTACGTATCGTCATCGAGCTCCGCCGTGATGCGAACGCGAACGTCGTTCTCAATCAGCTCTATAAGAACTCCCAGATCCAGGATGCGTTCTGCGCGAATATGCTCGCGCTCGTTCCGGATTCTGAGGGCCGCCTCGAGCCGAAGACCATCAACCTGATGGATGCACTCACATATTACATCGCTCACCAGGAAGACGTTGTTCTCCGCCGTACCAAGTACGATCTGGAAAAAGCACTTGCCCGTAAGCACATTGTTGAGGGCCTCCTGATTGCGATCGACAATATCGACGAGGTCATCTCGATCATCCGTTCTTCCAGAACTGAGGATCAGGCGAAGCAGAGGCTGTGCGAGAGATTCGGATTCTCTGACAAGCAGGCCCAGCATATCGTCGATATGCGTCTCGGCCGTCTGACCGGTCTCGAGAGAGAGAAGCTCGAAGCTGAGTCCAGAGAACTCGATGAGCGTATCGCTTACTTTAAGAACGTTATCGAAGACGAATCACTTCTCCGTCAGGTCATCAAGACCGAGATCCTTGAGATCAAGAAGAAGTACTATGAAGACAGAAGAACAGAGATCGGACCGCCGGATGAGGACGAGATCGACGATGAGTCCCTCATTCAGGAAGAGCAGATCGTTATCACACTTACCCACCTGGGTTACGTGAAGCGCTGCCCGATCGATACATACAGAAGCCAGCATCGTGGCGGCCGCGGTATTTCCGGTCTGGCGACACACGAAGAGGACTATGTCACGAAGATCATCACATCTTCGACTCATGACTTCCTCCTGTGCTTCACGAACAGAGGACGCGTATTCCGCATGAAGGGCTATCAGGTTCCGGAGGCCGGCCGTTCCGCGAAGGGTACAGCCGTAGTCAACCTCCTTCAGCTTGAAGCAGATGAGAAGATCAGAACGATCATCCCGATCAAGGATTTCGAGTCCGGTGCATTCCTGACGATGGCTACCCGTGAGGGTGTCATCAAGAAGACACCTCTTTCGGATTACTCCCGTATCAACCGTTCCGGTCTGATCGCGATCAACATCCGTGAGGATGATGAGCTTGTCGGCGTTCATATGACCGATGGCCAGCAGGAGATCGTTCTCGTAACGAAGACCGGTATGTCGATCCGCTTCGACGAGAATGGTGTCAGAAGTACCGGCCGTAATACCATGGGTGTTAAGGGTATCACACTCCGTGAAGGTGACGAGGTCATCGGCATGGCACCTGTTGTCGAGAACAGAAACCTCCTCGTTGTTGCTGAGAAGGGCTTCGGTAAGAGAACCGAGATGGAAGAGTACCGTGTACAGTCCCGTGGCGGTAAGGGTCTGATGACCTACCGTGTTTCTGAGAAGACTGGACCGCTGGTACGCGCGCTCCTGGTCGACGATGACAAGGATATCCTGATCATCAACAATGACGGTATCGTGATCCGTCTGTGGGCCAAGGAGATCCCTACTCTGTCCCGTGTTACTCAGGGTGTTACCCTCATGAGATCCAAGAACAGCACGATCGTTGACGTGGCGATCGTTGATCACGAAGAGGAAGAAGAAACCGAGACGATTCCGGAGGATGCGGAAGTACTGGTTGAGAGCGGTACTGAGGAGCTTCTTAAGAGAGCTGAGGAGCAGGCTGCAGAAGAAGCGGCTCAGGCCCAGGAAGTAGCAGCTTCGGAAGAATCCGGCGAGGAGAGTACGAACGCATGATACGAAAAGAACGTCTTACTTCTTCACGATCTGCAGCAGTGATGCGTCACGGCCGGTGGCAGAGCTTACTGTCTCTGCTTCTGGTTGCGATGGTCGCACTCTGCGTACTTCCGATCAGGGACCTTCGCGCCATTGAGCCGGAGACCACTCCTGCCGGAAATGAGCAGGTAGTCGCGGGATCTTCCGAGACGAGTGAAGATGTTGACTTTAACTCTAAGGGCGTAGGCCAGATGGAGATGGAGCTTCCGGCTCTTGATAAGGTACAGTGCGCCTCGTATTTCTGCTACGACAGAACAACAAAGCAGGTCCTGCTGGCGAAGGATGAGAATAAGAAGATCTACCCGGCCAGCATGACGAAGATCATGACACTGGCACTGGCGATTGAATATCTCGATCCGATGGAGAAGATCACTGTCAGTAAGACAGCCATGGATGCGACGACACCGAACTCCACCATGATGGGCGTCGTTGTCGGCGAAGAGATCGAAGCGAATGAACTGTATTTCGGATTAATGCTTCCTTCGGGAAATGACGCCGCAAACGTTCTGGCCGAAGAGATCGCCAAGCACTATAACGCAGCCAAGGGCGCTCTTCCGACGACAACACCGGCACCGACAACAGACGGTTCTGCTCCGAAGACGGAAGACCCGAATACTTTCTCCCTGATCGGACAGTTTGCGTATATCTCCAATATGAAGGTCCGTGCGCTGGGGCTTACAAATACACACTTTGTAAATCCGAACGGCCTTCAGAATGAGAATCATTATACGACCGCGCACGATCTTTCCATGATCTTCGACTATGCGCTGAACTTCGAGGATTTCTGTACGGTCATCCATTCTCCGACGCATTTTTTTAAGGCGGATAACAAGCATCCTTTTGACGGATGGAAAGTCGTTAAGAATACCAATAACCTTCTTACCGACCCGTGGATGCTCGGCGAGGACAGCCACTGCGCAGAAGTGTACGGCGGAAAGACCGGTACGACGAAGGCTGCGGGAACAGGTATGACCCTTCTGACGATCAATGAGAACGGCCACGAGATCATTACCTGCGTATGCGGCATCCCGTATGATCTGGCAGACCGCCAGACGGTATATGTAGCAACGGTTGTAAGAGAAGCGAATATCCGCTGCTGGGAGTCTGATCCGACACACCGTATCGATGGTAATGTTATTGATAACCGCGCTTACAATGCACCTGATGCGATGGGTCCTTCCGGCACCAGAGCTGATGTAACAGTCTCCGGGCAGGAGTCTGATGCTACGACGGAATCGATGGAGCCTTCAGAGACAACACTTGCACCTACTACAGATGCAACTGTTGTGACACCTGAGCCGCAGGCAGAGAAGAAGAACTTCATGGAGAAGCATCCGGTCCTGGTCATTGTACTTGTCGTTCTCGCGACAATCGTCGTCGGACTGATCGTACTGACTACCGTCTCTGTAGCACGTGCCAAGAGAAGAAGAAAGAGAATGGGCGTTCGTAAGGTCCGTTTCTAATATCACAGATTAATAAAGAGAAAGAAGATCCTCCCGGAGTCTCAGACAATATGCTGACGCATAACTCGCTCCGGGAGGATTTCTTTTATTCCCGTCTGTGTCCTGTTGCCTCGTTTGTTGGCGAATATGCCCTTGAATAGTCAACACTTTCGCCAATATGACTTTTCTCAGCTCATATTGCCTCACTTGTTGACGAATTGATCCTGTAATCGTCAACAATATCGTCAACAAGAAAAGGGGTTGTCTCATTTCTGAGACAACCCCTTGTGATTTCTTTTTCCCTTGCTTATTCTTTCCTCTGCATTCCTGCCTGAGGAAAAACGCTTATCAGAGATCCTTCACCTCAGCGAGGATCTTCTTAACGGACTCTGCAGAAGCCTGCAGGAAGCGGAGTTCCTGAGGATCGAGGTCCAGCTCAAGTACTTTCTCAACACCGTCAGCACCGATGATCGTAGGAACGTTAGTAGCAACGTCCTGGATGCCGTATTCACCGCAAAGAACGGAACCTACGGTACGGATCGTGTTCTCACCCTTGAGGAGAGACTTGGCGATAGTGGAAACGGAAACGGCGATACCGTCAAATGTAGCACCCTTCAGCTTAATAACTTCAGCACCGGAGAAACGAGTCTTTTCTGCAATCTCGATGCGGTCAGCCTGCGTGAACGGGATACCTGTTGTCTTGGAATAATCGTCGATGGAAAGACCGGCGATGTTTGTGGCACTCCATGCAGGGAGCTGGGAATCACCATGCTCACCGATGATGTAACCGTGTACGTTACGTACGTCGATATCTAATTTCTGGGAGATGAGGATACGGAAGCGTGCGCTGTCAAGTACTGTACCGGAACCGATGACTCTGTTTCTCGGAAGACCGGACCACTTCGCTACCATGTAGGTAAGAACGTCTACCGGATTGGAAACTACGAGGATGTTACCTGTGGTGTAGTGTTCCATGATGCTCTCTGTGATCTTCTTAGCAAGACCAACGTTCTTCTTTGCAAGATCGAGACGTGTCTCGCCCGGCTTTCTCGGAATACCTGCTGTGATAATGATCAGATCGCAATCCTTAACATCGGAATAATCACCGGCGTAAATATCCATCTGACCAAGGAACGGAAGACCGTGGCTGATATCCAGAGCTTCACCCTTTGCCTTGTCCTGGTTAACGTCGATCATGACCAGCTCAGTGCAGAGCTGCTGGATGGCCATTGCAAAAGCAATTGAAGATCCGACTGCGCCGGCGCCGATAATCGCTACTTTAGAACCATGTTTAATCTTCATTTTCGTACCAACTCCCAAAATACTTCTTTGTATTCACCTTATTCCGAAAGTGAAATGAGCGTGTCATGTCAGCATGACAAAACCACCCACTCGAAAAACTGGCAAGCGTATTTTAATATGAAACAATCCTGATGACAACGGCAAAAAACCAAAAAGCATTATATGCATAAAAGCACCTCAAAAAATGCATTTTTAGATATGTAAAAAGCATACGAAAATTAAATATACTAGTATGCAAGTTAATACGTCACCTGTTGACTCGTGATCCGGATGGGTGTATTTTTGGTTTCCGGGATCTATGAGAAAAGAACTTTTCCGCCCTTATTACTATAAAGGTTATATATGGAAAAACTTGTTTGAAAAAATCTCAAAAAAGGTGTTGACACACCCCAGAACCCGTGATACTATAATTGAGCGCTTCGCGAGAGCGGGGCACGGACGGACCTTGAAAATTGAATAGAAGAGCAGAAAGTAATTACTACTTTATATACGAGCCAATAGTTCAATTCATAGAGTTGAAAACAAAGTAAACAAAGAGCCAAACGGCTCTCAAAGTATTTTTTTGAGAGTTTGATCCTG
>JAILHZ010000055.1 GCA_024695545.1 Clostridiales bacterium
CTGACGGTCGGCGGAAAGCCCGTCGTCGTAACCGAGAAGGAGTTTGCCCTTCTGCAGCTTCTGATCGAGAATAAGAACACCACCCTCCGGAAGGAGTATATCTTCAACAACATCTGGGGATCCGACAGTGACTCTGAGATCCAGACGCTGACCGTCCACATCAAGTGGCTCCGCGAGAAGATCGAAAAGGACCCGAAGAATCCGAAGCACATCATCACGGTGTGGGGCACAGGGTACCGCTATGAGTAAACCGGAAGCCCTTGAACTCCGCAGCACCTACGGCTCCGGCATGACCCGTTTCCGCGTGATCGTCTGCCTGATCATCGCGCTTGAGATCCTTGTGATCGGGATCTGCAATTTCCTTCTTCTGGGAAGCCTGAAAAAAGACGCCTCGAGGCAGTATGTCGTGGACGTCTCGCGTGCCGCCGAAGACCTCGAAATGATCGTCGCACTAAGCAGTGAACAGCCGGTGAAAATCGACATCCGCCGCGGCGATCCGAAGCCCGATCCTCGCCTCGATTTTGATATGGAAAAGTACCCTTCGGTTCTCCGCGTCTCCACCTTCGACGCCAGCGAAGTCGTCAACAATGACTACGCAGTCAAGGAGATCCTCGGCACGCTCATCCGCTTCGAATACGAGATCAAGCCGGACGTCCGCCCGCTGATCTACATGAACATCGGCCTCGGGCTTTCGCTTCTGATCACGATCGTGATCCTTCTCTATGTCGCGAAAAAGATCCTGTGTCCGTTCAACGCGATGAGCAAGCTCTCCGTCGATCTCGCGAGAGGCAACCTCTCCGCCCCGGTCAATGAAGAGAAGAGCAAATTCTTCGGCAAATTCCTCTGGGGCATCAACATGCTCCGCGACAATCTCGAGACGAATAAGGAGCGCGAGCTCGAACTCCAGAAAGATAAGAAGACGCTGATCCTCTCTCTTTCGCATGACATCAAGACGCCGCTTTCCGCCATCAAGCTCTACACCCGCGCGCTCGACGAGGGCATCTACGACACCGAGGAAAAGCGCAAGGAGGCCATCGACGGCATCGCGCACAACGCCTCCGAGATCGAGAAGTATGTCGCCGATATCGTCACCGCTTCGAAGGAGGATTTCCTCAATCTCGAAGTCACGATGAGCGAAGTATATCTCAAGGAAATCATGGACCGCATCAAGGTCCTCTACGACGAAAAGTTCGCATCCCTGCGCACGGACTTTACAATCAGCGAATACACGAATGTCCTTCTTTCCGCCGACCGTGACCGCCTCGAGGAAGTCCTGCAGAACCTTCTCGAAAACGCCATCAAGTACGGCGACGGCAAGTGGGTCAGGATCAGTTTCTCTGACGAAGAAGACTGCCGCCTGATCACGGTCACCAACAGCGGCTGCAGCGTAAAAGAAGACGAGATCCCGCATCTTTTCGAGTCTTTCTATCGCGGTTCGAATTCGGAAAAAGCACCGGGCTCCGGCCTGGGTCTTTATATTGCAAGATCCCTGATGCGCATGATGAACGGCGATATTTTCGCGGCAAAAGAAAGTGCCGGGGATTTCTCCGTCACCGTCGTGGTGAAGAAGGCCTGATCCCGGCACTTTCCAGAGGGGTTATTGTTCTTCAGTTTCTTTCTTTTTTCCTTAATTTCCTTCCTTTTTTCCCTCTTCAACTACTTGCTCGGAAGTTGTCTGCTCTGTTGTCTTCCCGGCATCTTCAGTCACCGGTGCTTTTTCCGCGGAAAGCTTATTCTTCTTAGCCTTCTTGATCTTGTGGCGGATTACGAAGAAGAGAACGAGGAACACGATCAGGCCGATCGAGATGCCCCACCATGCGCCGACGATTCCGAGGACGATGCCCTCGAAGAAATCAACGAGGTTGTTCCAGGACTGCTTCGCTTTCTTGCCGATACGCGTACCGAAGCTGTCCTCTTCCTTAACTTCCTCTTTCTCCTTCTTAACTGCCTTCTCGCTAACCTTGTGGATCGTGACGGTGATGTAGGAATACGCCACGTCACTCTCAAGCGAGCTCATCTGTGTCTTGATATCGGAGATCGTGATCGCCAGATTGCGGAGCTCTCTCTGGATCTCGAGCGCGACCTGCTCGTCCTTCGTCTCGTTGTACTGCTTGAGGTAGCGGTCATACTCAGCCTCGTAGATCTCCAGCTCATTCTTCAGCGTGCCGTAGCGCGTCGCCACATTATCCACGCTCGAATTCTTGGAGCGCAGCGTGCCGATGCCTTCCGTCGCGGAAACAAATGACTCGTAGTACTCCGACGGGATGCGGATCGTCGCGGTGTAGTAGTAATCCTTATCTTCTTCGTCGAGGATGTATCTGCCGTTGCCGTTATTTCCGTCCGACTGGTTTTCTCTCTCGACAAAACCGTGGTACTCGGCAACCTTCGTCTTCAGCGCCGTCAGCGACTCATCAAAATTCAGCGTGTCGATCGACATCGTGCAGCGGTACACCAGCATCTCCTTCGAGACATCCACATTCGAATCCGGGGCATTCTGCAGGGCAGAACGATCACCCGGGTCAACAGTTTCCTCTGCATACTCCGCATAGGACTCGAGCGCCGCATCTTCGTAATCACCCATATTCATGCTGAGGCTGTTGGATTTAGCATTATATCTCGCCACCGTAGTCTCATACGCGATCTCTTCATCGTAGTAATCTTCAACGTCATCCGAGCGGCTCTTCTTCGACGACTTTTTGTCCGAAGCCTTGCTGCATCCGACGATAAAAGATCCGCCGATCACGCACGCCATCAGGACTGTGATTATCTTCTTTTTCATAATGTGCCTCCTGCTTCAACGGGACTTCAACGGGGGCTTCCCCTGTCCCCCGAAATCTGTTTTTCCGCAATCGTTTCTGAAAATATGACGAGGCACTT
>JAILHZ010000108.1 GCA_024695545.1 Clostridiales bacterium
TCTTATGGACCTCACTCTGCCAGCGGAAGCATGCTTCCATATAAGCAAGGATCAAAGCCTGATTGGTAGGGATCAGCGGGTTCTCATCCAGAGTCTCCTGAAGAAGATCATTTGCGATCTTGGCACAGTACAGTGTCTTGGCCTTCTCAATATCCGAATCCACCTGGAAGCGGTAATTCATACCGGCAATCCTGACCATGAGCGTCTGCGGATACTTTTCCGCCGGGTTCTTTGACTTTCTTTTCACCTTCGGCTCAGATTCACGGGGCAGCTGGAGATACTCGGCAAGCGCAGCCTTTTCCTGCTTCTTGTTCTTCTTCGACTTCGCTTTTCCCGTCTCACTTCCGGAAGAAGAATACTTCTCGAAAAGTGAATCCGATATACGCTCATACGCCATGTTCGTTCTCATCCTTTCTTTCATTCAGGACCTTAAAGATCCTGACAAAGTCCGAAGGCAGAAGTTCCTCACTTCTCACCGTTTCCTTGATTCCAAGTGCTTTCAGAGCAGAAAGAATAACCTCTTTGCTGTATTTTCCGTTCGAAGAAAGACTGTTGATCAGTGTTTTTCTCCGTAATGCAAAAGCACTCTCGACAAATCCGATCCAGGCCGGATCCCATGTATCGTTGTCGCCTCCCGCATCGATCTCGATGACAGAAGATATAGTATTCGGCGCCGGATAAAAACTTCCGCCGTCGACATTGAAGCATTTCTTCTTCGTTCCGAAAAGATCCGTTAAGACCGAAAGCGGACCATACTGCTTGGTTCCGGGTTTCGCGAAGATCCGGTCAAGGGCCTCTTCTTCCACCATGAACACCATCTTCCGGCACGAGGGAAAATCCTTCATGACCTTCAGCATGATCGGTGTCATGACATAGTACGGAAGGTTCGAAAGGATCACCTCGGGAGCAAAGGAAGGATCCGGAAGATCCTCTTTGGTCAGCTGAAGATAGTCCTTAAAGACGACCTTCCCGCCGTTTCTGTCGATCACTTCGGTAAGTCTCGGCTGAAACCTTGTATCGATCTCCACCGCGACATAATTTCCTGAAAGTAAAACGGCCTTTTCCGACAATGCCCCGAGACCGGGTCCGATCTCAAGGCATGTCGTATTTTTATCAAGTTGCGCCAGATCGAGGATATCCCCGATCACATCTTCATTACACAGAAAGTTCTGCCCTAGGCTTTTCTTTGCCTGAAAGCCGTACTCATCGAGTATGGACAGTACTTCCTGCCTGTTCATCCGATAAAGTACCTTACGCCGGCCTCGAAGATCTTCTGATCCTTCTCACCCGGGATATTCTTGGCAACACCGTTACCGAGACGTTCACTATGGCCCATCTTACCGAGGATACGTCCGTTCGGAGAGATGATACCTTCGATCGCACACATGGAGCCGTTCGGGTTGAAGGCTGTATCCATGGTCGGATTACCCTCAGCATCAACATACTGCGTAGCAACCTGTCCCTTAGCGAACAGTTCCTTAAGGAGCTCTTCAGATCCGCAGAAGCGGCCTTCACCGTGGGAAATAGCGATCTCATAGGTGTCGCCCTCATTGGTGTAGGACAGCCACGGAGAGTTATTGGAAACGATCTTTGTGGAAACATAAGCACTCTGGTGGCGGCCGATACGGTTAAATGTCAGCGTAGGACCATCGTGCTCAAGCGGCAGGATATCGCCGTACGGCAGGAGTCCGAGTTTCATGAGTGCCTGGAAGCCATTGCAGATACCGAGCATCAGACCGTCTCTGTTAAAGAGGAGGTCACGGACAGACTCTGTAACTGCCGCATTTCTGAAAGCAGCTGCGATGAACTTACCGGATCCTTCCGGTTCGTCACCGGCGGAGAAACCACCCGGGATCATGATCATATTCGCCATCTTGATTCTCTCGCTCATCTCCTTGAAGGAATCCTCAACCTCCTGGGAGTTTCTGTTACGGATGACCATAACATCCGGATCTGCACCTGCACGGGAGAATGCGAATGCTGTATCGTATTCACAGTTCGTACCCGGGAATACCGGAATGAATACCTTCGGCTTCGCGCCAGTAAGGATCGTAGGAGCTGTGATCGCGTTCTTCTCGACACTACCCTTCTCGTAGGAAACAG
>JAILHZ010000056.1 GCA_024695545.1 Clostridiales bacterium
CCGCGCGCACACGAAGCATCCCCAGAGGCGCGAGAATAAACATCAGCGCGATGAGTATACTCAGTAAACTTCTTCTCCTCGTTGTCTTTTCCATCGATCTTACATCCCCTTGTTGATCTCTTGCTGTCTTGCGCGGGAAAGCCGCAGGATCTCCTGCATCAGTGCTTTTGCCGCATCACTATATTGTTCTTCTACTGATTGTCCGACACGCTCCAGGATCTCCGCTTCACGGGAAGGGATCTGCGTCGGCATACCCTTCAGCGCCTTGATCATCGCGATACGGTCGACATGCTTCATTCTCCGCTCGAAAAGCACAAACAGCTCTTTGTCGATCTCGTTGAGCGCCGCTCTCTCCTCAAAGAGCGGATCGGTATCGGCGGTGAGTGCTTCTGCCACGTCGGAATCGATGGCGATGTACTTCTCCACAAGTTTTTCCATCGCGACCAGATAACCCTTCACGCCCATGCCGCAGACCTGCTCAACGCAGACGGCTTCGATGACGGAAGTGTTTCTGAAAGATTCTCTGTTATGGATATCGGAAAGGTGAACTTCGATGACCGGGATCTTGATCAGCTCGATCGCGTCACGAAGTGCGATGCTGTAGTGGGTGTATGCACCGGCGTTTAAAACGATACCGTCGATCACGCCCATGGAATTATGGAGCTTCTTGATCAGTGCGGACTCGGATTCTGACTGGAAGCACTTGACCTTCACGCCCAGTTCGATGCCCTTATTGATGCAGGCATTCTCCAGGTCCTGGAGAGTACCGGAACCATAGTGTTTCGGGTCTCTCCTTCCCAGCTGGGAAAGGTTCGGGCCGTTCATGATCAGAATCGTCTTCATGCTTGTTCTCCTTTTGCCATATACGCATCGAGAAGCGCCAGCGCGAGGCATCCTTCCGCAACCGGAAGAGCTCTCGGGACAATGCATGCATCGTGGCGCCCCTTGATTTCAATCTTTACATTTTCCTTAGCATCCAGGTCCACGGTATCCTGTTCCATACCGATGGACGGGGTCGGCTTAAATGCGACCTGTGCGAGGACCGGCATGCCGTTGCTGATGCCGCCCTCAAATCCGCCGCCATGGTTTGTGGTCATGCGGAGCTTACCCTCTTTGAACAGCAGATGGTCGTTGTTCTGGGATCCCCGACGGGTCGCGACATCAAAGCCGGATCCGAAGGATACGCCCTTTACGGCAGGAACGCCGAACATCAGCTGGGCAAAACTGCTCTCGACGGTGTCCCACATCGGGGATCCGATTCCGCCCGGAAAGCCTGTCGCCATTACCTCTACTATACCACCGACAGAGTCATTCTCCAACCTTGCCGCCTCGATCTCCGCGCTCATGCGGGAAGCGATCGAAGGGTTCTCCTGCGGGAATTTTCCCTCGGTAGGGATCACCGGCATCTCTCCCTCTTCCCAGCTCTGTGCATTGACCTTGCCGATGCGGATGATGTGGCCGTATACTTCCACGCCGCACTTACTCTTCAGGATCTGCTTGGCGATCGCGCCCGCAAAAAGCACAGGCGCAGTGAGTCTTCCGGAGAAATGTCCGCCGCCTCTGGGGTCGTTATTCATCTTATAGCGCAGTCTCGCGGTGTAGTCTGCGTGTCCCGGTCTCGGGGTGACGGTGAATCCGTCGTAGTCCGAAGAATGGGTATTCGTATTCAGGATCTCCATCGCCAGAGGAGTTCCCGTAGTCTTTCCGTTATAGATGCCGGAGAGGATCGTCGGAAGATCTGCTTCCTTACGGGGCGTGGAACCTGCCTGGGATCCGCCCGGTGCTCTTCTCTGCATCTCTTTTACGATGCGGGATTCGTCGATCGGAATGCCCGCCGGGAGGCCGTCGATCACGACGCCGATCGCCGGTCCGTGCGACTCTCCAAAAACACTTATCCTGATGCGGTTACCCCACGTTGATCCCATAGACCGATCCTCCCAAATTCAAATAGTCCTCAAAAAATGCCGGATAGGATTTCTCGACCGCGACCGGGTCCTTGATCCACACCGTATCTTCGGCGGCAATGGCCGCGACCGCTGATGCCATCACGAGACGATGGTCCTTACAGCTGTCGATCGTTCCGCCCGAAAAGCACTTGCCGTCGCTGACAGCAGCGCTTCTTCCTTCAATCTCTAATCCGTCTTCCGTAATCGTATTTCTGATGCCGAGCCCGGTGAGCATCGCCGCAGTCGACGCGATACGGTCGGACTCCTTAATGCGTAATCTCTCGGCATGCACGATCTTCGTTACGCAGTTGGTGGCTGCAGCAGCGATCGCAAATACCGGCACAAGATCCGGCACATCGCGGGCATCCATCTCAAAGACGGTCTTCTTTCCTTCTACATCGCTCTTCTTTCCGGCTTCAGAAAGTCCGGCGAGAAGATCCACGATTGCACGGTCACCCTGCGCAGTCGACTTCGGAAGATTCTTCAGATTAATATCGGAGCCGAGGTAGTCTGCCACCAGCCAGAATGCTGCCTGGGAATAGTCGGCCTCCACCTCGAAAGGTTCGTTACGGTTCGGCTTAACTGCACCGCTGAGTGCGTAGCCGTTTTTGTCCTCTTCTACTTCCACGCCAAAAGCACGCATGACCTCGCATGTCATGTCGACGTAAGGACGGGATTCTAGTTCGGTCGTAAGTGTCAGGCGGGATGCCCCGTCAGATACGGACAGCGCCATCAGAAGTCCGGAGATATACTGCGAGCTGACGTTTCCGGGAAGCGAATACTCACCAGCCTGCATCTTTCCCTTGATCAGGAGCGGCAGTGAAAGGCCTGTCTCATCGAGGTAGATCATGTCGGCACCGGAGCCGGCAAACACACCTTCGTATTCTTTGACCGGACGCTGCGGAAGTCTTCCGGATCCCCCAAACTTCGTCGGGATACCGAGTACCGCCGCAAGCGGAATCAGAAAACGGAGTGTCGATCCGGATTCCTTGCAGTCGATCTCGATCGGATCCTCGTCAGAGATGCCGTGATCAAGTGCCTCGCCCATCTTAATCAGGGCGCGCTTCGTTGCCTTGATGTCATCGGAGACATGTGTCTCATCGATCTTCGCCAGTTCGATATCCCCGCTTAAGAATGCGAGGATCAGTGCTCTGTGCGCCGCACTTTTCGACTGTGGCACAAAGACATCGCCCGAAAGATTTTGCGGGGCGATGCCAAGTATTCCGGAAGCATAGAGTTCCGTAAGTTTTTCCTTTACCAGTTCTTTTTCCAAAGTTTCTCCTTAATTACCGGCCGTCCTGTTCCCCCTCAAGTTGCGGCCGGTATCCTATTACAGCAGGTCGTGAAGTTCCTGCTCGGACAGCGGACGGGTCTTACTCTCGCCGATGTCGTTGATCATGACGTAGTAGACCTTGCCGTTGAGCTTCTTCTTATCGCTGAGCATCGTCTTATAGAGATCCTCGACCGGAAGATCCGTCGATGTCGGCAGGTGCCATTTCTCGAGAACAGAGAGGATTCTCTCCTTGATGCCCTCCGGTGTCTCGCCTAATTTCACACCGAGTTCGACCGCCTTGACCATACCGATCGCGACTGCCTCGCCATGTGTATATCTTGTATAACCGGAGACCTTCTCGATGGCGTGGCCCCATGTGTGGCCGAAGTTGAGAAGCATTCTCTCGCCTGTATCGTACTCGTCGTTCTGAACGACCGTGGTCTTGATCTTTACGCAGCGCTGGATCATCCACTCCATGTCCGCCTGTCCCTTCTCGATCGCCTCGAAAAGCATCGCGTCGCGGATACATCCATACTTGATGACTTCCGCCATGCCCTCAGCCATGCGGGCTCTGGACAGAGACTTCAGAAGGCCCGGATCAATGACGACGGCCTTCGGCTGGTAAAAAGCGCCGACACAGTTCTTGCCGAACGGCATATCGATTCCGGTCTTGCCACCGATGGAAGAGTCTACCTGCGCAAGAAGCGTGGTCGGTACCTGGATGAGGTTACATCCGCGCATATAGGTCGCAGCTGCAAATCCGGCAAGATCGCCGACGACACCGCCGCCAAGCGCGATCACGAGATCCGTTCTCGCCATGCCGAAACCGTTCATCGCTGTATAGATCTCAAAGAGATTCTTCTCGCACTTGCTTGCTTCGCCATTCGGAATCGTATAGGAAGCGACCTCAAATCCGGCAGCCTCCAGTGATTTTTTCGCAGCGGCAAAATACAGACCCTCAACGATATCGTCTGTGACGACGAAGGCCTTTCTGCTTCGAACTGTCTTTCCCGCAACTTCACCGAGCTGGGCAAGTGCGCCTGTTCTGATCAGGATCGGGTATTTCCCGTGATTGGTGTTGGCCATAATTTCCGGCATATTGTTATCCTCCTGTTTCCCGGCCTTTGGGAAAGCCGGTTTCTCATATTTGCTGCGCCTTAAGAAGCGCCTGATTTCTACTTTTCTATTTTATCACGGCAGGAGCAGTTTCTTCACCCTGTCGAACACTTCCTCTTTCTCTCCCACAGCGGAAACGGCCACATCGGATCCTGCGAGGTAGGATGCTTCCCGGCTCTCGAGTCTTGCGCACATATTTTTGTACGCCGTGTCCTTGTCTGCCGCCTGAAGAAGCGGACGGGTGGTATCGTCCTTGACGCGCTCCCAGATCGTATCGGCATCGGCCTGAAGATAGATGACCAGCGCCTTGCTCTCTCCGAGGAGTTTCCGGTTCTCTTCCTGTGTCAGTACACCGCCGCCCAGGGAGATCACTTCGGATCCCGGAGCTTCGAGCACGGCCTTCAGAACATCATGCTCCATTCTTCGGAATGTCTCTTCGCCGTCCTTGCTGAAGATCTCCGAGATCGGGCATCCCGCAATTCTTTCGATCCTCTCGTCGAGGTCGACGAACGGGATCATCATGTCGTCGGCGATCCTTCTTCCGATGCTGGTCTTTCCGGCTCCCATGAAGCCTGTAAAGACGACCTTGATCGGGTTCTTCTCCCAGAGTTTCTTTCGGACATCCGGCAGGATCTCCGCGAGTCTCTCGTCATCGAAGTGCGCATCCGGTGCCCAGATCTTCTCCGCGGCAATCGCCTGGTTAAGAAGCATCTTCAGGCCCGATACAGCAGTTCCGCCGTTGGCTCTTACCTGCATGCAGGACTTCGTCGGGCACGGGTTATAGATCGTATCGAAGAACGTGCCGTCCTTCTTTAATGCGGAAAGATGCGGCGCGACGTCGTGAACATTCGGCCACATGCCGCATGGCGTTCCGTTTAATACCGTGTCAAAAGCACTCTCCTCCGGACTTTCTACTGCACTTACTTTCTCGTATCCTTTTTCCTTGCACTCGGTCACAAGAGCAAGTGCTTTTTCAGAGGAACGGGCCCAGATCGAAAGTTCCGCACCTGCTTTCAGCGCTTCGATGGCCATCATTCGGGCGACACCGCCGGCGCCTAAAAGAAGCACTTTCTTATCTTTCATCGGAATATTGCAGGACAAAAAACCGTCCACATCCGTGTTATAGCCGACCTTACCGCAGACGGTATTCGCCGCACCGTATTCTTTAACCATCGGGGCAACATCGTCGAGGAACGGAAGGATACCGACCTTATGCGGGATCGTTACGTTGAATCCCGTGAGATCGCGCATCAGAATCGGAGCATACTTCGGAAGCTCCTCCGGAGTGATCTCGTAAAGTTCGTACTTACCGTAGATCCCGCTGGCCTCCATGATTCGTTCATGAATATACGGCGACATCGAGTGTCCGAGAGGACATCCGATCAGACCCGCTTTAATCGCAGACATAGCCGGCCTCCTTCAGAAGCGCATAGGCCTCGACCGCTTCCTTCGTCGTACCGAGAAGGAGCGAGACCTGACCGCCTTCATATGTTCTGAAGTTTCGGATGTTGATGTTTCGGATGTTGATATTGCCCTTACCGAGGATCGCGGTGATGCGTGCGAGCTCACCCGGCTTATCCTCTACATGGACATTCAGTGTGGCAGAAGCTTCGAGTGCGCCACGAAGATTGATATCCAGATGATCTCTGTAGAGCGCGCCCTGGGCGAAGAGCTTCTCGAGTTCAGAAGAATCGCCTTTCTCAAGCGCTTCTTTCCAGAGAGTCACCGTAGCGATATAGTCATCGAGGAGCGGAAGGAGAGCCTCCTTCGAGTTCTCTGTAATGCCTGCCCAGAGCTTGGCATTGGACGAAGCAATTCTTGTGATGTCACGGAAACCGCCGGCGGCCATACGGGAGAGCGCACCGTCATCACGGTTTGCCATCAGCAGCGACAGGCTGCTGGCCACGATGTGCGGAAGATGAGATACCGCCGCGACACGTTCGTCGTGTTCTTTCGCGGTCATACGCATCGGGATCGCACCGATCGCCCGGATGAGTTCTTCAAATTTCTGAAGTGTATTCGCAGTTACTTCCGAGTATTCCGGAAGACAGATCACATAAAGTGCATTTTCAAAAAGGGAGCCGTTACTGCATGCATATCCGTAACGCTCAGATCCGGCCATCGGATGACCGCCGACAAAGTTCGGAAGTTTGATTGCATCAACGACCGGCTGCTTGACCGAGCCGACATCGGTGATCATGCCGATATCAAGTCTGGCAAGATCATCCTGCATATTCTTGATCACGTCGACCGGAGCGCAGAGAATGACGATATCACAGCCTGAAAGGATGCTGAGATCATTCACGGAAGATGCCGTGATCACGCCCTCATCTTCTGCCATCTTCAGGGATGGTTCGTCCTTATCCACGGCAACGATTTCCCTGATGTCCGTTCTGGTGTGGATCGCCTTGGCCAGAGAGCCTCCGATCAGACCCAGTCCGACGATGCCGATTTTATTTATTCCCAAGGGTTTTACCTCTTGTGTCATTCGTGTTTTACCTGCCCATTTTGAAGTAGGTTCATTATAGCACGAAGCCGCCCCCTCGCCTACTTATAAGCGCAGGAGCGGCAACGTTTCAGTGCTTTTCGATAACAATACTGATTGTTAGCGGTTATCTATCAGACATCAGCTTCTTTCCTTCACGACCGTCGCCGCTCTGTTCTGGATAGAGCTGACGACATCGTCCAGGGATTTATTCCCCAGGAAGTAGGCGGGCGCTTCCTCCGCTATGATCATAAATACCGTCTCATCGATCGAGCGCATAGTGTGGATATTTCCGAGCATCTCCATCGTACCTTTTACGGAATTATCGTCGATCTTCGGAAGGCTCAGAAAGTATTCTTTCTCGGTGGGATCACTGAATCCTCCCAGTCTGTTATATCTCTCTATATCCTGACGGAAGAGCGCTTCCGCCGCATCACGGCGGACCGGGAAAGCCCACACCTGGGCAGCACCGGTCATTTGCTGATCTTTCTCCAGAATATATCGGATAAATTCCCAGGCTTCGTTCTGGCTTCCGGAATTCTTCGGAATCGCGATGCTCATTTTATAGTTCAGCGACAGGCCGCCATCGCATCCCGGATTACCGATCAGGATACCCTTATCGCCCTGCAGATCCGTAGCTTTGGCATAGTCGACCTGGCTGGTGATATCTGCAAAGTGCATCTTCGTCACGCCGGATCTCAGCTTATCGAGATCTTCCGTATAATCCATGTTTTTCGCACGATCCAGAAGGATCGTATCCTGATCCCTGTTGGACCCGAGTTTGTTGGCGACTTCCAGCATCTTCTTGAAATCCGGATCATCGAAGTGGACTTCTTTCTTATCGTAGTCGACCAGCTTCGAGCCGTATCCGGCCATCAGTTCCCGAAGAAGAACGATCTTCGACGTCTCCAGGATCGGGGAGGCTCCGGAAGGAAGCGTTCCCGAGATCGAGAGGATATCATCATAGGTCCAGGAAGTCTTCCCGGAGAGGATCTGCTCATTTGCCACCGCGCCGCCGGCCGTGATGAACAGCGGGATCTGGTAGAGTTTTCCGTCCTGCTCGCAGGCACGGAAAAGGTTATCAAAGTACTCATCTCTCTTGATGCCGTTATCGCCGTCGATCAGGGTATTCAGATCCATAAGGATCTCTCCGCTGTTGAACTGGCTGTAGTCTCCGAAGTTCACAAGAATATCCGGTCCGGTGCCCGACATCAGATCGAGATACGCCCTGTCAATGATCGCCGCCTCCGAAGATTCCTCTCCCTTGTCTTTCGTCGGGAAAAGCACTTCTTCGCTGCTATAGTCCTGAATGACGACGCGGCAGGTATTATTCGGATCCTTGTTATAGGCAACGATCTGGTCCATCAGGACGTCCGGCGGATTTCCGCCGGCGCATGCCATGCGGATGATCTTCTTCCCCGCATTCGGATTGTCCGGTGATTTCATGATATGAGTCAGCCGGATATCCGGATCGACGGGCTGACTGAAATACCGGTCCCATGTCTCCGTCACGCGAAGCAGATAGAATTCATCCTCTGTCAGGATATTACTGCAGGTGATACTGTTCGGATTCACATCCGTATCCTGCCACGTCAGGACTTCCTTTGACGTCTGATTGATCAGATCGATCTTCCGGAGTCCCTTGCTATCCGTAAGATATACACCGTCTTTTCCCTGCGCCATATTGACTGCGGTAACACCGATCGGGATCCGTTCCTTTTTCATCTGACCACTCTGAAAATCGAATTCCTGAACGTAGGCAGAGGTTCCGATAACGTCCACATCCCAATCCACAGCAGAGATAAAGAGTCTTCCGTCCTGCATCAGCACCGTCTGGATACCGGCCGAAAAGGTCGCCTCAGAGAGCTTCTTGCCCTGAGGATCGAATACACAGATCCTGTCCGAAGACACACATACGAAATTGCCGTTTTCGAGCTGCCGGCCCCAGTTAAAATACGCATTGGTTTCTTCGAGCGGGATTGGATTTACAAGTTCGCCCTTTTCGCTGACTTCCTCAAGCGTCACTTTTGAACACTCACCTAACGTGCCGCTGTAGTGATCCACAGCAGCTATGAGTTTCCCGTCTTTTCCGTTAAACAGTGTCGTCACGCTTCTGGTTCCGATCTCTGTCTGAAGAAGTGCCCTGACTGACCCGTCCAGATTGCAGATGAGCTTTCCTTCCTGCTCGTATTTCCCGTACTCCGCCATAAGTTTGTCCGCTTCGTCTTTATTCATACTCTGCGGATTCATCGTGTACTTATCGGCCTTGTCTTTCAAGTCCTGATTCATCTCATACTCGCACCAGTACTCGAAGACGATCTCATTATCCAGAAGATCAGGTCTTCCAAGGGCGCGGTAGCGGACTTTCATGTTCGGATCCAGTTCCGGGAGATTCACCTTGATCTCTTCGGCTTTATAGAAAGCGTCCCCTGACTTGGACTCCGAAAGAGCCTTCGTGGCAACTGACTGCTGATCTGAACCTGTCTGTTTTTCCGTTTTTTTTCCGGAGCATCCCGATGCCGGGATCAAGAGGCAAAAGGCCATAACCAATGCTGCTGTTTTTGCTGTCAATCTTTTCATCTCACACCTCATGTAAAAGCACTTTTTCACCCCTGTTAGTTCTAATATAACAGGTGGGTGAAAAAGTGCATTACTCTTTAGTCACTCAGAGATATTTTAAGTGAAAAAAATTCAGTTGCCTCTCGACTCGAAATCCTCGTCGATCGCCTTCCTCCAGGATGCTTTCATCTTTCCTGCCTTTCGGACACTTCCGATCGCTTCGCTGAGGCATTCGAAGTTCAGCGCCGTTCCGGCTGCATCGCAGTGGTAGTTCACTGCATTTTCTTTCGCGATGCCGAAAGATCTCGCCGTCTCGACCGCATCGATATTCGCGCCGAGGAAGATAAACTCCCAGTCCTTGCCCTTCTTCTTTTCGATCATCTTCTTGACCTTGTCGGAAGAGTATTCGCGGCTGCTGTTCTCCATACCGTCTGTCGTGATCACGAAGACCGTGTGCGCCGGCACATCCTCTTCACGCGCATACTTATGGATGTTGCTGATGTGCTTGATGGTCGATCCGATCGCATCAAGAAGTGCTGTAGAGCCTCTTACGAAATACTCCTTATCCGTCATCTCCTTGATTTCGGAGAGCTTCACACGATCATGCAGAGTCTCGACGATCGAGTCGAAAAGCACTGTGGTAACGTAGCACTCGCCTTTCTCTTTTTTCTGCTTTGCGATCATGGAGTTAAATCCGCCGATGGTATCGCTTTCCAGTCCGCTCATCGAGCCGGAACGGTCGAGGATAAATACGATCTCGGTCGTGGTGTTAACTTCGATTGTCGGGATGCCTCCGCACTCTCTTAAAACTTTCTCATTCTTCATGTCTTTTTTCATGGTCTTTTCCTCCTGTGATGTATCACCGTTACCCTTTCCGGAAACGGCTGCGGCGCCGGTGCTTTTCACCAGGCCGCATCTCTTTCTTACAATCACATTAAACAGGAAAATTTCTTCCCCATGGTCGCCCGGCAGGCGACATCTTAAACTCAGAACGTTATGAATCTTTTCCGTCCGGTAGCCATCGTATCGTCATTGATTATATGGTCGACCTGGATCTGCTCCTGAGTCAGTGCGAAGTATCGGTACCAGCCTGCGGTCCCTACTTCACCGGTACCGTCAGCCCAGGTGACATCGACGTGATATGTCCCCTCCGGAAGTTTGATGAGATTCCATGCATGCCCGACATTGTCGATGAGTCCGGAGATCGTTATGCAGTAAAGATCCGCTTTCTTGCAAAGATACTCCATCGCCGCGGAGTATCCGGCGCAGATCGAGTATCCGCCCATGACTCCCGCCCACGGCGCGGCCTGAACAGAGGCAACTCCTTCATAGTCATAGTCTTCGTTCATCGAGATCTGCTCTGCCAGATAAAGGTATTTCTCATAAGCGGTCATGTCATCCGTGAGACCTGAAAGGATCTCATCCACTCTCTTATTGAATGCTTCCTGACCGGCTTTTACATCGTTGATATCATAGCTCGGATCCTCAGCTTCCCACTTGCACCAGTATTCGATCTGAATACCCGAAAGAACACCCTCATCATCCGATACCTCTTTCAGGTCAAAGTAGTTTCTGAATTCAAGATGGCGCTCCTCGACCAGCCCCGTAACATAAAGAATGTCATCCATGTAATCGAAACCGAGTTCTTTTCTGTCATAGAAATACGGCTCGAAGTTAGAGATCTTCTCGCACAGATCATCGTAGATCTTCTGCTGCTGTTCCGTTAATTCCGGAAGCTCGAGTTCTTCATACGGGAAGCATGTCCGGTCGATATTCGGATCAAGTGTCGGCTCCGTCGTGGTTTCCGTGGCCGTTTCTTCCGTAGTAGTCTCGGTGGTAGTCTCTTCCGTGGTGCTCTCCGTTGTCGGAACCGTCGTCTCCTTTACAATAGTCCCGTCGGAGGTGACATCGATAATGCAGTACTCGGAGATCGTTCCCGTCTTATAAGGGATCGCCCAGCTGGCAATGCCCGAAGATACGATGAAGGATGTCTCCCCGCGGGTCTTCAATCCGTAGGTAGAATCATTCACGCCGAAAAGCTCGCCCAGCGGCCGGATCGGGATCATCTGTCCGCCGTGTGTATGACCGCTCAGCACCAGATCGCATCCCGCTTCTTTTTCCGCCGTATAGTCCGTCGGCTGGTGATCGATCGCGATGATATATCTCGACTTATCGAGCTTCTCCGTCAGTTCAGAGATCGGCTCTCTCACCATGCTCTTATCCTTGCGTCCGACGATATAGTAGTCGTCTCCGACCGCAACGATTTCATCAAGAAGAACATGCACACCGTTCTTCTCCAGTTCATCGATCAGATCGTCAAAAGTGAAATCACGGTAATCGCTGTATCCCACATCGTGGTTTCCCGGCGAGTAATACACGCCGTAGGTCGTCTTCATTTCTCCGAGCGCACGGCAGCAGATGATCATATCTTCTTTCTTCGTGTCGTCATCGACAAAATCACCTGCGATCACGAGCATGTCCGGATGCTGTTCCCCGATCGTTTCAATACGGTCGGCAAACCCTTCTCCGTCGAAGCAGGCGCCGACGTGTGAATCCGAGATGAGCGCGATACGAAGCGGCGCCACAGCCTTCGAAGTTGTCACCTGATACGTTGTCTTATACATGTGTGTCGCCAGGAAATACGCCACCGACATGTAGACGATCGTGATCGGAACCGCCAGCGCTCCGGCAAGCCAGAACGGCAGTTTCTTTCCTTTTCTCAATTTCTTCACGAGCAGGAAGATAAGGTCGAAAATCGCCCAGAAGATGGCCAGATGGAAGATCGGGATCACGAAGATATACGGACGGATCACGCTGATAACTGCCAGGATCGCGACAGGGACCGCAGCCAGAAGTGCCGATTTTTTCTTCATCTCTTTCGATGCCGTCTTGGCCGGTTCGCCTTTAAGGAAGATCGACCGGATACGGATGAACAGGTAGCCGAGGCTTACCAGAAGCAGTGTAAGAAACAAAACAAACAGCATCAAAAACATCGTTATTTCTCCTCCAAACGGAAATCCGAAAAGCCTGCACGGCCGCCTGATTTCTTCTGTGAATATACAAACAGTCCGAACCTTACTCCGGCAAAGTGATCCAGACGGAAACGGAGCTTATGCGGAGCACCGGTCTTCTCCCATTTTCCGTCTGTAAAGATCTCGCATTCCGCCTCGTCTTTTTCCTTTTCGAAAAGCACTTTCATGCGGACGCGTATTTCTATTTTTCCTTCTTTTTCCTCGGGCACATCCAGCAGGCGTTCGCCGACAAGATCTCCCTTGACCGGACTTAGATCCCACGGACCTTCCGTGCTCGTATGCGCGTACATCACGGCGTAGTATTTCCCGTCTCTTTTCTCGATTCCGGTCCAGCAGTAATCTCCCTGAAGTGCGCAGAGTCCGGCGCAGTCACCATCGCGGAGTTCCGATCCGTCGACCGTCACTTCCGAAGTGCATCCGGGATAGATCATGCGCTGTGTCAGTGTGTTCTTTGCGTGGTTGATATTCAGACTTAATTTGTCTGTTTTGATCCAGAGTTTACCCTCTTCCTCATCACGGAAAACCAGCTGAAGATCCGGCTCGTGATTGAACTGCCAGATGCTTCGGAGTCCGAATGTCCCGAAGTTCTTTCTGAACTCTTCGGTATCCTTCTTTTCGCCCCACAGAAAACCGTATTTAAAATCATCGGAACCGATAAGCGGCGCGTATGAATGACCTGCTTCGGATGCGGGTTCATCGGCCTGATCTGAGACGGGAAGTGTCAGTTCATGCGGTACTTTTCCCGCAATGCCGAACACCGGCCGGTTCTCTTCCCACGTGACCGGAACCACGACAGGGATCCTTCCGACCGCACCGCTGTCCTGGAAAAGCACTGCGTTCCATGTTCCGTCCACGCCACAGACGATACCGCCCTGTGCGACACCCGAATCCCGGAATCCCATATCGTCATTTAAGATGTCTCCGCCCGTGAATTCTCCCTCGAGCGAATCCGAGGAAAAACATGCTTCGACACGTCTCCATCTCTCCGCAAGAGAGTGGATAAAGAACAGATAATATCTGCCGTTGATCTTATATAAGTGGGCTCCTTCGTAGCCCAGTCTCGCCTCCTCGGAATCCTGTACGATCAGGCGGTTGAGCCCGCCTTCCTTCGGCCCGGTCAGTTCACTGTTCAGCTCCGTCAGATAGATCTGCCGGTTACCGTATACGATATAGATCCTGTTGTCATCATCGAAAAGAAGTGAGCAGTCGTGATAGAATCCTTCGATCTCACTTTTACGCCACGGGCCTTCGATCTTCTCCGCGCGGTAAAGGTAAGTCTTCCACGTATCGTTGCAGACAAATACTACGTAAAATGTTCCCTTGTGATAGCGAAGACTCGCCGCCCACATGCCCTTGCCGTAGATGTATTTATCATCGTCGAGTCTCTGCGCATCCGTGCTGTCCAGCCGGTCAAAAACATAGGCCGCATGCTCCCAGTTCAGAAGATCATAAGAACGCAGGATCTGTCCTCCGGGAAGAAAATGCATTGTGGTGGAGATCATGTAATAGACTCCGTCTACGAAGATCACATCCGGATCCGGGAAGTCCATCCGAAGGCTCGGGTTTGATCGGGAAATCATTTTCTGTGTACTCATCTTCGGTGTCTCTTTCTTTTCTGTTGCCTTTCTCTTTAGACTCTCCGCAGCATCATTTTTTCATCGTCCTTTAAGGATCAGTATCGGGATCGGAGGACAGTTGCTTCTGTTTACAAAAGGCATCTCGACGACCGTATATTTCGAACTGTCGATCGTAGGAAGATATTCCAGAAGAGCGTCCTTTTCTTCAAAGCCGGTCTCGCGTCCGTAGTAGAGGATCAGCGTCATGATGCCGTCCTCTTTGAGAAGTTCCAGTCCCGCTTCGATCGCCGGGATGCTGGTCTCCTTCTTCGTAAAGATATTGTGGTCGCCCTTCGGCAGCCATCCGAAGTTGAACGTGATGCACGACACCGTTCCGGGCTCTGCGTATTTCCTCATCTCACTGTGGCTTTCCAGGTGCACTTCCGCACGGTTGGACAGTGCTTTTGCCGAAAGAAGTTCCTTCGTACTTGCGACGGCATCTTCCTGGATATCGAAGGCAATAACCTTCCCGGAAGGTCCGACAAGTTCGCACAGCATCGCCGTATCGTTACCGCGGCCGGCGGTCGCGTCGATGCAGAGGTCGCCTTCTCTTACATGTTCACGGATGACTTTGGAAATAATGTCGAGCGCGCTGAAAGATGGTCTTCTGTCCATGAGATCTTACAGCTCCTCGATATGTTCCTGACCGATCTCGAGGATGTCCTTGACGTGTTCATCCGCCAGTTCGTAGAGTATCGATTTTCCCTCGCGGGTATTCTTCACAAGCTTGTTCTGCTTCAGGATCTTCAGCTGATGGGAGACCGCAGACTGGTTCATCTCCAGCTCCGATGCAAGATCACTTACGCAGAGGGGACCGTTCATGAGCGCATAGAGAATGCGGATGCGGGTCGAATCGCCGAACACCTTGAAAAGGTCCGCCAGATCGTAAAGCATCTCTTCCTGCTTCTTCGCGGCTGCCGCTTTCTTTCCCGCAGATGTTTTCTTTGCTGCCGGAGCCTTCTTAGTTGCTGCCGTTTTCTTTACTACTGTCTTCTTTGCCGGAGCTGCCATCTTCCTGTCCTTCCTTCTCATCCTGACCCTGCCCGGTCAGTACAGCCATGACTCTCTGTGCCACGATCTGCGGGCGCGTACGGTGTGTACGGATGCGGATATCCGCATACCGCAGATAGAGCGGGCGGCGTTCGCGGTAGACACCCACGATCGTCTGGTTCGGTGCCAGAACGACACCTCGTTTCTTCGGGTCGCCCATACGCCGCATAAGCATATTCAGATCTGTTTCCAGATAGACGATCGTCGCGATGGAACTTAAGTATGTCATTCCGTGCTGACAGAAGATCGCACTTCCTCCGGTCGCCACGACCTTCGGTGTGTCGTCCAGCGAGAAGAGTGCATCCTCTTCCGCGGAGAGGAAATACTCCATCCCCTTCTCCTGCTGGATCTTCGCCAGTGGCATCCCTTCCGCTTCCGCGATCAGTTCATCTGTATCGACGAAAGGGATCCCGAGTTCCCGGGCAAGGATACGGCCGATCGTGGTCTTGCCACAACCCGGCATACCGATGAGGATGATCATTTTATCAAACATAATCTCTCCTCCCTTCACCCTGCACGATGGAATCGTCTGATTCACTCACTACTAGTATATCAATTCGTATTCAAAAACGAAGGTCTAAAAAGAAACTCCACGAAAAAAACACGATATTTCATGCAATATCTCTTATTTTCTATTTCTTCCTCCCTTTGCTATAATGTTTCCTGTTCGAAAACGGGTGTTTTCATAATCTCACTATTCCGACAGAAAGGCTCTGCATCATGTCCGCATCGTCATCTGACCAGAAACAGTTCCGCAGAATGACTGAAGCGCCGGTCCGCCCCCTGATCTTAAAGCTGGCGATCCCGACGACGGTCAGCATGCTCGTAACCGGAATCTATAACACCGCAGATACCTACTTCGTATCCCAGCTCGGCAAGAGCCAGTCCGGTGCCGTCAGTGTCGTATTCTCACTCATGGCCCTGATCCAGGCGATCGGCTTTACACTCGGCATGGGTGCCGGATCCCTTATTTCCCGTTCGCTCGGTGCGAAGGATAAGGATACCGCAGGAAAAGCACTGTCCACCAGTTTCTTCTCCGCACTCGGTATCGGTGCCCTGATCACGACCCTTGGTATGATCTTTCTTGAACCGATCATGAACATGCTCGGTTCCACAGAGACGGCTATGCCGTATGCGAAAACCTATGCCCGCTATATTCTTTTCGGCGCCCCGATCATGATGGGCACCTACGTTCTTAACAACCTCTGGAGATGGGAAGGCAAAGCTGTCTTCTCCATGATCGGCATCGGCTTCGGCGGCGTCCTGAATATCTTCCTGGATCCGCTTCTGATTAACGTCCTCGACATGGGAGTTGCCGGTGCGGCTATTGCTACCCTCATCTCCCAGTTCATCTCTTTCTGTCTGCTCCTGATCCCTGTACTTCTGAAGAAGAATATCGCCAAACTCAGTTTCTCGAACTTCTCCAGGGATCTGTCGTTCCACGGCAACATCTGGTTTACCGGTCTTCCTTCCCTGCTCCGTCAGGGTCTGGCAAGTATCTCCACGATCTTCCTGAATCTTCAGGGCGGCGGGATCGCCGGTGACGCAGCGCTCTCTGCTATGGGCATCTTCTCGAAGGTCACCATGCTGATCTTCTGTGTCATCCTCGGTATCGGCCAGGGATACCAGCCGGTCCTCGGCTTCAACTACGGAGCCAAAAAGTGGGACCGCATGAAGACCGCTTTCACTTTCACCTGGATCTTCGGCACGGCTGTCATGCTTGCCTTTGCTGTCCCGCTTTTTATCTTCGCTCCGCAGCTCGTTCCTCTATTCATTGACGATGCGGAGGTCATCTCCATCGGTACCCGCGCACTCCGCCTCGAGGCATTTATCCTTCCGATGCTGACGGTCAACGTCATGTGCAACATGACCTTCCAGTCGATCGGCGAACGCTTCAAGGCATCCTTCCTTTCCTGCCTCAGACAGGGCATTTACTTCATCCCGTGCATCCTTCTTCTCCCCTATTTCTTCGGGATCCACGGTATCGAAGCGGTCTATCCGGTCAGTGATATTCTGACATGCCTGACCAGTCTCCCCTTCGCACTCCACTTCCTGTATGCCCTGTCGAACAACAAGCTCCCTGCGCAGATCGCTGATCGCAAGGCAGCGGAAGAAGCTCAGGAATAACGCTCTCTGCCGGGCTGATCTGTCACGCATCCATCACCTCACACCAGAGCCTCTTACGCATCTCATTCAGCGCATATCTCTGATTCATCGGAGTATCGATATGGATGTTCTCATAACGGGGCTTCCACAGGTTCTCATATACGTTCACCTCATCATAAAGAACAGGAAGATGCAGGCTTCTCATCCGGGTCACCATGGTGCCCTCTTCCCGGTGGACTGCCGCCATCTGATGCGTCTTATCGTAAATAAGGAAGCTGGTATCCCCCAGTCTCTTCTCGAAGTAGTCCGCCAGCCCCGGAAGCACCAGATTTCTCGGTGTGATGCAGGAGATCATGACATCCGGGAAGGAACGGAAACGGAGTCTCCCCTCGATGTTCTTCACCTCCGCACGGTAGTTCCTGTATGCCTCGAGGATCAGCCGGATCAGATCCTCTCCCTCCTGCGGAACGGAAACCTTCCCGTACGATTCGCGCTCCTCGGTATTCCCCTCAAAGAGTATTCTCCGTCCCATCCAGTATCCCAGCCGGATATACCTGAACAGGGTCATCTCCTTGTCCGGAAGATGGGTAAGAAAAACATCCCGGACGATATCCTGTGCCTCCATACCGATCTTCTGACTCAGCGAACGGTACACACTCTGCGCCTTCTCCCACTCCGTCGGGATCCAGGTCGCCGTCTCTCCCAGAAGCGGAAGACCTTCTTCCACATAGATATATTTCGGGATCTCTCTTCTGACATAACTCGCGTAAATGCAGCATAAAAAGCCTTCAAAAGTGCCGTCGTAGATGTATTCCAAATCCGTATCCATACCCGGTTCCTCCCTCATAAGCGAATTTATGTTCTCTTTGCAAATTGCATTTTAAGACCGAACATTCGTTTTGTCAATCCCAATATTGGGACAGTAAAAATGAAATAATATGCCAAAGCAAAAAATCAGAAAAACGAAATAAAGAGGTGAAGTTTATTATGAGATAATTAGTGTACAGAATTCTCATAGGGAGAAATAATGATGAAAAAGCAGTTAAGGATACTGATCACAAACGACGACGGAATCGAATCTTCCGGTCTTTTCTATCTGGCCGGGGCCGCTTCGGAATACGGAGAAGTATGGGTCGTCGCACCGGACGGACAAAGGAGCGCCGCTTCCCACAGCCTTACGATCGATAAGCCCCTGGATGTATATCCGGTAGACTGGAAAAAGAATAATATCCATGCCTTCTCCTGCACGGGACTTCCTTCCGACTGTTTCCGCATCGGCAGTAATTGTGTCATGCCGCAGAAACCGGATATCGTTTTCAGCGGGATCAACAACGGCTTTAATGTCGGCACGGATATCCAGTACTCCGCCACCGTAGGTGCTGCTCTTGACGCCGCGATGTGCGGCTATCCGGTCATTGCTTTTTCCGAAGGCTTCCGGAATGATCCGAGAAGCAACGGCCACGGAAGAAGGATCACCGAAAAATACCTGCCCGTGATCCTGAAGGCCCTTCTCACTCCCGAAAAGGCAGGTGCTTTTTCCAAGGAAAGACCATTCCTTAAACACGGACAGGTGATCAACGTCAACTTCCCGGACTGTCCGCCCGAGGACTGCAAGGGGATCCTTTGGAACTGCAAGGTCAGCATGAACACACCCTATGTCGATACATACCGGGTGGAAGAAGAACTGCCCGGCGGCGGAAAGCGCTACTCGATCCACTGGGTAGACAGAGACCACGCCGACGAGGGAACGGATCTGCGCGCCATTTTAGATAACTATGTATCGGTCGGTATCGTAAACAACATCAGCTGACCCCGAAAAAAATACTGAGCAAAAAAAGTCGAGAATCAAAAAGATCCTTTCGAGTAAGATGTGCTCACAAAGGAGGTAAGCCAAGTGGACGAACACAGAGAAGCGGTCAGAGCCATGCAGGATTATATCAGTGAGCATCTCAGCGAAGAGATCACGCCCGCGGATCTTGCGAAGGCCTCATCTTTCTCTCCGTGGTACGCGAGGAGGCTCTTTATTGAGTACCTCGACATGACTCCGGCAGTGTATATCAGGCGCTTGAAGCTTTCGAAGTCAGCGCTCCGTCTGAGAGATGAAGATGTGTCCGTTCTTGATGTCGCCACCGATACGGGATTCGGAAGTGTTGACGGTTATCAGCGTGCATTCAGACGTGAATTCGGCTGTAACCCGAAAGAGTACTCCACAAGCCCGGTCCCGATCTGGCTCTTCACTCCTTCGCTGATTATGGAGAAAGAAAGGAACGTAGATAAAATGAGTGAGATCAGAAATGTATTTATTCAGGTAATTGAGAAGCCGGCCAGAAAGGTCATCATCAAGAGAGGAATCAAGGCGACAGAATACTGGAGCTACTGTGAGGAAGTCGGCTGTGATGTATGGGGTCTTCTGACGAGCATCAAGTCCTTAAGCGGAGAACCGGTCTGTCTGTGGCTTCCGGAGCACCTGAGAAAGCCGGTCACGAACGAGTATGTCCAGGGTGTCGAGGTCGAGCCTGACTATGACGGTAAGATCCCGGAAGGATTCGAGGTCATCGATCTTCCTGCCTCCACCTATCTTCTCTTCCGCGGCGAGCCGTTCCAGGAAGAACACTACGAGAAAGCCATCGTAGAGATCTGGGATGCCGAGAAGAAGTATAACCCGGAGTTCATCGGATATGCCTGGGATGACAAGAATCCGCGTATCCAGCTTGAGCCCCGCGGTGAGCGCGGCTACATCGAGCTCGTCCCGGTGAAGAAGATCTGATAGATCTTAAGCATTAAAACAAAGACCCCGTTCCGGCGGCTTCGTCAGAACGGGGTTTTCATATGGTTTTAAAATCAGAACACAGCCCTCTGCAACAGGTACAGTGCGAGTATGTGCGCGGGGTAAAAAGCATAGAAGAAATACTTCGCGATCCTTCCTTTGATAAAACCTCTCTCCCCGTTATAAAAAGCGATGGGGATAAAGGCGATTCCTGCACGCCAGGAAGTAAGTGCGGATCCGACGATCGCCTGCAGGAGCCTGCTTTCGCGAAGTCCGTACAGAGCCACGACCAGTCCGTATCCCTTCACACCGTAGTCAGCGTGCGCATAGCTGCTGACCATAAGAAGTCCGACCAGGATCAGGATGCTCTTCCACTTCTCTTCCTTGAAGTACTCCAGCGCCCATATGCCCAGGAGACCAAAGAGCAGCGTAAAGAGAACATTCTGCGTCTTCATGTTGAAGTACTGACCTCTATGCAGAAGATCCCACGGGACCTCCGAAAGCACTGCGAAGATACCCAGGCTCAGCGCATATTTCAGGCGGCTTCTCGTGTGGAGAAATCCCTCCACGATCAGGAAGCAGAAGATCGGAAAAGCCAGTCTTCCGATGAACTTTCTAAGAATCACCATAAGGGTGATCTTATGTCCCATGATCTCCAGTAGCACCTTGTTCGCGAAGGCGTAATGGGACAGGAAGTATCCCGCCGTGTGAT
This sequence comes from Clostridiales bacterium, assembly GCA_024695545.1. Next base: position 20,663 of record JAILHZ010000056.1, read on the forward strand.
CGATCAGCATCGAAATGACTGCGATCAACTTCAGGACACTTCCACTGATCCCGAATCTTCCCGGAGAAAGACTCTCCGGGGTTTCCTTCAATTTGATCCGACCTGCTTCAGAACTCACAGCTGCACCACTTTCCGAAGATTACTCTTCTGCTTCTGCCATGGCCGGGATCTTGGCTTCCGCTTCCTTCTTGCGGATCACGATCTCATCGTTCTCCACATCGACAAGTGCGGTGGAACCGGCTTCAACAGTTCTGTCGAGAAGTGCCTCGGAGAACTTATCCTCAACCATAGACTGGATGACACGTTTGAGCGGTCTTGCACCGTACTGCGGGTCGTAGCCCTTCTTCGCAAGGAGTTCTCTTGCCGCATCGGTCAGCTCGATCTCGATGCCGAGTTCCTTGACGCGCTTGCTGAGGCTCTCAGTAAGGAGGTCGACGATCTTGAGGATCGACTGCTTGCCGAGCATTCTGAAGAAAATGATCTCATCAACACGGTTGATGAACTCCGGATTGAAGGCCTTCTTCAGTTCCTCGAGAACAAGTTCTTTTGCCTCGCTGTAGGACTTACCGCCGTAGAGCTTATCTGCATCCGCCTCATCGAAGAACGGATCATCCGTCTTCTTCTCTGTCGGGATAGAGAATCCGATATGGCGTCCTGCGGATGTGGTCAGCATTCTGGCACCGATGTTCGATGTCATGATGATGATCGTATTCTTAAAGTCAACGACACGTCCCTGACCATCTGTCAGACGGCCGTCATCGAGGATCTGCAGCATAGAGTTGAAGATCTCCGGATGTGCCTTCTCGATCTCATCAAAGAGCACTACCGAATACGGCTGACGGCGTACTTTCTCTGTAAGCTGTCCGCCCTCTTCGTAACCGACATAGCCCGGCGGCGAACCGATAAGCTTTGCCGAGTCGTGCTTCTCCATATACTCGGACATATCAACACGGATCAGGGCATTCTCATTACCGAACATGACCTCTGCCAGTGCTTTTGCCAGCTCGGTCTTACCAACACCGGTAGTACCGAGGAAGATGAACGAACCGGAAGGACGCTTCGGATCCTTAAGACCCAGACGGCTTCTTCTGATCGCCTTGGAGATGGCGGTAACCGCCTCATCCTGGCCGATAACACGCTTCTTCAGTTCCTCTTCGAGAGTCTTCAGACGCTCGGCGTCACTCTCGGTGATCTTCTTGACCGGGATGCCTGTCCAGCGGGCTACGATATCTGCGATGTCATCCGGCGTCAGCGCCAGATCCTTTTTGGAGCTTACGACCTGCTGACGAAGTGTGCTGAGTTTCTCCTCGAGGACCGTCTCCTCATCTCTGAGTTTCTGCGCGGTCTCGAAGTCCTGGTTATTCACGGCTTCCTGCTTCAGGCGCATGATCTCGTTGATACGTTCACCGATCTTCTTCGTCTCATCCGGCTCGGTAGAAGCGTTGATGCGGAGTCTCGATGCCGCCTCATCGATCAGGTCGATCGCCTTATCCGGCAGGAATCTATCGGTGATGTAACGGCTGCTCAGGATAACTGCCGCGTCGATTGCATCGTCCGGGATCTTGATGCCGTGATGCTCTTCGAACTTGCTTCGGATACCCTTCAGAATCAGGATCGTATCGGTCGTGCTCGGCTCCTTAACAAGAACCTGCTGGAAACGGCGCTCGAGAGCGGAGTCTTTCTCGATATGTTTTCTATATTCATCCAGTGTGGTTGCACCGATGACATGCAGCTCGCCTCTTGCCAGAAGCGGCTTGAGCATGTTCGCGGCATCCATTGCACCGTCGGCATTACCTGCGCCCATGATGGTGTGCAGCTCGTCGATGAAAAGGATCACATCGCCGGCCTTGGTTGCTTCTTCGAGGCCTTTCTTAAATCTCTCCTCAAACTCACCTCTGAACTTGGTTCCGGCAACCATCGATGCCAGGTCGAGCGACATGACACGCTTTCCTGCAAGAAGACCCGGAACGTCGTTGTTGACGATCTTGGCGGCAAGTCCTTCCGCGATCGCGGTCTTACCAACACCCGGCTCACCGATGAGGACCGGATTGTTCTTCGTTCTTCTTACAAGGATCTGCATGACTCGGGAGATCTCTTCCTCACGTCCGATGACCGGATCGATGCGGCCTTCCTTCGCCTCTGCTGTCAGGTCTTTGCAGTACTTATCCAGGACTTTCGTCTTGCTGCCGTCCTTGCCTTTGCCCTTACCTTCCGCACGCTTGCCCGAAGCTCTTCCGCGACGGGACGCGGCTTCACCGCCGAAGAATTTTGCGACCGGATCTTCATCTGCTGTATCCTCGTCGTCCTCTTCCTCGTCCTCGCGATCCTCCTCATCGACATCGTCATCGTCGAAGTCTGCGTTCTCCTCGCGTGCTCTTTCACGCAGGATATCGATCAGGTCTTCTGCCGCCTCCTTCGCGTCAAAGTCGTGATATGCCAGGATACGGAACGCCGTGCACTGTCCGTCCTTCAGGATCGCCAGAAGCACATGCTCCGGCTCGACTACATTCTTTCCCGTTTTCTTTGTCAGGAATTCAGCGAGGTACAGAAGTCTCTTGGTGCGGTTCGTGCACTGTGTGAAGATCTCGTTCGGGTCTCCTTCTCTCTCGACAAAAGCACCCGGCTCGCGGCCTGTGATCTTTACGATCTCGCCCATGACGACGTTCTGTCCGACACCATAACGGCTCAGGATCTCATCGACCGGCGTCATGCTCGCATCCGAGAGCGCCAGAAGAATGTGTTCCGTACCGATGAAATTAAGGTTAAAAGATGCCGCATACATATGCGCACGCGAGAGCATCTCCATTGTTCTTTTCGATATGTTCATAGGGTTTCCTCCTTATACATTTTCGTTCTTTTTCTCTTCTTTTTTCAAGAGCACTTCTCTTACGAATTCGGCTCTCTTTGTGACGATGTCCTTCGGCAAAAGCACTTGTCCGCAGCGTTTCTGCACTGACGCATCGCCTATGGTATTGAGAAGAAGCATCAGCTGCCTCTCATCGACGTCCTTCATGAAGCCGCACGCCACGCCGAGCCTCAGATCACTTAAGCGGTTCATGGCCTCCCCCTCGGAGAGCATCCTCGCATAGGTCAGTTCACCCAGCGAGCGGTACACCTTATCTTCCAGACGGTCCTTGTTCTTCTCGTAGTTATCCTTCCGGAGTTTTCTCTCCAGGCCGATAACCTCGTTGATCATCTTCGCAAAGTTCTGAAGCGTCTTATTCTCCGAGATACCCAGCGTGATCGTGTTAGAGATCTGGTAGATGTTGCCGGCGGGCTTACTGTTCTCGCCGTACACGCCTCTTACCGTATATCCCGCCTTCGAGAGGGAATCCGCGAGGTTCTGCATCTTCCCGATACTCGTGATCACCGGAAGATGCACCATCACGGATGCTCGAAGTCCGGTACCCGTGTTACTCGGATACGCCGTCAGGAATCCGTACTTATCCGAGTACGCGATCGGAAGTGCTTTTTCCAGATAGATCGCCAGCTCCTCCGCCTGCTTGTATGTATTCTCCAGCGCAAATCCCGGTGCCATGACCTGGATGCGGAGATGGTCTTCTTCGTTGACCATCACGCTGATGTTCTCGTCCTTCGAGATAAAGACGCTCTGGCCTTCCTGCCCCTTCGCCAGTTCCTCGGAGATCAGATGGTTCTCGATCAGCGCCCTTCTGTCCGTCTCGGGGAGAGATGCGATATCCAGTCTCATCAGATCCGTATCCGGTTTCTTCAAAAGCACCTCCGAGATCTGCTCGAGTGCCTTTCTCCGGCTGATATCGTTCATCCGGTTCGGGAACGGCATCCCCTTAAGGTTTCTGGCCAGACGGATGCGGCTCGACAGAACGATATCACTGTCATTTCCTGCTTCTAAATACCAGCTCATTTCGCATCCTCCTCTCCCTTTAATGCCTGGATCTCATCTCTGATCTTCGCGGCCTCGAGATAGTTCTCCTCTTTTACGGCCTGCTTCAGAAGACGTTCCTTCTCAAGGATCAGGAGGCTCTTGGCCTTCTCTTCGTCCGGCTGCTCGTCCGCCTTCGTCTCTACCTGCGTAAAGACAGGCGCCTCGTTCTCTTCTTTTCCGGGGACCTCGATATCCGCAGGGACACTGATCTCATCCGACAATCCCGGGGATCTTCCCACGTGCTTCGAGCCCATCTGCGTTCTCAGGAACATCGGGTCGATCGACTGCGCGAAAACCTTATAGCAGTCCAGACATCCGAGGAATCCGCTCTTGGTAAACTGGCTCTGCGTGATACCGCAGGTCGGGCAGCTTGCCCCTTCGTCACTTCCTTCGAGTCCTTCAAGTCCCAGTCCGAATGGTGCTTCAAAAGCACTTGCCAGCATATCCAGCGGGTTTGTCATCGCGCCGAGTGCGCCGCCCAGGCCTGATCCGAAGATCCCTCCGTTCATGAGGTTTCCCGGCATCGCTATGCCGAGTTCTCTTGCACATTCATCGCAGAGCATGAGCATCTGCGGTGCTTTTCCCGCAGTCTGCTTCATGATCTTCACGTTCGCTTCTCTTTCTTTACAACGTTGACATTTCATTTCTTATACTCCCGTTCACAGCCGGTTCTCCTTGCCCGGCGGTCTTTCCTTTCTTTCGTATTTCCGCTTCCCTGCCGGCAGGATTCTTCCGCCGCAGGCCGGCTCCGCTAGTTCGTGATCAGGCTGATCAGCATATTCTTGAAGATATCCATTCTTACAGATGCCTTCTTATCCGAATCGATACCCGACAGCGCCTTGTCGGAGATCGCCGCCTTGATCAGTCTTGCGGTCTTCTGGTCCATGACTCCGTAGTCCACGAAGTTCAGCAGGAAGATCTCCGCCTCCTGCTGCGAGATCGTCTCACCCAGCGAGTTGATCGTATGCATCAGATAGCTCGTTCCCGGCATCCTCTGCACACGCGAGATACGGATCTGTCCGCCGCCACCGCGACGGCTCTCTACGATGTAGCCCTGCCCGTTCGTGAATCTCGTCGAGATAACATACGTGATCTGGGATGGCACGCAGTTCACCCGCTCAGCCAGATCGCTTCGGTTGATTACCGCCGCTCCGTTATTCTCATCGAGCATCTCCTTGATCATCATCTCGATCACATCGACTAATCTTGCCATACCCTCTCATCTCCTATCGCGCGGAAAACCCGCATCACAAACCGATAATCTCTATCTGTATAACGTCAAATTTTAATCTTTGACATTTGACTTTGACTTTCTTTGACTAATTTCATTATACAACGCCCTTTTCATATGTCAACACC